>CACYQK010000086.1:0-6898 GCA_902776495.1 uncultured Ruminococcus sp. | reverse complement strand
GTTGCAAGCGCGGATTTGCACTTTACATCATCCCGATCGTCTTGTTGTGAGTGCACTCATAAGCAGGGACTTCCGTCACAATATATTATTCATTACTTTCAGAACAGCTTCAGATAACGCATGGTGACCTTCCGCTGTCAAATGCTGACCATCGACTTTGCTAGCCTCAGTGATATCCGAAGCGGCAAGAAAAGCGGCGCCGTATTTGTTAGACAGCGCTTTATACGCATCTTTCAACTCTCTGCTTACTGCGAGAGATTGCTCATCATTACCAAAATTCAATGCGGCTTCTCTAAGCCCGCAGTGATCTCGTCAGCTGTTGCGTGAAAAACGCTTTTACAGTCGTTGGTGCCCAGCATGATGACAGCCGCGTCAAGCGGTCGGTTTGCACAATCAGGATCATCAAATGCCGTTGTTCTGCCGTTTAACCCTTCCTCAAGGATCAGCGCATCGTTACCGAGACTTTTTTGCAGTATAATCCAAATGAATACCAAATGAGCCTATCATCGGAATAGCGTCTCCCAGGGTTATCTTGTACATATCTTCATCTTCCTTTTAAATAATTATGAACGCTACCACTCGGTAAGCTGCATGCGATATATGTGTCATCACCCAAATTCATACTTACATTATAATCTTTCTACAATATACTGTACGATTGCGGCGCATCTTGCAGCAGCCTCAGCCTGAAATTCATTAAAATCAACGCTTCCTCCTCCGTCAGGTTTATCGGAGATTGCACGGATGATGACAAAGGGCGTGCTGTTCAGATAACAGGTCTGCGCGATCGCTGCGCCCTCCATCTCACAGCACATTCCGCCGAAATTCTTAATTATCGTATCCTTTTGTTCTTTTGTAGAGATGAACTTGTCGCCGGAGCACACTCTGCCCTCAAACACATGAATATCGGGAGCGGACTTTTGTACCGCTTCAACCGCCGCAGATCGAAGCGCCTCATCCGCAGGGAATGCGACTTGCCCGGTGTATGGGATCTCACCCTTTTTAAAGCCGATGGCTTCTACGTCAAAATCGTGCTGAACGGCTTCGGTCGATACCACAATATCTCCGATATCGATTTTACTGTCCAGAGAGCCTGCGACGCCGGTATTGATGATCTTTGTGCAGTCAAAATCGTTGATCAAAGTATGGGCGCAGATACCGGCATTCACCTTACCCATCCCGCATTTAACTATCACGACATTCCTTCCGCCCAGAGTGCCCTCGCAGAATTCCATCTCTGCGATCTTTGTCGTTTTCTGAATATCTGCCGCTTTCTTCAAGGAAGCGACTTCATCATCCATCGCACCGATGATACCGATCGTTTCTTTTTTTGTCTCTGATCCGCTTTCAGAGCAACCTACCAACAGTATACTTGAAAGGACAGCCAGTATACCAAGTACAGCAATAATTCTTTTCTTCAAGGTATCAACTCCCTGTAATAAAATTGATTTGTATTAGTCCATCTGACGAAAATGCATCTCGAGAATTCGAACCCGTCTAACTATTTGCGAAAACATGGTGTCAAAATTTGAGCTGCTAAACAAGGAATAGGAACTCCGTGTTTTATCATTATTTGTTTCAAGCATTCTCATCGACTTAAGAGATGGGATCACAATAAATGTTTGCACCTGTTAAGCACTGATATTCGGGTTTACCCCAACTATTGACAGAGAGCCATAAAAAATTAGTGTTGATAACTTAAGTCCGTTATCAACACTCATGCTGGTGCAGGTAACAGGACTTGAACCTGCATGAAATTGCTTTCACATGGACCTGAACCATGCGCGTCTGCCAATTCCGCCATACCTGCATTTTAAGTTTTTACCCTCTGTATTTTTACACGGCAGAGAGGTGAGAGCCGAGGCGGAGCTATCGCTTGATCCGCGTATTGCAGGAAGTCGGAACGCTTTTGCTCGCTTCATCTGCCGCCGGCAGCGCTCGCAACACGACCAATTCCGCCATACCTGCGTATTCTCTCATATTTTTACACGGCTGAGAGTTGCCGAGGCGGAGCGATTTGCTTGATCCACAAGCGTTATTATATCAAATAAAAAATGGTTTGTCAATAATATTATATCCGCCGAATGGATTTAGTTTTTCTTCCTCTTCACCTTAACATCCGTCAGCTCAAAGCTTATGTCAACGAGGGATTTTATTCTTTCGTCATCAGCGCTGCCGTCAAGCGCGATCGAGATCCAGTGCTCCTTGTTCATATGATACGCAGGGAAAATCCCCTTTTCCTGCCGTACCGTGCCGATAAGAACCGGGTCGCATTTTAGATTGACAACTCCGATCTCTTCATCGCCGCTGAGCCCGAGGCGCGATTTGCGAACGTCCATTATAAGCGCGAACCACTTGTTGTTGCTTTGGTGTCTGAAAACAGCTCCGTCCGGAATTTTCTCCCACGGGTGATCGGGCTTTACGCCGTAGGCTTCGAGTATGAATTTTTCAAGCTCATATCTGTTCATTATTATCTCCAAAACTAACAGGCAGGCCGCGAAAGCCTGCCTGTATCTTTATTATAATACCTTGTGCTCGGTTCTTGCGATAACGTCAAGCTGCTGCTCGCGGGTGAGGTCAATGAACTTGACCGCGTAGCCCGACACACGGATAGTAAAGTTCGCGTACTCGGGTTTTTCGGGGTGCTCCATACAATCCTTGAGCTTTTCAACGCCGAACACATTGACGTTGAGGTGATGCGCGCCTTTGTCAAAGTAGCCGTCGAGGATATGCCATAGGTTGTCTATCCTCTCGGCGTCATCGTGGCCGAGAGCGTCGGGGCTGATGGTCTGTGTATTTGAAATTCCGTCAAGAGCGAACTCATACGGCAGCTTCGCTACTGAGTTGAGCGAGGCGAGGAGTCCGTTTTTCTCCGCTCCGTAGGCGGGGTTAGCGCCGGGCGCGAAGGGTGCGTACGCCTTTCTGCCGTCGGGTGTTGCGCCTGTGGCCTTGCCGTAAACAACGTTTGAGGTGATCGTCAAGATCGATGTCGTGGGCTCGGAATTGCGGTAGGTGTGGTGCTCCCTGACCTTCTTCATAAACGCCTTTAACAGCCAGATCGCGATCTCGTCAGCGTCCTCGTCGTCGTTGCCGTAGCGCGGGAAGTCGCCCTCAACCTCGTAATCGACAACAAAGCCGTCCTCGTCGCGGATAGTCTTGACCTTGGCGTACTTGATAGCGCTGATTGAATCGACAACGTGCGAAAAACCTGCGATACCCGTTGCGAAGGTGCGGCGGGTGTAGGTGTCGATAAGCGCCATTTCGGCAGCCTCGTAGTAGTATTTGTCGTGCATATAATGGATGAGGTTGAGCGTGTTGACGTAGAGCTCAACAAGCCAGCTAAACATAATATTAAAGTTGTGCATAACCTCGACAAAATCGAGATACTCGCTTGTGATAGGTCTGATTTCGGGGCCGACCTGCTCCCTCGTCTTGAAGTCAATGCCGCCGTTTATGGCGTAGTTGAGGCACTTTGCGAGGTTGGCTCTCGCGCCGAAGAACTGTATCTCCTTACCCGTCTGAGTAGCGGAAACGCAGCAGCAAATGCTGTAATCGTCGCCCCAGACCGGACGCATCACGCAGTCGTTCTCGTACTGGATAGACGAGGTGTTGACCGAGATCTTTGACGCGTATTTCTTGAAGTTTTCGGGAAGCCTTGACGACCAGAGCACCGTAAGGTTAGGCTCGGGCGCGGGTCCCATATTCTCGAGCGTATGCAGAAAACGGAAGTCGTTTTTGGTGACCATATGTCTGCCGTCCATACCTACTCCCGCCATCTCGAGAGTTACCCACACGGGGTCGCCCGAGAACAGCTCGTTGTAGGACGGGATACGCGCGAATTTTACAAGGCGGAATTTAAGAACAAGGTGGTCGATAAGCTCCTGCGCCTCGCTCTCTGTCAGGGTTCCCTCATCAAGGTCGCGCTTGATGTAAATATCGAGGAAGGTCGAGATACGTCCGACGCTCATCGCCGCACCGTTTTGGGTCTTGATTGCGGCGAGGTAGCCGAAGTACAGCCACTGAACCGCCTCCTGAGCGGTTTCTGCGGGGCGCGAAATATCGTAGCCGTAGATCTTCGCCATCTCTTTCATTCCGTGGAGCGCGCGGATCTGCTCGGCGATCTCTTCCCTTAGCCTGATGTGCTCCTCGCTCATATTTCTGTCGCCGCAGTAGCGGAGATCTTTTTCCTTGCGCTTGATTAGGTAGTCGAGGCCGTAAAGCGCAACGCGCCTGTAGTCGCCCACTATCCTGCCTCTGCCGTAGGTGTCGGGCAGTCCTGTGATGATGTGGTTGTGGCGAACCTTTTTCATCTCGGGGGTGTAAACGTCAAACACCGCCTGGTTGTGGGTCTTGTGGTAGTTTGTAAAGATGTCGACTAAATTCTCGTTTACGTTGTAGCCGTAGGTAGACGCTGCCTGAGCCGCCATTTTGATGCCGCCGTAGGGCATAAACGCGCGCTTTAGCGGCTTGTCTGTCTGGAGTCCGACGATTTTTTCAAGGTCTTTGAGCTCCTCGTCGATATATCCGGGGCCGTATGAGGTCAGCGTTGACACAACCTCGGTCTCGCACTCGAGCACGCCGCCCTTTGCCCTCTCTTCCTTTTGAAGAGCCTGGACTTTGTCCCAGAGCTTTTCGGTAGCCTCTGTAGGAGCTTCAAGAAAGCTCTCGTCGCCGTCGTACGGAGTGTAGTTGTTCTGAATAAAATCGCGGACGTTGACGTCCTCCTGCCATTTTCTGCCTTTAAAACCTCTCCACGCTTTCATTTTCATTCTCCTTCTGCGTTTCCTGTCAAAATTTCCTTTGCCTTTTCTATACCTTCATCAGTCGGAGGTTCAACTCCCTCAAGCGGATAATCCATTCCGAGTTCCTTCCACTTGTACGCGCCCATCGTATGGTAGGGCAAAACCTCGACCTTTTCAACATTTTTGAGTGTGTCGATAAACTCCCTTGTCTTGACTAATGATTCATCCTTGTCGGTAATGCCCGGCACGAGCACCTGACGTATCCATACCGGCTTGCCGATGTCCGACAAATAGCGGAGCATATCAAGAATATTATCGTTTTTGACGCCTGTCAGCGCTTTGTGCTGTTCGGGGTCAATGTGCTTGATGTCGCAGATGAACAAATCCGTCAGGTCACAGAGCTTTTTGAACTTTGAAAAATACGGCTCCTGCCTTGTGAACGGCTGACCCGCGGTGTCGATGCAGGTATTGACGCCGTTCTCCTTTGCCTTTGCAAAAAGCTCGAGCAAAAAGTCGATCTGCTGCAGCGGCTCGCCGCCGCTGACGGTGATGCCGCCCTTGTCGCCCCAGTACGCTTTGTACCTGAGCGCCGTCTTGATAAGCTCGTCGGCAGTCTTTTGCTCGCCCGAGTTTTTGTTCCAGGTATCCGCGTTATGGCAGAATTTGCAGCGCATATTGCAGCCCTGTGTAAATATCAAAAACCTTACTCCCGGACCGTCTACGGAGCCGAAGCTCTCGGTGGAATGGATCCTGCCGTACACCATAAAACAACCTCCGGATCAGTCAAAAATAATCGGTCGTATCCAACCGTACCCCAAAACTATACCACACAAGTTATGGTTATGTCAACACTTCCAAACACAATATATAGTATGTTTGCGAAATTGTAACCTTATAATTTTATAGAAGAAATAACAGCGGATTTTGTAACAAAATTACACCCTTTTGTTGTTGAAAACTCCGTCATTTTGATATATAATCAATATGTAAAGAAAAATACTATAATTCTTTAGAGGAAATAAAAATGAGGTACAATCTACACACCCACACCAAACGCTGCAATCACGCGCAGGGCGAGGACAGAGAATATGTTGAGGCGGCGATAAAAGCCGGAATAAAAACACTCGGCTTTTCAGACCACTGTCCGCAGTTCTTCCCCGGCACCGATTATTACAGCAATTTCAGGATGCGTCCCGAGGAATTCGAGGGATACGTTAACAGCATAAGGGCTTTAAAAAAGGAATACAAGGACGATATCGAGCTCCTGCTCGGGCTCGAAACGGAGTACTACCCCAAAACATTCAAAAAGTTTATGGAGTTCGTAAAGCCCTACAAGCTCGACTATATGATCTTGGGTCAGCACTTTGTCGGCAACGAGTACGACCGGGATTCGTTTTACGCGCCGCGCAAAAACCTTGACGAAACGCTTTTGGAGCGGTATGTTGAGCAGGTCTGCGAGGGGATCTACACGGGCGTTTTTACCTACATAGCTCACCCCGATATCCTCTACTACGAGGGCGACCCTGGATATTACCGCGAAAAAATGGCGCAGCTCTGCGTTTGCGCAAGGGATATGCACATCCCGCTTGAGTACAATCTTTTGGGTATCACAAACAAAAAAGGCTACCCAAAACCGGAGTTTTGGAAATTAGCCTCTGAGATCGGCAACAGCGTGGTTATAGGCTACGACGCCCACACCCCCGAAGCGCTGCTCGACGACGACGCGTTTTACAACTGCGTGCTCAACCTTAACGCGATGGAACTGCCGTTAATGGATTACACAAATCTAAAATTCAAAAGGGTATAAACCTAAAATTCGTAGGGGTCGGTCAAAACCGACCCTTACGTATTATATGGATAACTAAAAAAACGGCGACCGTGAGGGTCGCCACTTCATCCTATCGGTTTACTTAAATATATCAACATAAAAAAGAGTAAATTTGATGTTTGGAGGATTGAAAAATGGGTATTTTTGTGATATTATAAAAGTGCTACACGAACTTAATATTATGGCTTCTATGGGAATAGCGTTTTTACTTCGGTAAAAGCGCATTCTCCACTTGCGTATTCCCAGAGAATGCCATAAGTTTGTGTAGCAACAATCGGAGTTATGCGTTTTTCGGTGTGTAGCTTCGGATCGGAGTTACACACTTTTT
>CACYQK010000085.1:0-6602 GCA_902776495.1 uncultured Ruminococcus sp. | reverse complement strand
TTATGGGGGAGCTGTCGCGTAGCGACTGAGGGGGCGAGCCTGTGTTTATATCACGTTGTCAATTGCAATATCAAAAATAGCGCTATTGGCAACGCAGCCACCTCCGTCATTTTGCAAGCAAAATGCCACCTCCCCCAAAACAAGTGTTGGGGGAGGCTTTAAAGCGGTGTCGCCGCCGCGACAAAAAAGGCGCTGCCGAAGCAACGCCTTTGAAATGTTTTATTTTGCTTTATTCTTTTCCTTGCGGTTCTGCCACATAACCCAAAGCGGGCCGGCGATGCAGATCGAAGAATAACAACCTGAGATAACGCCGATCATCATCGGAAGAGCGAAGCCCTTTACCGACGCGATGTTGAATACCCAAGCGACGATATAAACGACAAGTATCGCACTTAGAGTCGTTACCGACGTCATAATAGTTCTCTTAAATGACTTTGTACAGCTGACATTGAAGATAGTACCTATGTCCGCCACTCTGTTCATCAGCCTTCTCTGCTCACGAACACGGTCGTAAATTACGATGGTATCGTTCAGCGAGTAACCGATGATCATAAGAACTACCGCGATAAAGTTAGAGTCGATAGGCATCTGGAAGATGACATATAGGAAGTAGATCATTGCAACGTCGTGGAAGAGGGCTACAAGAGCCATTACACCGGCCGAAAGACCGCCGATCTTATGGAATCGGATCGTTACATAAATAACCATCAAAATACTTGCCAGAGCTACCGCGGCAAGACACTTGAGCAGGAACATAAAGCCCATTGAAGCGTCTACAGAGTTTGCCTCTAAGCACACAAAGTTATTATCGGGATACTTTTCCTGAAGCTCTGATTCGAGGTTCTGCTGGATCTCTGTCTCGATCGAATCATTACCCGAGAACTGTACGGTAACGTTGTTGCCGGTGTTGCCCATAAGGTCCTGAGAGAACTGCGCGGTGATCGTATCAGTTGTTTTATCCTGGATAAAATCACGCAACTCGCCTTGGTCAACGTCGCCTGTGTAGCTGAATGTCAGAGTAGCACCGCCCGAGAACTGAATGTCGAGCCTTGTGCCGAAGATACAGTTAAAGATAATACCGATGATTATGATACCGAGCGAAATACCGAAGAAAATCTTTTTCTTGCCGACAAAATCAATTATCTTTCTGCCGCCGTTGTATTTCTCGCTGATTTCCTGTTTGGTCAGAGGAGCCTGTGATTTAGCATTGATCTTATTTGCCATTCTTAGCACCTCCAAACAACCATTTTTTGCGCACGCACTTGAAGCCCGCGACACTCTTGAGCATAAGTCTCGAGCACAGTACGCCCATAA
Source organism: uncultured Ruminococcus sp. (assembly GCA_902776495.1). Classification (GTDB taxonomy): domain Bacteria; phylum Bacillota; class Clostridia; order Oscillospirales; family Acutalibacteraceae; genus Ruminococcoides. Next base: position 5,288 of record CACYQK010000085.1, on the reverse strand, counting down.
TGAAGTTGGCGATTACACCAACGAGGAGTGTGAAACCGAATGAGTAGATAGTACCTGTAGTCGATTCACCGAAGATAAACGACAGGATGTTTGACGGACCGAATACGAGCATCAAAATGATAGATACGATGATTACCGTCATATTACCGTCGATGATAGCTGTCAGTGAGTTCTTGGTACCCTTGTCAAGCGCACTGTCAATTGTGCGGCCTGAACGCATCTCTTCCTTGATACGCTCGGCGGTGATTACGTTACAGTCAACACCCATACCAATAGATAGTATCAGACCCGCGATACCGGGCAAGGTCATTGTGAATGACGGGATAGCCAAGAAGTAACCCGAGATAGCCGCGATAGAAAGTCCCATCTGACCCAAAAGCGCGATTATAGCGACAAATCCGGGCAGACGATAGAAAATAAGCATAATGAGCGCGATAACGATAAACGCGATAATGCCCGCGTACGCCATAGCGATCAGTGAGTTTTCACCGAGGGTCGGGCTGATGTTACCGTAGTTAGCTGTTTCGAGCTGGAACGGCAGAGCACCCGCGTTGATCTTCTCGGCGAGCTGGTTTGCTTCCTTAGCGGTGAACGAACCGGAAATCTGAGCCTTACCGTCAGAGATAACAGCCTGTACGGTAGGAGCCGAAAGCATAATATCGTCCATCCAGATAGACACTGTCTTGTTGAGATACTGCTGGGTGATCTCCGCAAACTTCTTTGCGCCCTCGTCGGTAAGCTCAAGGCTTACGATGTATTGATTGCCTTTTTCTTTGTCTTGAATAAGTCCCGCCTCGGCCTTATCGACCATCGTGCCGTCCATCAGCTCTGTGGCGGTCTCGCCCGTAGGCGTTTTATAAACATACTCGCCGTCGGAACCCACGTCCGTTGTCTCGTATGAATTACCCGGTCTGAATGTAAGCTTTGCCGTTGACGAGATCTCGTTGATAGCGTCAACCGCGTTATAGTCTTGTTCATCTGATTTCCACGGGAAACGAACGATGATCCTGTCACTGTTTCTGTCAGCGTACAGCTCATAATCTGTGATACCCTGCGAAACCATACGAAGCTCAATAATAGATTTTGCAGCTTCCAACTGCTCATCAGTTGCGTCATAATCGTCTGCGGGCTTAAATGTAGCCTCTACGCCGCCCCTGATGTCGATTCCCCATCGTATGTCGCTGATACCTTTTAATACTGTGATCTTATTATCGCCGTCATAGTAGGACACGCCGAAAATCGCAGTGTAAGTAAAGGCAAGTATCAGCAAAGCAACAATGAAGAATACCGGCTTTGGAACTCTTTTCATGCCTTTAAAACCTCCGTAAAATAATTGCCTGCGGTACGCATAACGCTCAAAAAATGAGCCCTGTTACAGGGCGCACTTACAGACGTAACAGAGCTATTATATGATTTTTTCGCTAAATTGTCAATGGATTAGTAAAAATTTGATAAGTAAATATTTATCTTTATAAGATTTGCACAAGAATATGATGTAAAAATTTACACTATTATTTTTCAAAATCTATCCTAAAGTATTTTAAATACTCCTTGAATCTGTCCTGTGCCGTAAGGCAGGTGTCTCTGAGATATCCCCTCTCGCGGCTCCATTCGCTCAACCCGCGATAGTAGAACAGCTTTAGGTCATCGCCGATTATAAACGGTATGGTGTGATACTTAAGACATTCCTTGAACAGAATCAATCTGCCGACTCTTCCGTTGCCGTCCTGAAACGGATGGATGCGCTCAAAGCGACAGTGAAAATCGAGCAGATCATCAAGGCTCTTTTCAGAATTCCTATTATATTCCGATAGCAGCTTTTTTATCTCAAAATCAACCTGTTCGGGAGCGGTGGTTGATCTGCCGCCGACTTCATTAGGAAGTTTTTTATACTCGCCTGTCGCAAACCAAGACTTGCGGCTGTCGGACGTTCCGTTTTTTAACGTCCGGTGCAGTTTTTTTATAAAATTCTCATTCAGCGTGCGGTTGGCGTTGTCGATTATCATATCGACGCACTTAAAGTGGTTCGCCGTTTCTACGATGTCATCGACATTAACAGCGCCCTCGGCACCGATAGTGCTCGTCTCAAAAATCAGACGGGTCTGGTCGTGCGTGAGCCTGCTGCCTTCGATGTGATTTGAATTGTACGTCAGCTCGATCTGTATCTTGTGGTATATTCCGCCGTGCACGCCGCCGGATTTTTCCTCTTTTATTCGCTCGAGCAGAGGAAAATCCTTTTTTGCGGTATCGATACTCCTCGGATCTTCCGCATCTTCGGGAATCAGCCATATCTTGCCCGAGAGATAAGCTCCGTTTATCTTGCCGCTTGAACAGTAATTTCGTACCGTTCGCTCGGGAATATCCCATTTTTCCGATATTTCTTTTACAGTCAGGTATTTCATAAATATCACCTATGGTTATTATACCACACTATCGGCAAGAATTCAACAAAAATATTTTCTCGCGTTTTTTGCCGATAGTAATTGTTTTATTTACAGAAACAGGAGCGTACATTGCACGCCCCTGAATTAAATTCATATTTACTTTTCCAAAAGCTTTTCGCACGCGGCGAGTTTTACGCAGGTGCAGAACACGTCTATCGCGACCTTGAGCTCGCTGTTCGGCGGGAAGGTCGGAGCGATCCTGATGTTTGAATCCTTGGGGTCAAGACCTAACGGATATGTAGCGCCCGCGCCCGTGAGTACGACGCCCGCGTCCTTGCAGAGCTGTACCACGCGCTTGGCAGTGCCGTCAAGCACGTCTACGCTTACAAAGTAACCGCCGTTGGGGTTAGTCCACTCGCCTATTCCAACGGGTTCAAGCTCGTTTTTGAGGGTGCTGAGCACGATCTCAAACTTTGGCTGAAGAATAGCCTTGTGCTTTTGCATATGCTCCATAACGCCGTTGTAATCGCCGAAGAACTTTACGTGGCGCAGCATATTGACCTTGTCGTAGCTGATGATCTCGTAGTTATAGCGCTCCTTAAAAATCTTTATGTTGTTGTCGGAAGCCGCCATCGCCGCTACTCCCGCGCCCGGGAAGGTGATCTTTGAGGTCGAGCAGAACTCGAGCACCATATCCTCGCTGCCCTGCTTTGCGCACTCGTCAAAAATATTGAGCAGGGTATCGGGCGTGTCGTTTATATCGTGAACGCAGTAAGCGTTGTCCCAGATTATCCTGAAATCCTTTGCGGCGGGTTTTAAACTCGCAAAACGCCTTACAGTCTCGTCGCTGTAGGTGATGCCCTGCGGATTTGAGTATTTGGGAACGCACCAGATGCCTTTGATGCTGTCGTCGTTCTTTACAAGCTCCTCAACAACGTCCATATCGGGACCGTCCTCTGTCATGGGAACAGGGATCATCTCAAAGCCGTAGTACTTTGTGATGCCGAAGTGGCGGTCGTAACCGGGAGCAGGACAAAGGAACTTTCTGTCCTTTACCTCGCACCAAGGCTTGCAGCCCTCGGCAACGGGATTGAGCATCATATGGGTGATTGTGTCAAACATCATATTGAGGCTCGAGCTGCCGCCTACCATAACGTTTTCGGCTTTTACTCCGAGAATCTGAGCAAAAAGCTCGCGGCACTCTGTAATGCCGTCAAGGATACCGTAGTTGCGGATATCCATACCGTCCTTGCCGACAAAATCGGTGTTTTCATCGAGCACGCTCAACATTCCGTTGGATATGTCAAGCTGCTCCTTGCCGGGCTTTCCCCTCGCCATATTGAGGTTGAGTCCCTTTGATTTTACTTCCTCGTATTTTTTCTTCAGCGCCTGATACTCGCGCTCGAGCTCCTGAGCGCTGCTGTTCAAGTAATCCATAATTATTCCCCTTTAGAATTATAATCGTTTTTTACCGTAATTATTTTAATACACAACCCTCCAAAATGCAAGTCTTTTTTTAATATCCTGCAAAAATCGGGAAAACTGCAAAAGAAAACAGGCTCACCCTGCAAAAGCTTGGTGAGTCTGTTGCATTTTTTTGAAATATTTCTGTATCAATAATACTGATAATAGTAATAGTTCTTGCGGCCGCGCTTTCTGCCGGTGATACATCCGACCTTTACAAATCCCAATATCTTAGCGTCGGCAAGCTTCATACTGTCGAGTATATTCTGGACGTCGCCGTGGGTAGTCGAGCGCTCGCGCAAAACAACTACGAAGCCTGCGACCAGATCCTTGAGCAGCAAAGCGTCGGTGACAACGCCGATGGGCGGAGTGTCAAAGATGATGTAGTCGTAATCCTCATGCAGCTTTTTTACCAACTCGGTGAACCTTGACGAACAGAGCAGCTCCGAGGGGTTCGGGGGGATCGTGCCCGAGGGAAGGATGTCGAGATTCGGGAGCACATTCCTGTGGACAACATCCTCATAATCGACCATCTTGCCTATGATATTTGAAAGACCCGCCGTGTTCTCTACCTTGAAAACATTGTGGATGTTCGGACGACGAAGATCGCAGTCAATGAGCAAAACGCGCTTTTCCATCTTGGAAAACGAGATGGCTAAGTTGGCGGAAACCGTACTTTTTCCCTCGCCCTTTGAGTAGCTGGTCACGGCAAAAAGCTTGTCGTCATCAGCGGAAAGCGAGAACATAATGTTCGATCTCGCCGCCTTGTACGACTCTACGATAGCGAATTTGCTCTTGTCGGAGATCGTCTCCGTGCGCATTTCAGCGTTGCTGTTCTTGTTTTTCTTACCAAGCTTGATTTTCAATTTCCGTCACCCCCCTAACTTTCAAAGTCCGGGATCTCGGCAAATACCGGAACCTTATAGATCTCCGAAAGATCTTCATCGGGCTTGATAGTTGTATCGATAAGCTCAAGGAGGATCGAGATTACGCAAGCGAGGATCAAACCGATAGCGGCACCTATGAGCGCGCTCCTAACCTTATCGGGAGAAATCGGCGAACCGGGCTCCTTTGCAGTTCTGATAATACCTATCTGGCCGTAATCAAAGTGCTTAGAGTAAACCTCAATACACTTCTCGCTGATCTGGTTGGCAACATTCGCGCATTTCTGCGGGTCGTTGCCGTTTACGGTTATCGTTATGTAAAACGTTTCCTCGTTTACTTCCATAGTCACCGAGCAACCGTCATAAAGCGCGGTGATATCATCGGAGTTCTGGAAAAGCGTAACGCAGATACCTGCGAGTGAGTTTGAACCGCTGATATCCGAGCTGAATATCTTTTTCGCCTGGGCGTTGTTGCTCGAGTTATTGTTTGTGCCGTTGCCGTTTTGAGCGTCGGTCGGCTTTGTTGAATCCTGATCGGATACCTTTGCCTTATCGT
>CACYQK010000084.1:0-7129 GCA_902776495.1 uncultured Ruminococcus sp. | reverse complement strand
CAAGGACGCTGAGCAGTACGCTGCAGAGGACAAGAAGCGCCGTGAAGAGGTCGACGCTAAGAATGAGGCTGAAAACCTCGCTTATCAGGCTGAAAAGCTCGTAAACGAAAACGGCGACAAGCTCGGCGAGGATGACAAGAGCACCATCAACACAAAGGTATCGGCTGTAAGAGACGCTATTTCAAAGAATGATGTATCGCTCATCAAAACCGCTAAGGACGATTTGCAGAAGGCTCTCTATGATGTATCGGCAAAGCTCTATCAGCAGGCTGCTCCTCAGGGCGACCCGCAACAGCAGGGTGCTCCCGATATGGGCGGAGCTCAGCCCGGAGCAGACAACGGCGGAAACGATAACAACGGTAATGACGGCAACGTATACGATGCTGACTTTACAGACGTTAACGAATAAGTCGCAGCGGCGACACCGCAATCCGCCTATTAATAACTTCGCATTTAATTACAGGTTTTATAGCGAATTTAGCTTGGCAAAGCCAAATTTAGCTTGCCGAAAGGCAAATTTTGCTGTAGAAATGAGTGTATCCAATGGCAGATAAAAGAGATTATTACGAGGTGCTCGGGCTCAACAAGGGCGCGAGCGACGATGATATAAAAAAAGCATACAGACAGTACGCCAAAAAGTATCACCCCGACCTTCACCCCGGCGACAAGACCGCGGAGGAAAAGTTCAAGGAGATAAACGAGGCTTACGAGGTTCTGTCCGATAAAGAAAAGAAGGCTCGCTACGACCAGTTCGGCCACGCGGGAGTTGACCCCAACTACGGAGCAGGCGCCGGAGCGGGCGCTTACGGCGGAAATCCGTTCAACGGAGCGGGGATCGACCTTGACGATATTTTCTCTAGCTTTTTCGGCGGTTTCGGCGGAAGGCGCGGCCGCGCGGCAAATCAGCCGCAGCGGGGCAGCGACGTTAACGCGAGCCTAACCATTACCTTTGAGGAAGCGGCAAAGGGCTGTAAAAAGAGCATAAGTTATAACAGCGTTGACAACTGCGACTCCTGTCACGGCACAGGCGCCGAACCCGGTACTCAGGCAAAGACCTGCTCGGCGTGCGGCGGCTCGGGAAAGGTCACCGTCAATCAGCGCACACCGTTCGGTACGGTCCAGACCCAGCGTTCCTGCGACGCTTGCCACGGCACGGGTAAGGTTATCGAAAATCCTTGCCACAAGTGCAACGGTTCGGGCAGACACAGAAAGAACCACACCGTTGATGTGACTATCCCCGCAGGTATCAAGGATCAGATGACGCTTAACGTGAGCGGCCACGGCAACGCCGGATATAACGGCGGACCAAAGGGCGATTTGCACGTCAACATCAACGTCAAAAAGCACAGCATCTTTGAGCGCAGAGGCGACGATGTGTGGTGCGATCTTCCCATCACTTTTGCCCAGGCGGTTTTGGGCGCGGAGGTTGTTGTTCCCACGCTCGACGGCAAGGTCAACTACTCTATCCACGAGGGCACTCAGCCCAACGATATTTTCAGACTCAAGGGCAGGGGTATCCCCCACCTCGGCGGACGCGGTCAAGGCGACCAGTACTGTCGTGTGCTGGTTGAGATTCCCAGAAACCTCAACAACAAACAAAAGGAGCTCGTGCGCCAGTTTGACTCCACAACGACCGAGAAAAACTACGCAAAGCGCAAGAACTTCTTTGAAACTCTTAAGAAATTTTTTAACGAATAATTATGAATAACTGGACAGAAATAAAGATAGAAGTCAACGCCGCCGACATTGAAAAAGCCAGCGACATCGCGAACATCGTCGTTCCATACGGCATCTACATAGAGGACTACACAAACCTTGAGCAGACCGTTCGGGACATCGCGCACATCGACCTTATAGACGAGGAGCTTCTTAAAAAGGACAGGAGCAAGGCTTATGTTCACATCTACCTTGAGCCCGATGTTTCTCCCGCGGAAGCGGTTGCTTTCCTAAGCGGACGTTACGACAGCGAAGGCATAGCGCACAGAATCGAGCTTTCGGACTGTGCCGAGGAGGATTGGCGCAACAACTGGAAAAAGTACTTTTCTCCGCTCGACATCGGCTCAAAGCTCACTATCGTTCCGAGCTGGTACGAAAACTACGACACCAACGGCAGGACCGCGCTGAATATCGACCCCGGTCTCGCGTTCGGCACGGGCGGTCACGAAACCACCCGCCTCTGCCTTGAGATGTGCGAGAAGTATATGAAGCCCGGCGACACCGTGCTCGACGTAGGCTGCGGCAGCGGTATTTTAGGCATCGCCGCTCTGCTTACGGGCGCGTCAGAGGCTGTCGGCGTGGACATTGACGAGGTCGCCGTAAGGACCGCAAAAGAAAACGCCGAGCTAAACGGCGTTGCGGACAAGTTCACCGCGATCCACGGCAGCTTTACCGAAAAGGTTCAGGGCAAGTTCGACATCGTGCTCGCGAACATCGTAGCGGATGCGATAATATTCCTCTCAAAGGGCGTGCGCGACTTTATGAAGCACGACGCGGTCTACATTATGAGCGGAATAATCGACACCCGAGCCGATGAAGTAAAAGCCGAGGTCAGCAAATACTTTGATATTATCGAGGAACACTTCGATGGCGGATGGGTCGTCTTGGTGGCGAAAAGAAAGGATCAAATATGAAAAATTATGATTACATAACCCTGCGCGAGCAGCCTGAGATAAAGGACGTAGCCGCGCAGTGGTTCAGTGACAAATGGGGCGTGCCCAAGGAGGCATACCTTGAATGTATGGACGAATACCTCAGCGGTGACACCGAATACGGCTGGTATCTTTGCCTTGACGGCGGCAAGATAGTCGGCGGTCTGGGCGTTATCGAAAACGACTTCCACGAGCGCAAGGACTTGGCTCCCAACGTCTGCGCCGTATATACCGAGGAAGACTACCGCGGTCAGGGTATCGCCGGCAAGCTGCTCGATATGGCGGTTGACGATATGAAGTCAAAGGGTATCACCCCGATCTACCTTGTGACCGACCACACCGGCTTTTACGAGCGCTATGGCTGGGAATTTTTGACTATGGTTCAGGGCGAAGACCCCGAACCCTCAAGAATGTACATACACAGATAAAGCAACAGGGCTGACAAAACGTCAGCCCTGATTTTTTTAGTTGTTCAGTTTTTCTTCAAGATACTGCGCGGCTTCGTCAAAGTAATCGCCCTCGAACATCTCTGCTCTGCCCTCGTCAACTCTCTGCGCGAGGTCAGGGTCGATCGGCACCTTTGCAATGACCTTTGTGTCGTACTTCTCGGCGATTTCGTCAATGTGGCTTTCGCCGAATACCGAGTGTTTTTTGCCGCACTCGGGGCACATAAAGTAGCTCATATTCTCTACCAAGCCCAAAAGCGGCACGTTCATCATATTAGCCATCTTGACCGCTTTCTCAACGATCATTCCGACAAGCTCCTGCGGAGAAGCTACTACGATGATGCCGTCGAGCGGGATACTCTGGAAAACCGTCAGCGGGATATCGCCTGTTCCCGGCGGCAGATCGACAAGCATATAGTCGATGTCGTCCCAGATAACGTCTGTCCAGAACTGCTTCACCGTGCCTACGATCATCGGCGCACGCCATACGACCGGGTCGGTGTCGTTTTCAAGCAGAAGGTTGATCGACATAAGCTTAATGCCGGTCACGGTCTCTGCGGGGAAGATGCCAAAGTCGCTTCCCATACATTTTTCTTTGATACCGAACGCCTTGGGGATAGACGGTCCCGTAATATCCGCGTCCATGATCGCGACCTTTTTACCGAGACGGTTGAGTGTCACCGCAAGGTTAGAGGTCACCATGCTTTTGCCTACTCCGCCCTTGCCCGAAACAACGCCGATAACATGCTTTACGCTGCTTTGCGGATTGAGCTCCTCGTGCAGGTCCTGCTGAGTTCCGCAGCTGCTCGAACAATTTTCGCAATCGTGATTACATCCCATAATTTTCACCTTTTTCAAATATTGATTTCAATAAAACAGGGCAGCCTGAGCTGCCCCATTGTTTTTAGCAGGGTTATTTAGAATTATTCATCTTCGTACTCAGCTTCGTCGTCTTCGTCCTCATCCTCTTCATCTTCCTGAGCTTCAAGGATGTCGGCTTCAACTCCGCCCTCAAGAACGTCTTCGTCATCATCCTCATAATCATCGCCGTCGAACTCGTCGTCATCCTCGTCCTCATCAGGCGCAAGCTCAAAGCCGCTGATGAATGTGTAGGGGATTCCGTAACCGAGCGCAACGCCCGCGAGAGCAACTATCACGCTGACTGTAGTTCCTGTGGCTGATGAAACAAAGCCGCTTATAAACGGTATCTCAATCATAGAAGCGATGATAATAAGCAGTGACGGAAGAACAAGGATGATAAGCGTAAGCGGTGAAAAGCGCTTTACTACCTTGCCGTCGCCGACTCTGGTCGCGTAAAACAGCAACAGACCGAAAACAACATAAACAAGAATCAATATAAGCTGTCCGACTGTGCTTAACTTGCCGCTGACTGAAAGGCTTGCGGCAAACTGAGAAAAGAACTGAGCGCAAACAATGAACGCCAACATCAAAAATGCGGAGAAAAACAGATTAACGGTTTCTCTCTTATCCGGTTTTTTCAAATTCATTACCTCCAATATTATCTGGGTTTGCCCGACTTCCGGGGCTTTTCCTATAACACTTTATCACAAAAAGCGAAAAAAAGCAAGTGCGCCGAAAAATTTTACGCCTGATCAAGCATTATTCTGTAATTTCTGACTTCCTGATTAAGCGCGCTTCTGTCCGCGGGCTGAGCAATAAGCAGGTATGTCCTGCCGTACTGGTCTGTTCTCTTAAGCTTTAAGAGCCAATAGTTAAGAAAAGCGATTTTTTTATATGCGGTGGTCTTTGTATCTCTGTACGGAAGTCTGTTGAACAGTGTAATGAACACGTTTTTGTACGCGTAAATTACATCGCAGAGCGCCTTGTAGATAGTGTCGTTTGTAACGCGGTTAGCAAGGTCACTTCTGTACCACTGGAAAAACTTGCAGTTATCCAGATCGAATACCATCATCTGGGTAATGTCATGAGCAAAGCAGAAAAAGCTGCTGTCCCAAACACTGAGGAAATAGTTTGTTGAATAGTCCGGATTGATCTTATCCTGAAACGCCTTGATACCGTCCATAATTATATAGTAGTATTCGTCGACCTTTGAAAGCGGCTGATAATTGAACGACGGGATCGCCTCGGACATAACGCTGTGATCGTAAGGCGCGATAAACAGACGCTTTGCGATGATTGTATCATTGACGGTCTTTATCAGGCGGTTGAAATCGATCGTAAGGTTGCCTTTTACATCGGTACCCTCGGGCGCGCAGGAAACACATTTTTCTGCGGCTTCGGTATAATTCTCAAACGCTGCTTTTATATCGGCAGGCTGTTCTGCGGCGATTACCTTGCAGCAGCAGAACCAAACCTCAAAGTTTTCGGGATCCTCCCTTTTAAGAGTATCGAGTATCTTGTTAGCACCCGCGTAGTCGCAGGTATTGTAGCAGCGTATCGCCGCGGGAAGCTTGTTCTCGGGCTCCGGAGTTTGCGCAACTGGTTCGGGCTGAGGCTCGGGTTGGGGAATCGGCTCAGTCTGAGAAACAGCCTGTTCAGGCTGCGCTGTTGTATCCTCTAACTCGGTTTTCTGCTCGTCATTCTGCGGTTCGGGTTTATTATCAAGCTCGATTCTATGTCCGCAGTATTCGCAAAAAACAAAGCTTCTTTCAAATTCAATGTTGAATTCATTTCCGCATTTATCACATTTAACATGTTTGCTTATCATATACTCACATCCCAATAAAATTATTAGTTATATTATACCTCCATATCGTTATTCAGTCAATAAAAAAGTACATTAAAATATTAATTTTGCCGTATATTTCAGACGGATCAAAACATTGCGCATAACAAAAGCGGAGCCTTGAGCGGCTCCGCTTCGTTATTTAGTTAATCGATCAAACAATCATTAAGCATATTGCTTAAGCTGTCCATTTGTCCCACGCGCCGGTTGGAACAACATATGTCTTTCCTGCGACTATGTCAAGGTCATTGGACTGATTCCACTTGTTGTCCCAGTTATTAGCTGCTGCCGACGGGTTCATACGGCAGAAGATAACTTTCTCCCATGTACCCTCGGGAAGAGTTACCGTATATGTGCCGTCGCCGACCGCTGTCATATCAGCCCACTCGCTTTTGCCTGTGCTGTTGTTAAATACATAGACAGCAAAGCGAGCGTTATCCTGTGTCCAATTGCTGTTGGGCTGAAGCTTAACAACTGTGCCCTGGGGCTCGGGCTCGGGTTCACCTGTAGGTGTAACTGTCGCGTTGACCGCGCTTGTAGCGGGATCGAATGTGATAGTTACGTCGCTTACAGCTGTTACAGAGAATGTAGCGTTCTGAGCGGGATAAGCTGTATCCCAGTTGTGGTTCTTAACGACCTTGTACTCTACATTGCTTTCGGGCTGTACGTCCTCGAATGTGATCGAGTATACGCCGTCAGCACCCTTTGTCATCTCTGTGGTCTTGCTCTCTGCATCCCAAGCTGAACCAAAGATGTCTGCCGATGATCCTGCTACGCTGTATACGTCTTCAGCTGCGGGCTCTTCGGTTGTGGGCTCTGTTGCGGGCTCCTCGGTTGAGGGCTCTGTAGGATCTGTGGGATCTGTCGGAGCGTTGACAAGCTCAACATTGTACTTGCCGTCTTCCTGTGTATCAAGAGTATACCACCAAGCGCCGTCTTCGATACCTTCTTTGATATCTACTGTCTGACGTCCGTTGCCGTTGAAGATGATTCCGTTTACGTCAGCGGGAACAGTTGCCTGATATACCTTCTGACCAAAGTCGTTTGTCTCTTTCTCTACAGCTGCTACGCCGGGCCAGTCGCCGCCGTTGGGCCAGTAGTACACGTGTACATCGCCGAAGTTCTGAGCGTCTGTAAAGTAAACAGTAATAGTTTCAGCGGGCTCTGTGGGCTCATTTGTAGCGGGCTCTGTGGGCTCTTCCGTCGTGGGCTCATCTGTAGGCTCGGTGGGAACGATGTCCTCAACCGGGAACTTGTCGATCCTGTCAACTACAAACTTCTGAATAAGTGTAGCGTCAATAATGTCGACTTCTCCGTCGCCGTTGACG
>CACYQK010000083.1:0-7720 GCA_902776495.1 uncultured Ruminococcus sp. | reverse complement strand
CGGCGAAAACGAGCTGACCTTTACCAAAAAGGATATGGTTTGGGTAAAGCTTGACGATTTTAATATATAAACAGTATATTAACAAGTTTCCGAAACATTAAGTTCAGCTGACGTTTTCTGTCGAGAACAAAAGCTGAAAATCAAAAGAACTTAGGGAACGATTAAAAAATAGTAAAGGATGATAGGAAAATGACTAACAAGGAATTATTTGAAGCGCTGAGAATGTTTGAAAAAGAAAAAGACATTCCGATGGATTATATGCTTCAGCAGATCGAAAAGGCGATAGTGATCGCGTGCAAGAACTACTACGACGGCAATGAGAACGTAGTGTTCAAGGTAGACCCCGAGAAAAACACATTCGACGTAAAGCTTGTAAAGACTATCGTGGATGAGGTCGAGAATCCCAACTACGAGGTGACTCTTGAGCAGGCAAAGCAGATAAACAAAAGAAAGAAATTCGCGGTCGGCGACGAGATCCAGGTTCCGCTCGATCCCAAAAAGCTCGGCAGGATTGCGGTGTCCTCGGCTCGAAACGTTATACGTCAGGGTATCTCTACCGGAGAAAAGGGCAGAGCACTGCTCCCCAAGAGCGGTATCGCGACCATCAAAATCGGAAAGAGCGAGGCTATGCTCCCCAAGAACGAGCAGATCGGACTCGACAATCTTCAGGAGGGCGACCGCGTAAAGGTATTTATCTCCGACGTCAAGGACAACGAGAGAGGCCCGCACGCGTTTATCTCAAGAACCCATCCGGGTCTTGTAAAGCGTATGTTTGAGCAGGAGGTCCCCGAGATCTACGACGGTATCATCGAGATCAAGTCCGTAGCCCGTGAGGCGGGCTCGCGCACAAAGATGGCGGTCATCAGCAACGACTCCGACATAGACGCTATCGGCGCCTGCATCGGTCCCAAGGGCGCGAGGGTAAACAGCATCGTAAACGAGCTCGGCGGCGAGAAGATCGACATCATCGAGTACAGCGAGGATCCCGAGAAGTACATTTCTTCGGCGCTTTCTCCCGCTGATGTCAGTGCCCGACGGTCAGCTCAGTCTGGCGATCGGCAACAAGGGTCAAAACGCCCGCCTTGCCGCGAGACTTACCGGCTGGAAGATAGATATCCGTCCCGAGAGCGGATTCTACGGCGAGGATGAGGAAGATGACGAGCCCGAGACCGAGGAAGCTGTTGACGAGGTGATCGAAGAAACTGCGGAGGAAGCCGTGGAAGAGGTCGCTGAGGAAGCAACCGACGATGTAACGGATGAGGCTGCCGAAGAGGCCGTCGAGTAAGATAAAAGGCAGGTATCGTATGAAACAAAAAAAGAAGATACCGTTAAGAAAGTGCACAGGTTGCACCGAGATGAAGCCCAAGCGCGAGCTGATAAGGGTAGTCAAGTCAAAGGATGTCACCGATGAGGACGGGAACGTGCTTGTTCAAGGTGATATATCACTTGATCTTACAGGAAAAAAACCCGGCCGCGGAGCGTATGTCTGCAAAAATCCCGAGTGCTTTGAACTCGCGAGAAAAGCAAGACGGTTTGAGCGCTCCCTGAGCTGCAAGATACCCGACGAGGTTTACGCTCAGCTTGAGCGGGAGCTTGAAAATCTTACTATGGAGTAAAGGATATTTAGTTTATGAACGACAGACTTCTGTCTTTTTTGGGACTCTGCCGGCGCGCGCGGAAGCTGACAATCGGCGCGCAGGTCGCGGTGGAGTCGATAGAGAGCAAAAAATCGAGGCTTGTAATCTACGCCTGTGATTTTTCCAAAAACAGCCTGAAGCCCGTGCTTGAGGCGGCCGAAAAGAACGGCGTTGAGGCGCTGATGATAAACCGGACAAAGGATGAGTTCAGCTTTTCGCTCGGCAAGCTTTGCGGAGTGTTATCGGTTGAGGACAGCGGCTTTGCCGGCAAGCTCTCACAAATGATCAAAGACGAACAGGGAGGAGAATAATATGATAAAATACAAGGTGAAAGATGTCGCCGCGGATCTTGAAGTGACAAACAAAAAGATCTCCGCGATTTTGGATCAATACTGTAACGTAAACAAAAAGGCGGGCGCAACGCTCGAGGACAGCGAGCTCGATGTAATTTTTGACGTATTTACTCAGGAGAACAAGGTGGAAAGCCTTGATTCATACTTTGCGTCGCGCAACGAGAAGATTGAGAACGGCCCCTCGCCCGAGGAACTTCAAAAGCAGGAAAAGGAAAAAGAGGCCGACAAAAAGCAGTCGGGCAAGGCAGACAAAGCCGACTCCGGCAAAAAGGCCGAGAATAAAGAGGATAAGCCCGCGCCGCAGTCAAAGCAGCGTCAGCGCCGCGTGATCGACACCCGCGCGACGAACGTTGATGTTGAGCGTTACAACTCAAAGTATGACGATCTGGCTTCGGGTACCTCAAAGTCGCGCAGCACCGACAGAGATCACACCACCAAAAAGCAAAAGTTCTCTAACCGCGCGCAGAAGCAGAGAGGCAGACGCCACGGCAAGCGCGAGACAGAGGCTGAGAGACTAAAGAGGATCGCGCTCGAGCGCAAGCAGAAGCCGATCACCATCCAGATCCCCGACGAGATCTCGGTAAATGAACTCGCGCTCAGGCTCAAGGCGACCGTTGCGGAGGTCGTTAAAAAGGCGTTCCTTATGGGCACAATGGTCACCGCAACAGATACAATAGATTTTGATACAGCTTCACTTATCGCGATGGAATTCCACGCGAAGATAGAAAAGGAAGTCGTTGTTACGATCGAGGAGCAGATCATCGACGACAGCGAGGACGACGAGGCGAATCTCGTGGGCAGAGCTCCCGTAGTTGTTGTTATGGGACACGTTGACCACGGTAAAACTTCCATCCTCGACGCTATCCGCCACGCGAATGTTACCGCGGGCGAGGCGGGCGGAATCACCCAGCACATCGGTGCGTACAGGGTTTCGGTCAACGACAGACCAATCACCTTCCTCGATACCCCCGGACACGAGGCGTTCACCACAATGCGCGCGCGCGGAGCTCAGGTAACCGATATCGCTATCCTCGTTGTAGCCGCGGACGACGGAATTATGCCCCAGACGGTCGAGGCTATCAACCACGCCAAGGCTGCGGGAGTTTCGGTAATCGTCGCTATCAACAAAATGGATAAGGTCGGCGCTAACCCCGAGCAGGTCAAGCAGCAGCTCACAGAGTATGAGCTCGTTCCCGAGGAATGGGGCGGCGACACACCGTGTATCCCCGTTTCGGCAAAGACAAAGGAAGGCCTTGACGACCTCCTCGAGATGGTAGCTCTCGTTGCCGAGATGAAAGAACTCAAGGCAAACCCCGACCGCGCCGCTAAGGGTACGGTCATCGAGGCTCGCCTTGACAAGGGCAGAGGCCCCGTTGCCACAGTGCTCGTACAAAACGGTACGCTCCATAAGGGCGACACAATAATCGCCGGCACATCGGTCGGCAGAGTCAGAGTAATGACAAACGACAAGGGCGAAAGAGTTCAGGAGGCAGGTCCCTCCGTTCCCGTTGAGATCACAGGTCTTGACGAGGTGCCCGTCGGCGGTGATGTGTTCGACGCAGTTTCGGACGAAAGACTCGCGCGTACACTTGTTGAGCAGAGAAAGTCACAGAAGAAGGAAGAGATCTTCAACGCTCAGACAAAGGTAACCCTCGACAACCTCTTCGACCAGATGAAGTTAGGCGAGGTCAAGGAGCTCCAGATCATCGTAAAGGCGGACGTTCAGGGTTCGGTAGAGGCTGTAAAGCAGTCGCTTGAAAAGCTCTCTAACGACGAGGTAAGAGTAAACGTTATCCACGGCGGCGTAGGCGCTATCAACGAAAGCGACGTAATGCTTGCCGACGCATCTTCGGCTATCATCGTAGGCTTTAATGTTCGTCCCGATTCGGTAGCTGCCGATCACGCCGAGCGTTCGGGCGTAGACATGCGCCTGTACAGCGTAATCTACGACTGCATAAACGAGATCGAGGCGGCTATGAAGGGTATGCTCGCTCCCAAGACCCGCGAGGTCGTACTCGGAATGGCAGAGTGCCGCAACGTTATCAAGATCAAGTCGGTCGGTACTATCGCGGGCTCATATGTCAAGAGCGGCAAGATCCAGCGCGGCGCAAGCGTTCGTGTTATTCGTGACGGAATCGTTATCGCCGAGGACGCCATCGGTTCTCTTCAGCGCTTCAAGGACGCCGTCAAGGAAGTCAGCGAGGGCTACGAGTGCGGTATCGGACTCGAAAAGTTCAACGACCTCAAGGAAGGCGATATGTTTGAGGTCTATACTATAGAAGAATACAGAGATTGATTTTATTGATCTCTTTTGGAGGAAAAATGCCAAGTCATAAAATAGAACGCGCCACCGAGGATATTAAAAGAGAACTCACCGCGATCTTTCGCGAGCTCAAGGATCCCCGGGTAAACAAGGCGTTTTTGTCAATAGTGCGCGTCGAGGTAACAAACGACCTGTCCTACTGCACAGTTTATGTCAGCGCTATCGAAGGTATGGATCGTGCCAAAGAGGCGGTCAAGGGGCTTAAATCGGCGAGCGGATATATCCGCCGCGAGCTCGGCCACAGGCTCAAGCTCCGCCACGTTCCCGAGCTGATCTTCAACGCTACCGACAGCATCGAGTACAGCGCGAATATCAGCAGGATCCTCAACAGCCTCGACATTACGGAAAGTGAGGAAGAACCCGATGAGTATTGATACCGCGGCAAAGTTCCTGCTTTCGCACGATAATTTTGAGATACTAACCCACGCGTACCCCGACGGCGACACGCTCGGCAGCGGCTTCGGCCTTTGCCTTGCGCTTCAGCAGCTCGGCAAAAACGCGAGGGTAGTCTACACAAACCTGCCCAAGGATTTTAAGTTTTTGACCGAGGGCGTAAAGGAGCAGAGCTTTGAGGCTCAGACTATCGTCAGCGTAGATGTCGCCGATGAAAAGCTCCTCGGCTCAAACAAAGAAAAATATCAGGGCAAAATCGACCTCTGCATAGATCACCACAGGATCAGCAAGGTCGAAGCTCCCGTAAAGTTTGTCGACCCCGAGGCTTCAGCGAACTGCGAGATACTTTTTGAAATGTTCAGGCTGATGAACATTGAGCTCACCTGTCAGATCGCGAACTGCCTCTATACGGGTATCTCGACCGACACGGGCTGCTTTAAGTACAGCAACACCACCTCAAAGACATTGAGGGTCGCAGCCGATCTGCTCGACACAGGCATTGACGCGCCGCTTATCAACAAGATGATGTTCGACACAAAAACAAAGCTCAAGATAAGGCTCGAGCAGGAGATCTACAGCGGCATCGAGTACTATTCAAACGACCGCTGTGCCATCATTGCCGCCACGCTCGAAATGCAGAAAAAGCTCGGAGTAGGCGATGACGAGCTCGAAGGGCTCGCCTCAATCCCCAGACAGATCGAGGGCGTAATGATCGGCATCACTATGCGCGAGAAAGAAAACGGAGTGTTCAAGGTCTCCGTTCGCACCGACAGGCGCGTGAACGCGGCAGAGTTCTGCGCTAAATTCGGCGGAGGCGGCCACGCAGAGGCAGCCGGTTGTACCGTAAACGGCACGCTCGAAGAGGCAAAGGCTCAGCTAAAGCGCGCTGTGGATGATGTGCTATGAACGGAGTATTATTGATAGACAAACCGAAGGAGTTCACGTCCTTTGACGTGATAGCCGTTGTGCGCGGGCTCACGGGTCAGCGCAAGGCCGGTCACACCGGAACCCTCGACCCGAACGCGACGGGCGTTTTGCCGGTGCTTTTGGGCAGCGCGACCAAGGCGCAGGACCTTATCCCGAACCACGACAAAAAATACATCGCTGATTTCAAGCTCGGAATTACGACCGATACGCTTGATATCTGGGGCAAGGAGCTCACAAAAACAGAGTCGGATATTACAGAAGAACAGATTACCTCTGCGCTTGATGATTTCCGCGGAGAGATTTGGCAGCTTCCGCCGATGTTTTCAGCCGTCCAAAAAAACGGACAGCGTCTTTATGACCTCGCGCGCAAGGGAATAGAGGTCAAGCGCGAAAAAAGAAAGGTGACCGTTTATTCGCTTGATCTGCTCGAGTTTGACAGAAAAACTCAGTGCGGCAAGCTTGAAGTTTTCTGTTCAAAGGGTACCTATGTGCGCACAATCACAGATGATATGGGCGCAAAGCTCGGCGTCGGCGCGGTTATGACCGGTTTGCGTCGTGTTGAAGCGTGCGGTTTTTCGATCGATGACTGTGTGACGCTCGATAAACTCAAAGAGTTAAAGGAGCAGGGAGAGCTTTTATCGGCGCTGCGCTCGGTAGAAGGTTTGTTTTCAGACTATCCCGCGCTTTATATCTCGCCTATGCAGGCAAAGCGGTTTTCAAACGGCGGCGCGCTCGATATTTCACGCACGGCGCTGCGCGAAAAAGCTCCCGAAGATAAGCAGATTTTCCGCGTATGCGAAAACACCGCGGGATTTTTGGGGCTCGGTATTGTAAGCGAGGAAAAAAACCAAATTATAATCTATAAATTGTTTAAATAAGCAGCTTTTTCACAGTGTCTGTTGACCGCTCGGAAAGAGCTGCTTTTTTGTTGATGTCATCAGGTGGCAAATTGCACAACAGAGGGTGTATAACTTTAACTAATTTAAACAATATTACAATTTAATTACAAGTTTTGCGAAGTTTCTTCTAAAATTTATTGCAATTTTTAAATCATTTTGTTATAATTATACTGTTCGTTTTATGTTCAAATTTATAAAGGAGGAACAAATATGAAGCGAACAACAAAACTTGTTAGTGTGCTTTTGGCGGTACTTCTCGCATGCTCGTCTTTTGCGATATTACCGACTTTTGCATACGAACACTCATCCAAAGCTCCCGGATCACAGTATGAGTTCGGTGATGTCAACCGCGACGGCGTAATTGACATTATGGACGCTACTTTGGTTCAGAAGAAAGCGGCGGACAAAGCGGTGCTTGACGACGAACAGATAATCCTGGGCGACGTCAACGGCGACGGAGAAGTCGACATTTTTGACGCTACACTTATTCAGAAGTTTGTAGTTGACAGAATCGACAAGTTCCCGGTTGAGGACATCGTTCCCACCGAGCCGACCACCGAGCCTACAGATGAGCCCACGACGGAAGAGCCCACAGAGCCCGCTCCCGAAGGTGCTTACTACATCTTAGGTACAATGAACAACTGGTCGATAGATGAAGACTATATGCTCACAGCTAACGAAGCGGCAGAAGGCGAGTATATGTTCACAGGTCTTAATCTGACAACAAGTGATCAGTTCAAGATCGGTTATTCCGAAAACGGCGCTGAACCCAAGGTTTGGTATCCTGACGGATATAACAACAACTATGGCCAGAACGGCGAGATCACAGCAGCCGGCACATATGACGTATACTTCCGTCCCGACGGACAGGGCGGCGAAGACTGGTTCTACAACTGCATTTATGTAGCAGGCGAAGAGCAGCCCACAGACGAGCCCGGCACAACAGCAGAGCCCACAGAGCCCGGCACAACAGCAGAGCCCACAGAGCCCGGCACAACAGCAGAGCCCGGCGCAGATGGTTACTACATCGTTGGTACAATGACCAACTGGGCAGTAGACGCTGACTATGCACTCACAGCAAATGAGGCATCTGAAGGCGAGTATATGTTCTCAGGTCTTAACCTGACAACAACAGACCAGTTCAAGGTAGTTTACTCCAAGGACGGCGCGGACCTTACAACATGGTAT
>CACYQK010000082.1:0-6770 GCA_902776495.1 uncultured Ruminococcus sp. | reverse complement strand
TATTGCAGGAAGAAATGGAAAACGCCGTTTCGCTCAGCGTTCCGCTGACTGCCGACGCGGCGATAGGAAAGACGTGGTATGATGCAAAAGGATAGATATGTCGCGTTTGTCTGCACGGGCAACACCTGCCGCAGCCCGATGGCGGAGGCGATCTTCAATAAATTAGCGGACGAAAAGGGTCTGAACGTCGGCGCTGTAAGCTTTGGAATGGCGGCGGCAAACGGAGTTCCCGCGTCTTTTAACGCGCAAAAGGCGTGCGAGGAGATTGGGCTCGACCTCAGTGAGAAGAAAGCAAACTTTATCTTTAACTTTAACATCGCCCAGTTCGAGCGGTTTTACGTTATGACGGACGAGCACAAGATGATGCTGCGCGATTTTTGCGGTATCCCCGAGGAAAAAATCACCGTTATGAACATCTCCGACCCGTTCGGCGGCAACCTTGACGTGTACCGAGCGTGCAGGGATGAGATTTATAATTCTATAAAAGAAATAATCAAAGAGTATGAAGATACAAAAAATGACAAAGCAGCACCTTGACGGCGTGCTCAAAATAGAAAACGAGTGTTTTTCTCACCCGTGGACGCGCGAAAACCTCGAAAACGAGCTTGATAACCCGACCTCGGTTTTCTACGCGGCAACCGGTGACGGCGAAGTCATCGGCTACATCGGTATGAGCGCGGTGATAGACGAAGGGTATATTTTCAACGTCGCCGTGGCAGAGGGTCATCGCAAAAAGGGAGTAGGCTCGGCGCTCATCAGCGAGCTTGTGACCTACTGCAAAAAGCGCGGCTTTTTGTTTGTCACGCTCGAGGTCAGGCAGAGCAACCAAAGCGCGATCTCGCTCTATTCGCACTTCGGCTTTATCAAGGTCGGGGAGAGGAAGAGCTACTACCGCGACCCCGAGGAAGACGCCGTTTTGATGACGAAATTTTTTTGACGGAGTGCCTCCGCTGTCAATTCGAGAAGATAACTCGGCGTATAGGGAAAACTCGGTCGCCCGACAGAAAAGTATAATTTATTTACGGACGATAATGAAAAGGAAGAAAAGTATGCGAATTTTAGCAATAGAATCATCCTGTGACGAGACCGCGGCGGCGGTTGTTGAGGACGGCAGAACCGTTTTGTCGTCGGTGATAGCCTCTCAGGTAGAGGAGCACAGGCTTTACGGCGGAGTCGTGCCGGAGATAGCCTCGCGCCGCCACGCCGAGGCAATAACCCCCGTGGTTACTCAGGCGCTTGAAGAATCAAACCTCACGCTCGAACAGATCGACGCCCTCGCGGTGACATACGCCCCGGGGCTTATCGGCGCGCTTTTGGTGGGCGTGAACTTCGCAAAGGGCTTAGCCCTCTCAACAGGGCTGCCGCTGATACCCACCCACCACCTGCGCTCGCACATCGCGTCAAATTATATTTCTAATACAGAATTAAAACCGCCGTTTCTCTGCCTTGTAGTGTCGGGCGGACACAGCCACATTGTTATGGTAGAGGACTACACCAAGATGAAGATAATCGGACGCACCCGCGACGACGCCGCCGGCGAGGCGTTTGACAAGGCGGCAAGAACAATGGGGATGCCCTACCCGGGCGGTATCGAGCTCGACAAGGTAGCCGAGGGCGGCGATCCGCTGGCGTTCAAGCTCCCGCGCCCCGTGGTGAACGACGCGCCGTATGATTTCAGCTTTTCGGGTCTTAAAACAGCCGTCATAAACCTGCTCCACAACTCCGCGCAAAAGGGAGCGGAGCTCAACAAGGCGGACGTCTGCGCTTCGTTCAGGTACGCGGTGGTCGACTGCCTCGCAACGAACTTCCTCAAAGCCGCCGAGGATTTGGGCGTTACGCGGCTCGTTATCGCGGGCGGAGTGTCGGCAAATTCGCTGTTGCGCAAGACCCTTGCCGAAGAGTGTAAAAAACGCGGATATGAGTTTTATATGCCCGACAAAAGCCTCTGCGGAGACAACGCCGCAATGGTCGGCTCGCAGGCGTATTATGAATTCCTGTCGGGAAACACGGCGGGCACGGACCTCAACGCCTACGCCACAATGAGCATTGAATAAGCCGGTTACAGCTATTTGTGCTACAATTTTGTAGCAAACTGCTATATTATATTGACAAAACATTACGATTATCGTATAATAGTATTGAAAAATTTTAAGGAGGGTACTCTAATGGATGAATATAACAATATGAATCCCGATCCCAACGGTTCGCCTGAGCCGCAACAGCCTGATTACGCGTCACAGTATAATCAGCCGCAGCAGCCCGATTACGCTAACCAGGATAATCAGCAGCCGCAGCAGCCCGATTATGCTAACCAGTATAATCAGCAGCCGCAGCAGCCCGATTACAACGCGCAGTATAACCAGCAGCCTGATTACGGTGTTCAGCAGCAGTACGCACAGCCTAACGCGCAGCAGTACGCACAGCCTAACGCACAGCAGTACACTCAGGTCCCGAATTACAACGTGAAAAGTCAGCTTGATGAGATCGACCCGAACGGCAATACAAGAAGAGCGAATATTTTCATAAACAGAGGCTTTATCTTCGGAATCATAAGTATTTCTGTTGCAGTTATTGCATTTATAAATTTATTTATTATCGGTATTGCGGCGATTTCTGTCGCGACAGTCGGACTTGTATTTGGAATATTCGGCTTGGTGAATTCGGCAAAAGCAAAAAAATACCTCACTCAATCCGACAGAAAGTCAACGCTCGGTTTGGTCTTTTCTATCATAGGCATTTGCTTATTCCTGATTGTAGTCATACTGATTTTATAAAAAACAAACAGGCTGCAGCGTTGGCAATGTTGTTTCTCATTCTTTATGTGGGCGGCGGTTGCTATGCGTCACATTATAGATAATGATATTAGTCAGTCGGGCAGGGGGTTTCTGCTCGACTTTGCTTTTTTGAATGATTTTTAAAGGAGGAATTTGGATATGGATAATTACGACGAAGTTAATCCTTACGAAACCACTCGGCAAAAAAATGATTCAGACATCGAGAGCGATCCTGCCAAAGCGGTTCATACCGGCCGGCAGGGTTACGCAAATCAGATGCCTCAGCAGAACTATCAGCCGCAGCAGTATGTTCAGCCGAATGTTCAGCAGCAGCATGTTCAGCCGAATGTTCAGCAGCAGCAGTATGTTCAGCCGAATGTTCAGCAGCAGTATGTTCAGCCGAATGTTCAGCAGCAGTACAACCCTTATCAGCAGTACAATCAGAATACTCAGGTAGTTGACAACGCATATCAGCAGTACGTTTATCAAAACAGTGTGCCGAGAGGACCTCATGGCAGTGCAAAAGGCTTGGGGATCGCCGGTATGGTCTGCGGTATCGTGTCGCTCGTATCCAGCATATACGTTATAACCGGATTTATAGCCGGTATCCTCGGCCTGATTTTCTCGATAATATCAAAGAAAAAATCCGCCGAGCAGAGGGTAACGAACAGCAAGGCTAACGCCGGACTGGTTATGTCGATAATCGGACTTGTGCTTGCGGCGTTTATTACGTTTTGCATAATAGTTTACGCCGTAAACGATCCCGTCGGGTTCAGAAGAACACTGATGGAAGTATTAGATTAACAATAAATCAGGCGAAAGCGCCTGAGTGCCGGAGGGAAAAATGCAAAATCCAATCGTTACATTTACACTTCAAAACGGAAAAACCATCAAAGCGGAGCTCTACCCCGACATAGCTCCCAACACGGTAAACAACTTTTTGAGCCTTGTCAACAGCGGGTTTTATGACGGACTCACGTTCCACCGCGTTATTTACGGCTTTATGATCCAGGGCGGCTGCCCCGAGGGAACCGGAATGGGCGGCCCCGGGTATCAGATCAAGGGCGAGTTTTCGGCAAACGGCTTCAAAAATGAACTTAAACATACCGAGGGCGTGCTCTCAATGGCGCGCTCAATGATGCCCGACAGCGCGGGCTCGCAGTTCTTTATTATGCACAAGACTTCTCCGCACCTCGACGGCCAGTACGCGGCGTTCGGCAAGGTCATAGAGGGAATGGACGCGGTGAACGAGATCGCCGAATGTGACACCGATTTTTCGGACAGACCGCTCGACGACCAAATCATCCTAAAAGCCGAGGCGGAGACCTTCGGAGTTGAATATCCCGAACCCGAAAAGAGCTAAATTGCCGCAGAGCGGCAGCTGAATTGTTTCCTTGCGGAAACAGCTAAATGCGGATTGTGCCGCGCTGAGTTTAGAAAAAAGGTTAGCTTGCGAAGCAAATTTAGCTCGCGACAGCGAATTTAGCTTGCCGAAGGCAAATTTAGCTACGGCGTCAGCCGTAATTTAGCTTAAAAATCCGTATACTATTTAAAAGGGGAATTTTTACAGGTTTTTATGCTCCTGATTTTGGAGCGGAAAGGACTAATATGAACGTACTTCTTGCGGGCGGCGCCGGATACATCGGCAGCCATACCTGCGTTGAACTTATCCGGTCGGGTCACAGCGTTGTGATCGCCGACAATTTTTCAAACTCCTGCCCAGAGGCAGTCAAAAGGGTAGAGGAGCTTACAAGCACCAAGATACCTCTCTATGAGGCGGACGTCTGCGACCCCGTTGCGGTCGAAAAGATCTTCTCCGAAAACAAGCTCGACGCGGTCATCCACTTCGCGGGCTTAAAGGCGGTCGGAGAGAGCGTGGAAAAGCCCACACTCTATTACCGCAACAATATCGACTCCACCCTGACCCTGCTCGAGGCGATGCTGAAGCACAAGGTCAACAACTTTATATTCAGCTCATCCGCCACGGTTTACGGAACGCCAAAGACCGTTCCGCTTGTTGAGACTATGCCTACCGGCAGCCCCACCAACCCCTACGGCTGGACTAAGCTGATGATGGAGCAGATACTCTCCGACACCGCAAAGGCAAATCCGGACTTCTCGGTCGTGCTGCTCCGCTACTTTAACCCGATCGGCGCGCACGAGAGCGGACGCATAGGCGAGGACCCCAACGGTATCCCGAACAACCTGATGCCGTACATAACCCAGGTCGCTGCCGGCAGGCTTAAACAGCTCGGAGTTTTCGGCGATGATTATCCCACACACGACGGCACGGGAGTGCGCGACTACATCCACGTTGTCGATCTCGCAAAGGGTCACGTCAAGGCTCTCGACTACTCCGACGCTCACAAGGGATGCGAGGTGTTCAACCTCGGAACCGGAACGGGCTACAGCGTGCTCGATATCGTCAAGGCTTTTGAAAAGGTCAACGGTATCGAGATCCCCTATGTTATCAAGCCGAGGCGCGCCGGAGATATAGCCGAGTGCTTCGCAAACGCCGAAAAAGCAGAACAGCAGCTCGGCTGGAAGGCTGAAAAAAGCCTCGAGGATATGTGTTACGATTCGTGGAACTGGCAGTCGCACAACGTGAACGGTTACAGGTAACACGATATTATCAAAAAATGGTTAATAAATTGTAAATATTATCACTTTTATCCGCGGTTTTACTCAAAAAAGGCCGCGGATTTCTGTATATTCCTACAAATTCAGGGGTAAAAAATAGTCATATTAAACAAAAAACACTAAATAATAAAAAAAAGCGATTCCAATTTCTAAAATTTATTGACTTTTGGATGGCATTTGTATTATAATATTATTGCTTATAGAAGCATTACTACATAAGGAGGAGAAGAAATGTTCAAAAAAGCATTAAGCATCCTGCTTGCACTTATGCTCATTGTTTCGTCCGTTTCTATCACAGCTATCAGCGTTGCTGCGGCTGACGGTGACGAACAACAGGCAACATATACAGTTGCAGGTTCCAGTGCCGCTATGTTCGGTACAACATGGGATGCTACAAACTCAGCCAACGACATGACTCTCGGCGATGGCGGCGTATATTCGATCACTTACGAGAATGTAGAGCCCGCCAGTGCTATCCAGCTCAAGGTCCTTAAGAACCACAGCTGGGACGAAGGTTCATGGGGCGACAAGGACACAGGCGACAACTACACATTCAATGTAGCTGAGACCTGCGACGTTACCGTCACATTTGATACCGCGACCGAGACAGTTAATGTAACAGGCGACGGCGTAACTCAGGACACAGCTCTTGACGTTTACTCCGTAATCGCTGTTGGTAACGGTGAGGAAACATACCTCAACGGCGCCAACTGGGATCCCTCGGACACTTCTAACGCTATGGAAGAAGATCCCGAGAACCCCGGCGTATGGAAGATGACTATGGAAGACATCTATGCGTTTGATAACTACAACATCAAGTTCGCTATCAACTCAATAGATGACAATGGTAATCCGACATCTAACCCGTGGGCGCACAACTTCGGTTCAGAAGTTGAGCAGCTTTATCCCACAGGAGAGGATATCGACGCTGTTTACAATGGTAAGAACTGCATCTTTGAAGTAGAAGAGGATGGTTCCACTGTTGAGCTCACACTCGATCTCAGAAACTTTGACTTCAAGACAAATAAGGGCGCAAAGCTTAGAATCGATGTTACAGGTCCTGAGGACGACACAACAGCTCCCGATGTTACAACACTTCCCGTTGAAACAGATCCCGTAGAAGTAACAACTGTAGCTCCCGCACCCGCAGGTGACGGCCTTACAGTTAACGCTACATCTAACCTCTTCATGCCAGACGCTCAGTATTATGCTGAGGCTCCCGACACTGTAACAGTAACCTACTACATGGACGTTGATAAGGCGCTCCAGCTCCAGGCTATCCAGTTCGGTGTCACTTACGATCCCGAGTACCTCACATTCGATCCCGACAAGAACGGTTACTATGATGAGGACGCT
>CACYQK010000081.1:0-6832 GCA_902776495.1 uncultured Ruminococcus sp. | reverse complement strand
AAATCACCGGACAGTCTTAATGGCTGCCCGGTATTTTTTATGCCTATCAATTTACAAAATGTTTAATTATGTCCTGTCTGGTAACAATACCTATAAATGTTCCCATATCGTCGGTGACAGGTACAAAGTTCTGGTTTTGAGCCCTTTCAAGCAGCTCATCCATAGTGACGTCGATGCGCACCGCGGGGTTGAAGCCCTCGCGAAGGATATCGTGGATATAGTGCTTTTCCTGAGACTTCATACCGCTGTCGTGCCGCTCGAGGATGTAATACAAAAAGTCGCCCTCGCTGACGGTGCCGACATACTTGCCCTCGGAATTGATAACGGGCAAGGCGGTATAGCCATGGGCTTTCATCCTTTCAAGCCCCTGGCGAAGCGAGTTATAATCGTAAACATACTGGACAGTGTCCTTAGGTTTAAGCAATATCAAAAAATTCATTATGTACCTCAATCTTTAAAAAAGCGCGTAAACATATATATTTCGCCGATCAAATAAACGATTCCCGCGGTAAAAAGCAGGGTTTTGACCTGAACTATTCCGCTGAAAATAATTATAAAAGCAGAAACAAGCGTTATGGCTAAAGCAACTCCCTTGCTGCCCGTCTTAAAGAACCATAGCCAGAGGATAAGATATACAAAGGTAAAAGCGCCGACGGTGATCATCCAAAATAGCAACATAAGCTTTTTTGGCTCGGGAAATCCGTTTTCAAGTATACCGAGGTTGAAAGCCATCAAAAACAGGCTGCAAAACCTGCCCGCGCGGTCTATGTATACCATAGCGCGGTTTGTGAACTTGTTTTTATCATATGTATGCGTTTTGTAATATATAATATGCGGAATCAAGAGCGACAGTGCGATTGTCAGTCCGTAGACATTTACAACGTCAAAAAAGCCCATAAATATCTTCCTTTAGTTTTTGCTATTTTAATTTTAACACAGATATACAAAATTTACAAGAAGTTTTTGTAAACTATATATAATTTGCTGTATATACTTTAAATATTACAAGTTTGTTGTTGCAATTATCCCATATTAATTGTATTATATTTCTATATGAAAATTATTCGGAGTTTATTATGGAAAATAAGCGAAAATTCAAGGTCAGCGGTAAACTGATTTTTAATGTTTTGGTTTTTGCGGTTTCGATATACTTTATAGTATACTTTTTTGTATCCGAGGACGGACTGATCGATCTGCTTAAATCCCCCGACGGCATAAACATCTGGTGGATAATCGCGGGTATTATCGCATTCTATATGAATATCATAATGGATTCTATAGTAACGCTTATATATCTTCGCTCGCAATATCCGCATTTCAGGTTTTTTGACGCGATCAAGGTCGCGTGCGTAGGCGTGTTCTTCGGAGCGATCACGCCGTCTAACACGGGCGGTCAGCCGATGCAGCTGTACCTAATGGCAAAAATGGATGTCAGCGTGGGCTTTGGCTCGGCGTGTATGACGCAGAAGTTCATTGTGTTTCAGATCGTCGCTACGTCATTCAGCATATTCTCTGTGATCTATAAGTTTGATTATTTCAGTCAGGAATTCACAAACTTTTGGTCGTCGGCGTTTATCGTGCTCGGATTTGTATCGCAGATAGCTGTAACTGTATTCTTTTTGATAGTATGCTTCTCAAAAAAGCTAACAGGCAAGCTGCTTAGATTAGTTTACACTATTATGAAAGCGATACGGTTTATCAAGAACCCGACAGGCAAGATCCGCAAGGTCGCAAGAGAACTCAATATGTTCCATAAATCCAACAAGATGCTTATGGATAACAAAAATCGTCTTATCATTATCTTTTTCCTTGTGTTGATACAGTCAATGTTTATTTTGTCTGTTCCCTATTTTATCTACCTCGCGTTCGGTATGCCTAAGATAGCGGCGTCACACGGTATGCCCGTGGGCAATCCGTTCGACTTTATATGTATTCAGAGCTTTGTACTGTTTACGTCAAACCTTGTACCGCTTCCCGGAGCGTCGGGCGGCGCGGAGCTCGCGTTTACGATGTATTTCGGCAAATACTTTGCTATCGGGAATATCCGCAAGATCAAGCCCGCTATTCTTCTTTGGAGGTTTATCACCTACTACGGCGCGATCATACTGACTCTCCCCTTCTCGTTCTACACCAAAGGAAAAAATAAGGATGAGGAGTACGAAAAAAAGCTTGAAGCCGAGGAAGAAAAAAGCGAAGAGGAACTTGAAATCGAAGAAGTTGAAGTAAAAAACACCAAAGAATGATTAAACGCCCAAGGCTTAATGCCTTGGGCGCTGTTTTTTATAAATCTACTTTTAATTCGATAGGACAGTGATCCGAGCCTAAGATGTCCGTGTGGATATCGGCTGAGATGAGCTTGTCATTTAATTCTTTTGAAGAAATAAAGTAGTCTATGCGCCAACCGGCGTTCTTTTCACGCGCCTTAAAGCGGTACGACCACCAAGAGTAAACACCCTCTTTATCGGGGTAAAAATATCTGAAAGTATCGGTAAAGCCGCTGCCGAGGAGCGTGGTCATCTTCTCCCTTTCCTCATCGGTAAAGCCCGCGTTTTTACGGTTTGTCTTTGGGTTTTTGAGGTCGATCTCTGTGTGAGCTACGTTGAGATCGCCGCAGAGGATGACGGGCTTTGACTTTTCGAGCTCCTTTAAGTATTTCAAAAATGCGTCCTCCCACTCCATACGGTAGTCAAGCCGCTTTAGCTCGTTTTGGGAGTTGGGGGTATAGCAGGTAACGAGGTAATATGTATCGAATTCCGCGGTGATCACCCTTCCCTCTTTGTCGTGCTCCTCAATACCTATGCCGTACTTTACACTTAGCGGCTCGTCCTTGGTGAACATCGCAGTGCCGGAATAGCCTTTCTTTTCGGCGTAATTCCAGTACTGATGATAGCCGTCCAAGTCGAGGTCGATCTGACCCTCTTGCAGCTTGGTTTCCTGAACACAGAAAACATCGGCGTCGATCTCCTTAAAGAAATCCAAAAAGCCCTTATTGACGCAGGCTCGCAAGCCGTTGACATTCCATGAGATAATTTTTTTCATAACCGCACATCCTTTCTGTCACCTATTATAAATTACTCTGTCATTATTATCAAGTATTTTGAATACATTTTTATGAGGTGGTTATGTGTTTGATTTTATCGCTATGCTCGGTCAGTATGTCTGCTTTTTTATTCTTCACGTCTGCTCAAACGGGTCGTTCCCCAAGCCGCTGAGCCAAAAGGAAGAACGGCAGTATCTTGAACAGATGAAAGACGGTGACAATGACGCGCGAAACAAGCTCATCGAGCATAACCTGCGGCTTGTAGCGCACATAATAAAGAAGTATTACGGAACAAAGTGCGAGCAGGACGACCTTGTGTCTATCGGAACGATCGGGCTTATCAAGGCGATAAACACCTTTGACCCCGACAAAAAGATACGCCTGAGTTCCTACGCGAGCCGCTGCATTGAGAACGAGATTTTGATGCACCTGCGCGCGGTAAAAAAGACCGAACGGGATATATCGCTCAATGAAACCATCGACACCGATAAGGACGGCAATCCGCTGACGCTGATGGACATTATGTCGGTCGATGACAATATCCTCGACGACCTCGATATGAAGCTCAACAGCAAAAAGCTCGGGCAGTACATAAATGAGGAGTTGAGCGGCCGCGAAAAGACGGTCATTATCCTGCGCTACGGGCTGAACGGCAAAAAGCCGATGACACAAAAGGAGGTCGCCGGGCTGCTTGACATATCGCGCTCATACGTCAGCAGGATAGAGACAAAGGCGTTGAAAATTCTAAGGCACAGATTTGAGACGAGCTCGAATTTATAAAAATAACACATTAAAAAATGTAAGGGCGGATCCATATGTCCGCCCGATAGCATATTATTTGGTTATTCGGAAGCACACACGGGCGCTCCCCTATAATCTCAAGGAAAAAATATATAATAATTACAGTTCATTTAATACTGTTTTTAGTTCTTCTAAAGAATAAAGACAGTTGAGTGCCGTCAGCATAGCGTTTGTTGAAAGGTAGTCGGGCATATTTAGCTTTTGCAAAAGCTTTTTGCGCTTTTGGGCGGAGTTCTCTGTGCCCGTCAGACCGAGCGTGAACATGTCAGCCTTTGTTATCTCGTTGCATTGCGCGGCTTCTTCGCCGATTATCGTCGCGCCGCTTTTGCGGATAGCCTCGATTATCACATCATCGGGCACGCCCTCAACGCCGAGGAAGCCCTCTTTACTCTTTTGCTCCTTGCGCTTTTCTTTGCCCTCGAGCTGCGGGATATAGCAGTGCTTTATCTTGCTCTTATCCACAGCGCCGTTCAAAAAATTGCGTATAACAAGTCCTGCGCCGTCGCTGTCGGTCATAACCAAAATACCGCGCTTGTCGGCGATTTGGCGAATCATTTCGCGCCGTTCTTTGTCGTTGAAGATGCGAAAGCCGTTTGTCTCGATTATCGGCGCGTCTATCAGGTTTTTGAGCTTGATCTTGTCGTACCTGCCCTCGACGATAACGGCTTCCTTCAGTTTGATCAACGTCTTCCCTCCTGCGCCGTAATGAGGAGCTGAGCGATAAGCTGCTCCATATAGAGCCTCGGGTTGATCTTGACGGACTTGAAGTTCAGGTCGGCTTCGGTGAGTATATCAATGCTTTTTCTCAGAGCGTCCGTACTGACGCGCGAGGTCGCCCTTGCCGCCTTGCTGAGCGTGAACGCCCTGTTTCTGTAGTCAAAATCCTTTGCAACGGTTTTGTCGTCAACACCGCACTCATTAGCCACGCGCATACGGTATGCGTCGATATACGCGCCCGAGAGGATGTAAAGCAGCCTTATATGGTCCTCCTTTTGATAAAACAGCGTGTCGAGCACCTTGTACGCCCTGTCGCTGTTGCCGTTCAGGACGGCGTCAGATAAGTCGTAGACTCTGCTCTCGATATTGACAGTGGCGAGTTTTTCTATATCGTCGAGCGTGATCTCTTCGCCCTTTGCGTATGCGCTGATTTTATCGACCTCGTTTTTAAGGCGGGTCAGGTCGTTGCCGACGTAAGAGATCAGCTTTGAAGCGTTGACGCGCGAAATAAGCTTGCCGTTTTGGTTAGCCCACTTTGCGACATATCGCTCAACGGTGTTTTGGTTTTGCTTTTTGAACTCGCAGACCGAGCCGGTTTTATCGGCAGCCTTGACGATCGAGTCAAAGGCAGACTTGCGCTTTTCGGGCATATTGGACGGCATAGAAATTATCAGCACCGTGCCCTCTGACCGGATGGCGCAGATGTCCTTTATGCGCTTCAGGTCGGAGTCGGACATTATATCAAAGAACACGTCCTCGAGCAGCACGCAGTTGTACTCGCTCATAAACGGAACAACCTGCATAGCAGACGCGAGCTCGTCAAGTTTTATTTCGCCCTTGAAGCTGTGAAAATTAAAGTCAGACGGAGTTTTGCCCGCAACGGCTTCGAGAAGCACTTTGGTGTAGTTTTTGACATACATCTGCTCCTCGCCGAAAATGACATAAACAGGCGAAAACCGCTTTTCTTTTATATGCTTTTTTAAATCGGCTTCGGTGATCTTTGACATACTATCCCTCTATATATTCCGTAATGTAGGGGCGTGCATTGCACGCCCGCGGGTAACAATTACGTTTGCCAAAATCCTGCGGGCGAGCAATGCTCGCCCCTACAAATAATAAATTTTATTCCTTAACAAATACCGGCAGCGGCTCAAGGTAGATTATATCGTCCCTGTCCTTTGCCGCGCCCTCCGCGAGAACCGCGGCCTTGCCGACAACTTCTGCCTCGCAGACCTTCATAAGCTCTTCCATAGCTCTGAGGCTCTCGCCGGTCGAGATAACATCGTCCACGATAAGAACTCTTTTTCCCTTGAGGAACTCAACGTCGTCCTCGCCGAGATACAGAGTCTGCACCTTTGAGGTCGTGATAGACTTAACCGAGACCTTGGCGCAGTTGCGCATATATACCTTTATGCTCTTGCGCGCGATAACATACTGACGGCATCCCTGACGCGCCATCTCATAGCAGAGCGGGATACCCTTTGCCTCCGCGGACACAACAACGTCGTGCTCGGGGCACAGCTTGAGGAGCTCAGACGCCGCCTTTTCGGTGACTTCAACGTCGCCGAACATAATAAACGCGGCGATCTCTGTCTTTTCATCGACCGGGAATAAAATCAAGTCACGCTCAACGCCCGCGATAGTGATCTTAAAAGTTTCAAAGCGGTTTTTGATGTGCTTATGGACTTGATACGCTGCCGCCGCTCCGGCTGCCTGCTTTACCGCTTGAACCGCGATCTGCTTTTTAACTTCTTTTTTTATTTCTTTTTTGATTTGCTCTTGAATTTCGTTGCCCATTTTTTGCTCCTTTAAGCCATTCTTCCGCCGAGCTGAGTACCTCCGATGATATGGAAGTGCATATGCTTAACGCTCTGGCAGCCGTGCTCTCCGCAGTTGTTGACTATCCTGTATCCCTTTTCAAGACCGAGCTTCTTGGTGATCTCGGGGATTTTTTTGAAGATGTGCGCGATAGAATCAACATTGCTGTCGTCTACCTTGTCCGCGCAGCAGATGTGCTGCTTGGGAATAACGAGAACGTGTACGGGGGCTTGGGGCTCAAGGTCATAAAACGCAAGGATAGTGTCGTCCTCATAAACCTTTTTTGACGGAATACTGCCGTCTACGATTTTACAAAAAATACAGTCGCTCATAATCATTTCTCCTTGTATAAATTTTTAAATATATCCAAGATTTATTGTACTACGATTCGGCAGAAAAATCAAGGAAAAGTTAAACGCAATTTAAAGCCTCCCCCGTCACTTGTTACGGGGGAGG
>CACYQK010000080.1:0-12057 GCA_902776495.1 uncultured Ruminococcus sp. | reverse complement strand
ATTTTTATTTCGCCGCCGGATGAAGGAGCGAAAATGCTGTTCAAAAATATGCGGACGATCCCATTTGACGACCCTACGCTGACCTATTGTATCGCCTTTATCTTCAAGGATTATGACAGACTCAGTCCTATGGCAAAAAAGTTTATGGCATATATAAAAGATAATACTGTCTAAAGAAAAGCGTGAGGTGTTGAGCCCCACGCTTTCGTCATTTCTTTCAAGATCAGAATTTGCCGTTTTCGTTTGCCCAGGTTTCTTTGTCGGCAATGGTTTCCATTACGTCCCAGTGTTCAGCAATCTTGCCGTTCTCAACACGGAACAGATCGTAGTAGGAGGTTGGAGTGCCGCCGAAGGTTCCTTCGGAAACAGCCAAAGCATAGTTGCCGTCGGCAAGTACCATATAGGTTTTGTTGTAAACCATAGCGATTCCCTGCTCCGCCATAGCAGCCAGCGCATTGCCAAGACCGGAGAGACCGTCGGCGATCGCTGTGTTATGCTGAATGTAATTATCACCGTCAAAGTAGTTTGTCAGATTGTCGGGATTCTCACCGCGGAGAACATCGCCGACGAAATTAGCGACTACCTTGCGGGTAGCTTCCTTATCTACATCTTTCTTCTCGAGAGTGCCGTCAATCTGCGTATGGCGGGAGGGATTCGGCTCTGCTTTTGCGGCGAGATTATCCCAATGCTCTGCAATCTTGCCGTCCTCATCAAAACGGAAGATGTCAAATGCAACCTGCTCGCCGGCACCGGCGAAGTTGTAAACGGTCTGCAAAAACACCTTATCGCCATCCTCGAATGCGCGGATATTCTCTACGGTGGTCTTTACGGGAGCGGCTCCGAGAGCCTGAACCGCACCAACAAAAGCGTCTCTGCCTGTACCGAATGCGAGGTTATGCTGGATATAACCCTCAGCGAGTAAAGAAGCTGCTTTCTCGGTATCGGTTGTTGCGAATGTGTTGATTAATGCCAAAGCCTTTTCGATGTTAGTCATAGTGTATTCCTCCTGAAATTAGTTTTGTTTTATACAGCGTTTCTCTTGCTGTGATTACAGTATAGCTCATATCGCCAGGTTTGAAAATGACCGAAAACTTGTGAAGGGTACAACTTTGAGTTGTGGAACTAACTGTTGCAATTGACAATCCAAAAGTAACTCTATTCTATTCAAATATCGTACTGCCTTTTTTTATTGTCTTTACTGCTTCCGAGATTTTCTTATCGGTAAGTTTAGTATATACGTCCAATGTTGTCGAAATATCAGAATGACCGAGCAGCTCTTGAATCACCTTTATATTTAGTCCTTCAATTTCAAACAGTCTTGTAGCAAACGTATGGCGAAGATTATGGCAACTGAATTTCGGCAATAATATGCAACCATCGGGATTAACGGTGGCTTCCAATATTTCGTCGTTACAATCCCTTGTGATACGCTTAATGGCACTATTAAGGACAGCGTAATTCAATACGTCACCGAATCGATTCAAAAAGACAAAATCCGTTACCCCGTCAACAGAAACATTGCATTTTAACTCATTTGTTTCCATCCGTTCCTTTTCTTCAATTAAAACAGATTTCACATCTCCGAGCATTGGTAAGGTGCGAAAGCCCGATTTTGTCTTTGGGGTGTTGATACTGTAGGTGGATTTACCGCCTTTTGAATAATATATTAATGTCTTGTTGACCTGAATGGTATTGTTTTCGAAATCAATATCCTCCCACTTTATATCGAAATATATCGACATATAGCGAAAAAGCAGACCAAAATACGTGATTTTGGTCTGCTTTCGTACAAATATTTACATTTTATCTACTTATATCGAGTTATTTGCCTGTTCCCTTGAGGGTCGGGAAGAGCAATACGTCCCTGATCGCGGCGGAGTCTGTGAGCAGCATTGTGAGTCTGTCTATGCCGTAGCCTATGCCGCCGGTGGGGGGCATACCTATCTCGAGGGCATTTAAAAAGTCCTCGTCGGTGGTGTTGGCTTCCTCGTCGCCCTGGGCGAGAGCCTCCTCCTGAGCCTTAAAGCGCTCGCGCTGGTCGATGGGATCGTTGAGCTCGGAGTACGCGTTGCACATCTCCCAGCCGTTGATGAACATCTCAAATCGCTCAACATAGTCGGGGTTGTCGGGCTTTTTCTTGGTGAGGGGAGAGATCTCGATCGGGTGATCCATAACGAAGGTCGGCTGGATCATATGCTCCTCGGCGAACTGCTCAAAGAACAGGCTGAGGATATCGCCCTTTTTATGTCTGTCCTCAAACTCAACGTGGTGCTCCTTGGCGACTGCCTTGGCTTCCTCGTCAGAGTGTATCTCGTTAAAGTCAACGCCCGAGTACTTCTTGACGGCGTCGAGCATCGTGATCCTCTCAAACGGCTTGCCGAGGTCGATCTCGGTTCCGTTGTAGCTGATAAGAGTTGTGCCGAGCACCTCCTGCGCGACGTGGCGGAAAAGGTTTTCGGTCAGATCCATCATACCGTTGTAGTCGGTGTACGCCTGATAGAGCTCCATAAGCGTGAACTCGGGGTTGTGGCGGGTGTCAACGCCCTCGTTGCGGAATACCCTGCCGATCTCGTAGACCTTCTCGAGTCCGCCGACGATAAGCCTTTTGAGGTAAAGCTCGAGGGATATCCTGAGCTTTAAGTCCTCGTCAAGCGCGTTGAAGTGCGTCATAAACGGCCTTGCCGCGGCGCCGCCCGCGTTCGCGACGAGCATCGGGGTCTCGACCTCCATAAAGCCCTGACCGTCAAGGTAGCGGCGGATAGAGCTGATGATCTGCGAACGCTTGATGAATGTATCCTTGACCTCGGGGTTCATAATGAGGTCAACGTAGCGCTGACGGTATCTGAGGTCGGTGTTTGTAAGTCCGTGGTACTTTTCGGGCAGGGGCTTTAAGCTCTTTGAAAGAAGCCTGACCGCGGTAGCGTGTACCGAGATCTCGCCCATTTTTGTCTTGAAAACAAAGCCCTTTACCTCAACGATATCGCCGATATCCCACTTTTTGAGGAAGCCGTATTCCTCCTCGCCGAGGTCGTCAAACTTGGCAAAGATCTGTATCTTGCCGCTTTTATCGTGAAGATCGAGGAAGGAGACCTTGCCCTTGCCGCGCTTTGACATAATCCTGCCGGCAACGCAGACGTCCTTGTTCTCGTATTCCTCAAAGTTATTCTTGATAGTTTCTGTCAGGCAGTCGCGGTCGCTTGTAGTGATAACAAACGGGTCTCTGCCGGCTTCCTTAAGAGCCTCAAGTTTGTCATATCTGACCTGAATAACATCGCTCGTGTTAGCCTGATTAGGCTTGTTACCCATAAAAAACATCCTTTCAGAAAATTTGTAGGGGCGTGCATTGCACGCCCGCGGGCGACCAATGGTCGCCCCTACAATATTACTTGCTTATCTCCAAAATTTTAACTGTGATAACGCCGCCGGGGGTCTCTACCTCGGCAACATCGCCTACGCTTTTGCCCATAACGGCAGCGCCGATGGGGGACTCGTCCGAGATCTTGCCCTGAGCGGGGTCGGCCTCGTTTGAGCCCGAGCCGACGATAGTGTATGTCATTTTAGCGCCTGTCTCGAGCACCTCGAGCGTTACCTTTGATGTGAGGTGAACGTTCTCGGTAGAGGTTTCGCTCTCGTCAATGATAACGGCGGTCTTGAGGATACCCTCAATAGTCGTGATCCTCGCCTCCAGGATCGCCTGCTCGTTTTTGGCGTCGTCATATTCGCTGTTCTCGCTGAGGTCGCCGAACGAACGCGCGACCTTGATTTTCTCGGCGATTTCCTTACGTTTTACGTTAATAAGCTCCGAGAGCTCCTCCTCGAGCTTTTTGTGGCTTTCAAGAGTAAGCATTGTGGGTTTCTGTGCCATTGTATATTCCTCCTAAAATTAACTTCTTGGGTTTATTTACATTCTAAAACATTATAGGCTTTTTTTATCGGGATGTCAAGGGAAAGATGAGAGTTAGAAGCTTATAGTTTAGAGTTTTATTTTGACAGAAATCCGAATCATAATAAAATAAAAAACGCTGTGAAGTATGAGTCATATAACTCATCTTCACAGCGCGATTATTCAGATTTTAAGTAAATCGGATTATAAAGAGTTAGTAAGCAGATTATACTTAATCATATAGTGCTCAAGCATTTTTGCGTGATTGTCAAAGAAGCAACCGGTAACCGCCAAATTAATAAAGAATACTGCCCAAAGTATCAATAAATATAAATAGATGAGCAGTGTTGAACCGATGCCTATCTGCATAGCGAGTCCCATGATATTAAATAACATATATACAAGTATTCCTACTAAGCAAACTATAGAGAAACCATAAAGGAAGTTGCAATATGCTCTTAATAATCCGGGCTTGTTTTCTTTGATATTATTGATCGCCATCGGATCGGGATCGCTCTTTTCAAGAAGATTCAGCAAATCGCCAAATGCTTTATAGCGCGCGTAAATATTAATATAAACGAGAACATTACATACAACAAGTATAATAATGGCAAATATGGGAATCGACATAAATGTCTCATGTATGACAGAATCAAGTATGATCAGCGCTATTACGTATACAAAGCTGAGAATAAAAGTAATCAGTGTAATGATAGTACCGAATTTTGAATAAAACTTTGCCGGAAAAACAAACCGCAGTTTTTTGAACGGACCGGTTTGATTACTGTTTTCGTATTGGATCATTTGTGCAAATGTAAACATCGAAGTGAAATTTACATATGCAAAAAACAAAACTACAACAGCAACAAAAATAGAAAAAACCTTAAGTCCTGTAAGCGCTGAGGGGTCAATATCAATATTCTCCGGGACATAATAAATTGTCGAAACAATGTTTGCTAAAAAGTAAATTGCAGAAAGCGCAAAAACAAAAATAGAATATATCTTGTAAATAATTGGACGTGAATACATAAATAACCTCCGTTTATATCATACCACTCTGTTGCGTATGATTATTTTATATCAATATTATACATTGATATCCCATTATTGTCAATACTAAATTACCAATATAGTCTAATTTTTTTATTTAAATTTACAATTTTTTTATTTTACGACAGCCAAATCGTTTATTATACGACAATACTGTTTTTATACAGAGCAGAGCGGCTTATGAAGTCACGCGTTTTATTCCGAGAGCAAGCTTTTTGATTGTCAGACTGTTGTTTTTGCCTATGCATCGATCCGGCACAAGGCTGCCGAGCCGATACTAGCCTTATGTACGGCTCGCCCGCGGTCAGCACGACCGCATCCTTTTGCACAGGAACATACGCGCTTATCCGCGTGGGGGCTATGATGAGGTCGCAGTCTTTGAGCTCCTTTGTGTTTTTTGTGATTATCGCCGCCGCGCCGAGCTTTTCGAGCGCGATCCTGCGCACCCTGTCATACGGCAAATAATCATATGTAACGGCGATGGGGGAGCGGCAGAGCTTTAGCGCTTCAAGAAGAAAGTCGGCAGCGACCGCCCCGGGGTCATAGATCCCGAGCCGGAGTTCAGTCGGGTCGCCGATATTACCGAGGATCCCGAGCGCCATATTGACGCACAGCCGCTCTGAAAAACTGTTATCGTAAAACCGAGTGATACCGTTCGGCAGCCTCGCTCTCTCGTCGGCGAGGACTACGGCTTCTTTTCCGAGGTATTTGTACAGCTTTTTGGGTTTGAGCTTTCCGCTGCGGCTTATGTATGTGACCCGCCTGAGTCCGATCTGCCCCGACTGCAAAAGCTCCTCATAAACGCTGTCTCCTCGTATTTTATTTGTGAAATTTAAAAGTCCGTTTTTGTATTCGGGCGTGATGATGTTAAGTGAAGTAAGCAAAAAATCCCCTCCGCATAACTATAATATGCGGAAGGGAAAAGAATAATTATTTAGAAAACAAATCGCTGTGTGTTCCTGTTCTGCGCAAAGAAAGAATCAACAATTCATCGTCGATTTTGTAGATCAGCAGCCAATCGGGGTTAATATGACATTCATTGCAATTGTTGTAACTGCCTTTCAGCGGATGGTCGCAATACTTTTCGGGAAGTTTATCTCCGTCCGCAAGAATGGAAACTACGGTTTTAAGTTCATCAATATTCAATCCGCGCTTTTTGGCGAGCTTATAATCCTTTTTGAATTGAGTGGTCCTCTGAATATCGTACTTCATCAGCTGTCGAGCTCCTCAAACAATTCATCGACGGATTTAAATCGTTTGGCGTTTGGGTCGTTTAGCAGTCTTTCGCCCTCCTCGATCGCGGCAATGGTTTCCGCGTTAGGCATATCGCTCTGAACAGTAAACGGCAATCTGCTTTCGCGCAAAACCGCTTTGATAAACATATTTATCGCGACGGAAATGTTCATACCGGTATCGGCGCAAAACTGCTCAAACCTCTTTTTGTCCTCTCCGTCAACCCGAACATTAATTGTAGTTTGTGACATTGTATCATCTCCTTGTATATATTATAGTACAATATATATACGTTGTCAATACAAAAACGCGTTTTTCTTCGGCAATAACAGGAAATTGACCCGCCGTTGCAGAAATATAACCGATAAATCGAAATTTTAAACAGGCGGATTGCCCGCGGGGGCACCCCGATCAAACTGACTGTTGTACAATTCAAAATAAAACCCTTTTTTGCGGAGCAGCTCGTCGTGCGTACCCTGTTCAACGATGTTGCCGTCGCGCATAACGAGGATGACATCGCTCTCTTTGATCGTCGACAGGCGGTGGGCGACAACAAAGCTCGTCCTGCCGCGCATCATCTTGGCAAACGCCTTTTGAACGCGTATCTCGGTGAGGGTGTCGATCGAGGAAGTCGCCTCGTCCAAAATCAGAACGCTCGGGTCGGTCAGCATCGCGCGCGCTATGCACAAAAGCTGCCGCTGACCGAGGCTGAGGTTGCTGCCCTCTTCGCCGATGGCCGTGTCGTAGCCCTGCGGCATACGGCGGATAAAGCTGTGCGCGTGAGCGGATTTTGCCGCTTTGATCACCTGTTCATCGGTCGCGTCCTCGGCGCCGTAGCGCAGATTTTCCATGATCGTGCCATTGAACAGCCAGCTCTCCTGAAGCACCATTCCAAAGCATTTTCTCAGCTCATCGCGCTTCATTGTCGAATCATCAACGCCGTCAAGGTAAATGCGGCCGCTGTCCACCTCGTAAAACCTCATAAGCAGGTTTATCAGCGTGGTCTTTCCGCAGCCCGTGGGGCCGACTATCGCAACGTGGCTGCCGCTCTTGACATCGAGCGAAAAGTTCTCTATCAGCGGCTTGTCGGGCGAATAAGAAAAGCTGATGTCGTCTATTTTGACGTTGCCCCTGCAGGGCTTGGGAGCTTTTTTTGACTTGCTGTCGTCGGGCTCGTTTTCGGCGTCGAGCACCTCAAACACCCTGTCGGACGCGGCAAAGGCGGTCTGCAGTTGGGTCAGCACGCCAGTGACCTCGTTAAAGGGCTTGGTGTACTGGTTTGCATAGGTCAAAAATGCCGAGAGCTGACCGACAGTCAGCACGCCCGATATCGCCGAGATCGCGCCGAAGATGCCGACAGCGGCGTAGACCATAGCGTTGACGAACCTCGTGCTCGGGTTGGCGAGAGCCCCCGCAAACTGAGCCTTGAAGCCTACGGTGAACAGCCTTTGGTTGAGCTTGTCGAACTCACCGCACGCCTCGTCCTCGTAACTGAACGCCTTTACAAGCTGCTGGTTGCCGACGTGCTCGTTTACGTAGGCGGAGATCTCTCCGTTGAGCAACTGCTGCTCGGTGAACCGCCGGTGCATAAGCTTGCCGATGAACGCCGCCACAAACAGCGACAGGGGAGTGAGAACCACGACCGCAAGCGCGATCAGCGGATTTATCATAAGCATAAATATCAGCGTTCCGGCGATAGTGACAACGCCCGAAAAAAGCTGGATGAATATCTGGGTAAGTCCGTCGCCTACCGCGTCAATGTCGTTGATGACTCGGCTGATAAGGTCGCCGTGGGGGTGAGAGTCGATGTAGGAGAGAGGGACGGAGTTTATCTTTCTGAAAACGTCGCGGCGCAGATCCCTGACCGCGCGGAAGCTAATCAGGTTTATCAGCCAGTTCATAAGCCACTGGAACACGCTCACGCCCACAAGCGCTATCGCAATGAGCGCGATGATTTGTAGCACCGCCTCAAAATACACCTGACCCCTTGCGATGATGTTGTCGATAGCCCTGCCCACGAGCACGGGGATAAGCAGCGTGAGCGATACGCTCAAAACCGCGAACAGCAGCGCGAGCAAAAGGAGTCCGTAATACGGGCGGATGCGCTTTATAACTCTTAAAAAGGAAGCGATGTTTTTCATTTTGCATCAGCCTCCTTATCACTCAATTGGGATAAGCAGATTTCACGGTATACGGAGCAATTTTCAAACAGCTCATCGTGAGTGCCTGCGCCCGCGAGCTCGCCGTCGCTGAGTACAAGAATCAGGTCGGCGTTCTTGATGGTCGAGCACCGCTGGGTGACTATGATGACCGTTGACTCCCGCTTTTGCTCAGCCAAAGCCTTGCGCAGAGCCGCGTCGGTCGCGAAGTCGAGAGCCGAAAAACTGTCGTCCAAAATCAGCAGCTCGGGATCGCCGACGATCGCCCTCGCAATGCACAGCCTCTGCCGCTGACCGCCCGAAAAGTTCCTGCCGCCCTGCTCAACCTTGGAGTCGAGCCCGTTCGGCAGCTTGCTGACAAAGTCAAAAGCCTGAGCGGTTTTAAGCGCCTGCCAAAGCTCGTCGTCGGTCGCCTTTGAGCGCCAACTCAGGTTTTCGCGTATAGTGCCGCTGAACAGCACGCTCTTTTGCGGAACTATCCCGATCGGCTCCCTCAATTGCGCAAAGGGGTACTCGCGCACATCAACGCCGTCAACGTAGACCGCGCCGCAAGAAGCGTTTTCGTCAGCTGACGATGATTGTCGGGAACCCGGGTCATTGGAAAACTCCGACCTATCTTCCCGAATTGCCCGCGGGGGCTCCCCGATGTCATAGAATCTCGGGATAAGGTTTACGAGCGTGCTCTTTCCGCAGCCGGTTGTGCCGATGATGCCGACGGTCTGACCGCGCTCGATTTTAAAACTGATGTCCGTCAGCACGTCCTTGCCCGATGAATAGCCGAAGCTGACGTTTTTGAATTCAACTTTGGGGCTATTTTCTTTTATAGAAATATAATCTTTTGTTTTCTCCTTGACCGAGGGCTCGGTTTCGAGCACCTCGTTTATCCTCGCGGCTGACGCGCTGCCCTGGGTCATCAGCAAAACAAGGTTCGCCACGACGATCATAGCAAGCAAAATCTGCGTCATATAGCTGACGAGCGCAACGATGTCGCCCGTGCTCATCTCGCCGATGTTCACGTTGACCGCGCCGAACCAGACGATAAAGATTATTGCGATGTTCGTGACCGCGTAGGTTATCGGGTTGAGCAGAGCCGAAAGCGCACTCGCCCTGATCGAAGCCTTGGCGAGGTCGTCGGTCGCGTCATTTACGCGCTCGCACTCCTGCTTTTGGCGCGAAAAAGCCCTTATCACCCTGTTGCCCGAGAGGTTCTCGCGCGTGAGCAGGCTGATTTTGTCGAGCTTTGTCTGTATCGCCTTGAACATCGGGATCGTCCTTGTCATAACAAGGTAGAGCGTTATGCCGATCAGCACAGCCGCGACGAAGAATATCAACGACATTTTCAAATTGATCGTCATTGCCATAACAAGCGAGCCGATGATGATGAACGGCGCGCGGGTCAGCAGGCGGATTATCATAGCGATGTTCTGCTGGACACGGTTGGTGTCGTTCGTTATCCGCGTGATAAGCGAGGGGGTTGTAAGCCTGTCAAGCTCCGCATGCGACAGCGAGTTGATATGCTCAAACAGCGCGCGGCGTATTTTTGTGCCGGCGCCCTGAGAAGCCTTGCTCGCAAAGTATTGGCAGAACAGCGCGCTCGTAAGCCCCGTTGCCGCCAATCCAACAAGCACCAAGCCCATTTTGAGAACATAGCCCGTGTCGTGGAGCTGATTTATGCCCACGTCGATTATGTTCGCCATGACCAGCGGAACAAAAAGCTCGAGCACCGCCTCAAACAGCTTGCACAAGGGCCCGATAATACATTCTTTTTTATAGTCAGTTAAGAATCGTCTAAGCTTGAACATTAAAATACCTCATTAAGATTATGGGTATATTATACATTATAATGCGTGTTACTTCAAGATGGATAATAGTTAAGGGCATTAAGGGCAAAAAGGGCATCTTTTTCAATTCCATTTACAGTTTTTTTATTACTATAATCTAATACTACTATGTTTAAAATCCGCTGAGAAGTTTAAAAACGTTCCCTTTTTGCCCTTAATGCCCTTG
This sequence comes from uncultured Ruminococcus sp., assembly GCA_902776495.1. Lineage (GTDB taxonomy): Bacteria > Bacillota > Clostridia > Oscillospirales > Acutalibacteraceae > Ruminococcoides. Next base: position 1,725 of record CACYQK010000080.1, on the reverse strand, counting down.
TTTTTACCTGTTATTGGCAATAAAAAGTTGAGAGCGAGAAAAACTCTCAACTCTCAACTCATAACTCTTAACTATTAAATAATTATCGACTTTCCGCTCATTTCTTCGGGTTGGTCGAGCCCCATAATTCTGAGCATAGTCGGGGCTATATCCGCCAAAACTCCGCCTGTTCTGAGCTCGCAGTCGTAACCGATAACGCAGAAGGGAACGGGGTTGGTGGTGTGCGCCGTAAAGGGCTCGCCGTCGGAGTCGATCATCTTGTCGGCGTTGCCGTGATCGGCGGTTATGATAGCCGCGCCGCCCTGTGCGAGAACCGCGCTTATAACCTTGCCAACGCATTCGTCAACCGCCTCAACAGCCTTTACAGCCGCCTCAAATACGCCTGTGTGGCCTACCATATCGCAGTTTGCAAAGTTGAGGACGATCATATCGTACTTGCCGCTCTCGATAGCGGGAACGAGCTTTTCTGTGACGATATAAGCGCTCATCTCGGGCTGCAGGTCATATGTAGCTACCGAGGGGGACTTTACAAGGATCCTGTCCTCGCCCTCGTACTGCTTCTCAACGCCGCCGTTGAAGAAGAAGGTTACGTGAGCGTACTTTTCAGTCTCGGCGATCCTGAGCTGCTTCATACCGAGCGAAGAAATATACTCGCCCATAGTGTTTACAAGCGTCTGCGGCTTGAACGCTACCTCAACATTCGGCATAGTCGCGTCATACTGGGTCATACATACATAGTAGAGCGGGAACAAGCCGCCTCGCCTCTCAAAGCCCTTGAAGTCGGGATCAACAAGAGTCCTTGTGATCTCGCGCGCTCTGTCGGGGCGGAAGTTGTAGAAGATAACGCTGTCGTCAGCCTGAACGGGTTTGCCGCCCTTGATGACAGCGGGGATGACGAACTCGTCGGTTACGCCGTCCTCATAAGACTTCTTGACCGCGCAGACGGGGCACTCAGCCTCAACGCCCTCGCGGTAAACCATAGCGGCATACGCCTTTTCGACGCGCTCCCAGCGGTTATCTCTGTCCATAGCATAGTAGCGTCCCATAACGGTCGCGATCTTGCCTACGCCGATCTCGTCGAGCTTAGCCATACATTCCTCAATGTAGCCTGCCGCCGATGAGGGAGGCACGTCACGTCCGTCGAGGAAGGCGTGGATATAAACGTCCTTTAAGCCCTTCTTTTTGGCGAGCTCGAGAATACCGTAGAGGTGGGTCATATGGCTGTGAACGCCGCCGGGGGAGAGCAGACCCATAAGGTGGAGCGAGCTACCCTTTTCGAGCGCGTTGTCCATAGCTGTGACGATTGGCTCAACGTCCTTGAGCTTGTCCTCGTTTATTGTCTTTGTGATCCTTGTCAGCTCCTGATACACGATCCTGCCGGCGCCGATGTTGGTGTGGCCGACCTCGCTGTTGCCCATCTGACCGTCCGGCAGACCTACGTCCATACCCGACGCGCCGATCTGAGTCAGCGGATTTTCGGAAAAGAGCTTGTCGATGTTCGGGGTGTTGGCAGCAAGGATGGCGTTAGCCTTTTCCTCGCCCTTTTTGCCCACGCCAAAGCCGTCAAGAATCATTAAAAGCATAGGTTTTTTCATAGTTTTAGTCCTTTCTTTTGATCAAAGGATTTAAAGCCTCCCCCAACACTTGTTTTGGGGGAGGTGTCATTTCGTTTTGCGAAATGACGGAGGGGGGTCGCTTCCTCTTATGCGAGTTATCCTTATTATA
>CACYQK010000079.1:0-12127 GCA_902776495.1 uncultured Ruminococcus sp. | reverse complement strand
TACAACGACCACACGGTTGAAAACGCGCGTGAGATTTTTGAACAGTGTAAGGATACAAAGGCAAAATATTGGGGATTCAAAGAAAAGCCGCTGCCGATCGAGGAGATGAAGGCTCTGTTTGACCGTATGCGCGAATGCGGCAAAAAGACCGTTCTCGAGGTCGTCGAATACGACGAGGAAGAGTGCATAAAGGGCGCTGAGATAGCGGTCGAATGCGGCTGCGACATTATGATGGGCACGATGTTTTTTGAGTCTGTCAGCGAGTTTTGCAAAGAAAACAAAATCTCTTATCTGCCGTTTGTCGGCGATGTTTTTGACCGCCCTTCTGTGCTTGACGGAAGCGCCGAGGATATGATAGAGAGCGCTAAGGAGTACATTAAAAACGGCGCCGGCGGCATTGACCTTTTGGGCTACCGTTATTTGGGCGACGCGGTCGAGCTGAACAAAGAGGTCGTTGAAAACCTGCCCGCGCCCGTTTGCGTCGCGGGAAGCGTAGACAGCTACGAGCGCCTTGACGAGATCAAAAAGCTCAACCCGTGGGCGTTCACTATCGGAAGCGCGTTTTTTGACAAAAAATTCGGCGATGACTTTGCCGAGCAGATCAACAAGGTCTGCGAATACATAGAAAAATAAACATACGCCTTAACGATTTTGATGTCGTTAAGGCGTTTTTTATTACCATAGGCTCAGCTGTTCGGCAGCGTTCTTTTCTTCAAGTTTATTGAGATACTCAAATATTTGGTCGTTATTGTGCATTATCCCGTTTTGCTCGCAAGCGCGGTGAAAAAGCTTCATCAGCCGAGCGTGGTTTGGGCTGTTTATCTCGTATTGATTGCCGAACTCGCGGATATACCGCTCCTTTAGATTCGGGAAATATTTATCGAGCTTTTTGTAAAAATACTCGCGGTTGCCCTCGCGCAGAGTCAGGCCCATCCCGAAGCAGATAACGCCCCTGACCTCTGCCATGACACACATATCAAGTATCGCGGTAATGTTTTCCGCGGTGTCGTTGATGTAGGGCAGGATCGGGCACAGCCATACGACTGTCGGGATACCGTTATCGCGCAGGGTCTTGAGCGCCTCAAAGCGCTCCCTTGTAGTGCTGACATTAGGCTCTATAAGCCTGCACAGGCTTTCGTCCGCGGTGGTCAGAGTCATCTGAACAACAGCCTTTGTTTTGCCGTTGATTTTTTTGAGGATATCCAGATCCCTGAGCACCCGGTCGGATTTGGTCTGCAACGCAGCGCCGAAGCCGTATTTTTCGATTATCATCAGCGCTTTTCGGGTGTATTCGAGCTCTGTTTCGAGCGGGATATACGGGTCTGTCATGGCTCCTGTGCCGATCATACAGCGTTTCCGCTTATGGCGTAGAGTGTTTTCGAGCAGCTCGAGCGCGTTTTCCTTGACCTCGATATCCTCAAAAGCGTGATCCATCTGATAACACCTGCTGCGCGAATCGCAGTAGATACAGCCGTGCGAACAGCCTCGGTAGAGGTTCATACCGTTGCTCGGGGAAAGAATCCCCTTGACCTTCTTATAATGCATCATTCGTCCCTGATCTGATCCTGCGGGATCATCGAGTAGTCGTACATAACCTCAGAGTGGTTGTCGAGCAGCAGCTCCTTTTTGATGACCTCTCCCGACTCTTTGTCGATAGTCTCGCGGTAGATCTTCGAGACTCTGAAATACTTCTCCCCTTCTTTTCTGAAGCGGTGGTTTTCCTCCACCAAGCGGTATTCATAAGGTATATCGCGCTCGCTTCTGAGCTCGGAATACTGGGTCTCGTTCTCACACCAAATTACGAGCTGAAAGTTTTGGTCGGTGTTGTTCTTAAAGCGGTAGTCAACATTGTTGTAGCTTATTGATGTGCCCGTGGAGAACGGAACACGCTCGCCGTGGTCGGGCGCGAGAGCGTCGGAATGATTGTGGAATTCCGTAACGTCAAGCGGAGAATGGAGCACCATATAATGGATCGAATTAGCCAAGTTACAAAGTCCGCCGCCGACGCCGGGCTTTATTTTATTGCCCTCGATCACCCTGCCGTCAAGATAACCGCGTTTTTTTGTCGTGTTGCCGACGACCTTCCAAAACGAGAAAGTCTCGCCCGGGCGGATCAAAATTCCGCTTATCGCCTTGGCGGCAAGTTCGATATTATGCGCCTTGTTGTACTGGAGCGTCGGGTCGATGCCCTTGCCCTTTTTTATCAGCCCCGAGCTGTGTTCGGCTACAAGGTTATCGAGCTTTGGAGCGTAACATTCTCCGGCGAAATTTTCTTCGCTGTGGTCGTCCTGCCACTTCCTTTTTATCATCTCTTTTTTCTCTGATATTTTGTAAAAAAGCGGATTCATATCGCAAAAAAGCGTGTCTTTTTTCCAGAGCATCTTACCCCTCCTTTAGAATATCCCCTATCCTGTGATCGTATTTACTGTGACGGTAACAGAAGAGAACCGCCTTTTCTATCCTGCGCCTTATACCGAGCTTTTTCTCGGTGTAAAATCCGATGAATTTTACGAGTATGCTTTTGATGCCGCAGTTGTTCGCGCCGATAATATCCGAAAAGGTCTGGTCGCCGATCAACACGACCTTGTCCTTATCCTCGCCCAGCAGTTCGACCGCCTTTAGATATCCGGCGGGGTCGGGCTTTTCGGCGTCGCAGACATACTGCGTGTCAATATTTTTTATAAATCTCTCTATGCGCTCGCGGTCATTGTTCGAGAGCAAAACCGTCTTTAGCCCCGCTGAGTGTATCTCCTCAAACAGCGCGTCCACCTCGGGAGTGGAGTCATCGCCGTGCGGAACAAGGGTGTTGTCAATATCAAAAATGATACCCCTGAACCCGAGGCCGTACAGCTTGTTGTAATCTATGGCAAAAACGCTCTCGACATATTCATATGGATAGTAATCCTTCAGCATATTTTTATCCTCAGTCCGTGTGAACATCGAGCTGTTTGTAGGGTATCTTTATTCCTGCCTCATCCAAGCCCTTTTGGATCTCGCGCATAACCGCGCGCTTTGTGTCGGGGCGGTTGATCGGCTTGCAGAAAAAGCGCACCCTGTAATTGATGACCGAGTCGTCAAAGCTCTGAGTCCCCTTGAACATACTGTCCTCAACATTATCTATCTTTTTGACGCGCTCGCAGACTTCGGTAAGCGTTTCGTAAACCTTTTTTACGTCCTCGTCATACGACAAGCCGACGTCGATATCGTTCATATTTGAAAGCTTCGCGATTTGCGAGATATTCCTGTTTGAGATCGCAAGAACCGAGTTATCGTCGATCATCTTTATCTTGGTCGTGCGCAGATTGAAGTTCACAACGATGCCGTCTCTTTCCTCGTAGCACACGGCGTCGCCGACCTTGAAGTAGTTGTCGATCAGGATGATCAAGCCCATAAATACATCCTTGAGCGAATCCTGAAACGCAAAGCCCAATACCGCGAGCACCAGAGCGAGCACGGTGGTGAGCGTGCCGGTGTTTATCCCGAGCACCTGCATAACAACGATCACGGCGACAATAATGATAACGATCCTCAGCAGGTTCACAGAGATATTGAGCACCGAGAGCTTTGTTTTGTCGTTTTCAAAAGACAGTTTCTTTTTGAGACGCTTTGTTCCGAACTTTAGCCCTAAGCACAGCGCGACCGTCACGACAACAACGATCCCGCAAACGATCAGCTTTGGGATCGTAATATGAGCTAATATCTCATTCAATAAATTCGTACCTTTTGAAATATCCATAAATCAAGCCTCCATCCGCTTCCCTCTGATGAAAAGTATAATAAAAATCAGAAAAACATAAACAACGGTTATCGCGATATTGACATACATCATCTCTCTGAACAAGAGCATAAGCGCGACAAAGCTAATCAAAATACCCGTTAGCAAAAGCACAAGGCGCTTGTTGAAGCAGCAGCTTTGCTTTGCGTAAAAGCCCATAAGGAACAGGAAAATGAAGTACAGCACAAACGAGCCTGTCAAAAACAGCGTCTTTGGCAAAACGGCGATCTCATCCTCGCGCATAAATTCAAGCGCGACAGAGATATTGTTCAGCGCGAAGATCAAAAAGACGTGGATCATCATATATGCCGTGCCGTTCGTGGTTTTTTCAGTGTCGAGGAACCGGTTGTAGATCGTTCCGTAGCCGAGCAGCAGGCCGACGACTATCAAAAACGCCATGGTCGAAAAATACATTCCGTCCGGGGTAAGCTTTCCGCTGAAATATGACGAAACAACGATTATCATCTCGCCGAAGGTAAAGACGACATAAAGCATCGCACGCTCGCTTAGGTGCCCGAAATCGACGGGAACCAGCAGGTTTGTCTTACCCGACAGCGCGGTGACGATTATGCCGAACACGATCGGCACAATAGCAAGCGGTATGCCCGTAAAGTAATACAGAACCGCTGCCGCCGCTACCAAAGCAGCCTCGCCGAATAGTATAAACGCCTTTGACTTTATCTGCTTTAGCTCCCACGGAGCCGCCTTGTGGTTTCGCATCTCGATAATATACTGCACGCCGATATTGACGAGGATAAGCGCCCACGCTATGAAAAAGCGGTAGGTATTCTGCTCCCAGTCAACCGCGATCGCGGTCGCCATATGATAGAGCAGATACATATTTATGAATAAAAAGACGTACTCCCTGACGCTGTTGCGCCCGTACAGGTTTATGTAGAATGTGCTGAACATCCAGATCTGGATAATAGCAAGCGTGCAAAAAACATACGCCAAAAACGAGCCGCCGGAGGTGAATCCGTTCTCGATGTTATGCATCAGTGCGTTGTTCCTGCCGACTATGTATACAAAAATCAGATCATAGATCAGTTCAAGATATTCAACTCTTTTTTCTTCTTTGCTGAATAAAGTCATTACGTCCACCCGCTGATTATGATTATAGGTATATAATACCAAATAACGGCTTGTTTGTCTATAGGCAGAAAAAAGCAAAAGAAATATAAACACAAGAAAACCGCCCTCATTTGGGAGCGGTTACCATTCTGTTATTTCTATTTCTTCTGCAATCTCATTGAGTGTATGTCCCATTACAAAATCAAAGGTAATAAAGATGATTTAGTAACCCTCGTCGATGTGGATTTTGACGAGTATCGCCGTAAAAACGAAATCAAAACAGTCAAGAAAAACTGCACTCTTCCGAGCTGGCTTTGCTACGAAGCCGAAAAAGCTCATATCAATTTTTCTCAGGTGTTGCAAAACGCTCTGAAGCAAGAATTAAAAATCTCAGCCGTTTCCCTGTTCGACTTCTTCGATCTCGTCCTGCGAGGCTTCTTTGAGGGAATAGGTGTCAAATGCCGCTTCTCTCGGGAGCTGGATCTCGATCCTGTCCATTTTTTGCAGCAGACATTCTCCGGAGCTCATCGACACCTCAAAAACGTGTCCTCCAAGCGTCCTGTCCTGTGAGAGGAAGTGCAGATGCCATCCCGCGGCGTTTATGCCGTCCATATAATCGGGGTAATACACGCACACCAGAGTTCCGTATATATTCTCAAAGCTAAAGTCCTTCTGCGTTTTTGAAAGAATATCCTTTAGCGAAACATGATGCGCGCGGTAAGGGGCTCCCGCGCGGGCGTGGATAATACTGAACAAGCCGTCTATCCGCGCGATGTGGATGCTGTTCAGTCCGAAATCCTCTTCTATCCTCAAGGTCAGCTCCAGCTTTATGGCGTCGATATCCTTTAACTCTCCCATTTCAAGCTTTCTGCCGTCCTTAACAAAGCCCGAGACTGCAAAGGGCACACCTGCCGAGTCTTCGGTGCGGATCGTGCTGCCGTCCGGCTTGGCCTGATAGCATACGCCGTCCAATATGATCATCTCACCGTCTACGCTTTCGAACGTACCGAGTCCGGTATCGCCGTGCTCGAGCAATTCCTGCACGGTAACGACCGGTCTTGTATATCCGAGCGCTAAAGCCTGTAATGTTGAAGCCTGGTATATTTTATTTGATTTCATTTGGGGATCCTCCTTGAAATTATTGTTCGGCGTTATCTTCCGCGCCGTTGTATTTCAGCCCGAGCATAGTCAGGTCGTCAAACTGAGGCGCTTCTTTAACAAAGTCATCAACAGCGGCACGGACGCCCGCCAGCACCTCCTTCTGCGAGGCTCCTGCGGGAACGGCGTTGAGCGCTTCAACCGTGCGGTCTGTGCCGAACAACTGCTCGTTAGCGTCGGTAGCCTCGGCGACGCCGTCGGTGTAGACAAAAATGCTGTCGCCCTTTTTGAGCGTTATCTCGGTGTTTTTGTACTTTGCTATCGGCATCGCACCGACAGCTAAACCGTGCTTATCTTTTAAAAGCTCGTATTTTCCGTTGATATTTATTATCGGGTATTCGTGGCCTGCGCTCGCGGTGGTGAGCTTGCCCGTGCTTATCTCAAGTATTCCGAGCCATACGGTCACAAACATTTCGGCGTCGTTGTTGGCGCAGACCTGCTTGTTCACTCTTTGGAGTATCTCCGCCGGAGAGCCGCCCATAAGCGCATGGTCGTTTATGAGGATCTTAGAGGACATCATAAACAGCGCCGCCGGAACGCCCTTACCCGATACGTCCGCTATGACCATCGCGATATGGTCGTCATCTATCATAAAGAAGTCGTAGAAATCTCCGCCGACCTCCTTGGCGGGATCCATAGAAGCGTGGATGTCAAACTCCGGACGGTTCGGGAACGCCGGGAATATCGAAGGGAGCATACTCGTCTGTATATCGGTAGCCAAGCGCAGCTCGGTCTCGGTAGCCTCCACTTTTGCGCGGGTCTCCAAAAGCGTATGGGTGCTGACGTTGGTAGTCAGGTACACCAATGATATGGAAACCGCCAGGCTGAGCGCGAGATAGTTGCTGTCAACTCCCAAAAGGCATATCTCCATTATATAGATAGCGGGAGATAACACGCCGAACACGATCATACTGTAAGCTACGCGGCGCGACGCCGAAGGATCCTTGCGGCTTCTGATCGCGTAGACCACCGCGCTGATAAGCGCTGCAATAATATATATCCACATCAGGGGAGTGAACAGCGTTGAGAAAAGGAAGCCCTCGTGCAGCGCGCCTGCTTCGTCCGCTTCTGCAAGCCAATGAGTAAAAGGAGTGGTTATGCACAGCAGGAAGAATACCCCTACCGGAATGATATAAAACACCGCATTAAGCGCCTTGCTTTTCGGCAGGTAGTCAAAACGGCTCAGTATGTAACGGTTCAGCATAGCCGCAAACGCGACAAACGATATCATATATCCGCAGCATCCGATATAAGTCAGCGCTTTAAGCTGAGGATCACCGTCGCAGAACGCCCAGAGGATCTCACAGGCACACATGATCACCGCAAACAGCAGCATTAGCGATATACGTTCTTTTAGCTTTTGCTTGTATAAAACGAGATTGTTAACGAGAAGGATGCCGAGCAATATCATTGCTACAAAGAGCACTTCTAAATACAATCCGTTAATTATTTCTTGAAATACTTGATTCGTCATACTTTGTCTCCGTTATATTGTGCTATTTCTTAAATTCAAAGAAATTCATCTTATCAAATCCTGTCGGCAGCGGTATCGTACACATATAAAGGAACGCGAATATCAAGAAGCCGAACGCTATCGCCAGCACCGCTATTCGGTTTGGCAGGTTCTTGAATGTACCGACGATACCGAGCAAAAACAGCGTCAGCGAGTATATGACGGTCACAAGCATATAGGAGTCGCCCTTTGTGTTATCGCGCTTTCCTTCCTCAAGCTGCTCCTGTGACTCTTGGAACATTTCATTTCCCTGTTCCATATATTTTTGCGCCATTCCCGGCATTTTAAACGGATCGTCTTCGTTGTTTTCCTCCATCCATTTTATGCCTTCGGCAAGAATACCGCCTTCAATATTCTGCTTCTTGTATTTCTCTATCTTTTCTTCGATGAGTTTTATCTTTCCCTGATCGCCGTCGGCCTTTGCCGCTTCGAGCTCATATTTATAATCTCGTAAAGTGTTCCATGTCATATAATCGGCAAGGTACGCCTGTATACCAATATTCGACGCCGCGGTTCCCAGCGCCGAAGAGTTATTGCTTTTGGTGAAGTTGATGGACTGCAGACCGCCGTGAAGATGCGCTATCCACGAAGCCCAAGCCGAGAGCAAAGTGGTGATGCCGAGCAGGACCGCGACTATAGTCTCTACTCTTTTGGAGACCAAGACTGTTTTTCTGTCTTTCAGCGCGTTGTTCGGAGCATTATCATTCTGATTCACGGTCTCGGAACTTTTAGATTCGTTTTCTTTTTTTGCCATCTATCTACGACCTCCTACTGTACAATAGAGCTCAATTTTTGGAGTATTATCTCTATCGGCTCGCGATTTGACAGCTGTTCCTTTATCTCTCCCGCCAATTTAACGGAATCTGTGATGATCGCGTCGGCGTCACCGGTCATAAATTGTTCGATGTCGTCTTCTTCGTTGACTGTCCAAACCATGACCTTCTTGCCCTTTTTGTGGATAGCGTCGATGTTACTGTCGGTCGCTATCTCTTCCTCAAGAGCCATATAATCAAATGGTGTGTTTTCGATCTGACCAAAGGAGATGAACGCAAGATAACCCGTAAGCATTTCGGGGTATTTTTGCTCTATATAATCAAGAATATCGTATTTCAGCGAGATAAGGATCGCCTGATCCTGCATACCCTTTTCCTTTATGATCCTTACGGCGTCATCCGCCATTTGGTTGTCGGCGGTATCGCCCTTCAGCTCAACAAAAAGCATCACCTTGTCGCGGGATGCGTCGAGCATTTCTTCGAGAGTAGGTACGGGCTCTCCGTCCACGCGCAGCTTTTTGACCTCGCTTAGCGTCATTTCGCTCGGGGTTTTGTTTACGCCCGCAACGCGTTCAAAGTTCGCGTCGTGGTTGACAACATAGTATCCGTCAGAGGTGCGCTGGATATCGATCTCGCAGCCCTTTGCGCCGAGCTTGTGAGCGACATTGATACCCTTAACGGTATTTTCGGGAGCTTCGTTACCGCCCGCGCGGTGCGCGACGATCTCGGTCGTGATCTTAGTGTGGAATAACTCGTCAAAGCCGAGAGTCCCGATGAACGAGAGCCCGACGCAGCAGATAAGAACCACAACTATGGCGGTTATTACAAACGGATGGTGCTTCTTTTCGCGCTTTTGATAAGTCCATTCTCCCTCGGTGCTGTACTTTTTGTAAAGCATAGTAAGCTTGAGTATGAAGAACGATACAGACATCATTGCCATAAACACAACAACGACAAGCGGGATAAGGGTCAATAAGATATCCCAGAATATCGTCGCTGATTCGCTCATCGGGATAAACTGGACTACGATCAGAGGGATCGCGGCGATAAACGTCAGTATAACTGCCGCCAGCGTAAAGAGCACAAAATAGCAGATGATCTCAAAAATGAAGTTTTTAAGGTTGTGTATTACGAGCTTGCGGGAATTTGCGCTCGCGTCTTTCATTTTCTTATCGTCGAGCAGCGTCCCGTGCAGGATAAAGCAATAGATCACAGCAACAACCGTCAGTAACAACATAACTATCAGGTATCCCGTATAGTACAGCGGGTTATTGTTGATGACCGACATAATGAACCGCGGTATATAGAACGATGACGTCAGCGATAACGAAAAACCGAGTCCGAGGATCGGCGCAAGTACTACCGCGTAGAGAATAATTATCAATCCGCGAATGTTGAGATACTTTTTCATCGCGACAAAGCCGCCCTTGATGCTCTGCCAAACAGAAGCCTTTTCACCATTGAGGAGCTTTGAGCAGTAGATGATCAAAGCGTTAAGCTCAACCGCGACATATGAGATGACCATGATCAGGACCAGAACGATCATCAAGTAGCACTGCCAATGGGTAAACAAAAACTTTATATCGCCGCTGGTGACAGCCGCCTTGCCGGTCAAGCCAAGCAGCAAGCCGCACAGAGATGATATGCCCCACGTCAGCAGCGACAGCAGCACTACCGATACTACCTGAAATGTCAGCAGCTTAGGGATAGCCTGATAAAACGGCCGGATTCGGTTTTTAAGTTTCATAACAACACCTCATTAAAAATGAAATAAAACAGTTTTCCTATTTTATATTACTATCTTATCTCGTTTTTTCCAATAGTTTATCCAAAATTGTAATATTTTTTTTACAAAATGTCTTGTCTTTGTATATCGTTTTTGTGTATAATAGTGTTGTGTGATGTACTACCCTTTTTGGAAAAGGGATACGGACGAAGCAGCGGCGAAACGTCACCGCGCAGCGTTCAATTTAATAAATCGTTAAATTTTTTGCTTTATTTGTTTGGCTTTTCAGCCGATGCCCGATGGAAAAAAACATATGGTCAGCGGACAGACCCAAATAAGCAACAGTGACGGCAATGTTGATATTCTCGACGCTGCTGCTATCCAGAGACTCACAGCTCAATAATCGGAAGCTCCGACACAATCGGATATAATCAACAGAAAGGAAAAATTGATATGAACAGAATAAAAGCTACTCTTTTGGTTGTGGCAATGATGATACCGCTGGCGGCATGTTCCTCACAGGAGCAGACCCAAAAAAGAGAAACGGTTTATCAGGTAGCTCTGCTGCAATCGCTCACGCAAGGCTACTATGACGGCATAGTAAAGGTAAGCGAATTGAAGCAGCACGGCGACACGGGCATTGGCACCTTTGAGGGCGTCAACGGCGAGATGATCGTGCTTGACGGCACGGTATATCAGGCGCTCGGCGACGGCAGCGTTCAGGTCGCGGATGACAACGAAACCGTTCCGTTTTCCAACGTTACGTTTTTTGACAAGGATATTTCGGAAACACTGTCTCAGACAAAGGACATCAACGGCTTAAAGGATTCGCTCACGAAAACCGTCAATGACAACGGAAAGAACCTGTTTTATATGGTCAAGGTCAAAGGAACATTCAGCAAAATGAATGTTCGCAGTGAGCTCAAACAGGAAAAGCCGTACAAGACGCTTGACAAAGCGCTTGCTACAGACCAGAGAGAGTTCAATTATGAAAACATCGAAGGAACGGTAGTCGCGCTGTATTGTCCCGATTATATGGGCGGCCTCAACACACCCGGCTGGCACTTCCACTTTATCTCAGACGACAAATCAAAGGGCGGTCATATACTGGATCTGGCTTTTGATTCGGCAGAAGCGGAATTTGACGCGACGCAGGACTTTGATATGTACCTTCCGGAAGATTCGGATTTCCAGGGAATGGAGCTTTCAAAGGATGTCAGCAACGCCATCAAAAAAGTAGAGACCAATGAAGAGTAATTAGCTTTTATTAGGATTTCTGACATATAACGAAAAAAACACCGCACAAAGGCTGTAGAAACAGTCATTGTACGGTGTTGGCGTTTTTAGGGATTTGGCGCTTTACAGGCAAAAAACAGGACACCATAAAGGTGTCCGCGGATGACGGGTTTTCGCGTAGTGTGAAAGCTCTCTGCTCGTTTTTTGCGGCGTGTGGGATGTGTAAACTTTGCGTAGCTCTCTCGCTAAAAACGTCACACTGTGACGTTTTTGCCTCCCGTTGGTCGGCACGCTCTCCGTTTGAAACATGGTCGTTCAGCGTCGCACCTAAAGGTACTTCCTCGAACTCCCTGTTTCTGCGCTTCCTCGAACTCCCTTCATCCGCCACCGGCGGCGGTCGTTCTCGTCACCTTCGAGCCCCTATCCGTAACCAAAAGAATTAGGACACCCGCGGATGACGTGTGTTCGCAGTTCCGAAAACTTCCTGCTCGCTGACTGCGGCGTGTGTAAGAGATTAACTTTGCGTAGCTCGGCGCCCTAAAAATGTTGCACTGCAACATTTTCTTAACGGGCTGTTCGAGTCCCTATCCGCAAGCAAAAAAATTAGGACACCATAAAGGTGTCCTAATTTTTTTGGAGCGGATGACGGGGCTCGAACCCGCTACCTCCACCTTGGCAAGGTGGCGCTCTACCAGATGAGCTACATCCGCATTTTTTGGTGCCTCCGGACGGAATCGAACCATCGACACGGGGATTTTCAGTCCCCTGCTCTACCGACTGAGCTACAGAGGCAAAAGTGGCGACCCGGAACGGGCTCGAACCGTCGACCTCTAGCGTGACAGGCTAGCGTTCTAACCAACTGAACTACCGGGCCA
>CACYQK010000078.1:0-6961 GCA_902776495.1 uncultured Ruminococcus sp. | reverse complement strand
GGTCGAGATGCTCGGGGTAGAAAAGGGCGATTTAGTCCTCGACCTCTGCGCAGCACCCGGCGGCAAGAGCACGCAGATAGGCGCGAAGCTGAACGGCACAGGGCTGCTCTGGAGCAACGAGATCGTAAAAAGCAGAGCTAATATTCTTTTATCGAATATTGAACGAATGGGGATAAGCAACGCGGTAGTCTCAAACGCCCACCCCGACCTGCTGTGCCAAAGGCTAAGCGGCAGGTTTGACAAGGTGCTTGTTGACGCGCCCTGCAGCGGCGAGGGAATGTTCCGCAAGAACGGTTCCGCTCAGACCGAGTGGAGCGTCGCGCACGTTGAGAGCTGCGCCGAGCGCCAGCTCAATATCCTTAACAGCGCAAAGCTCGCGCTAAAGGACGGCGGCGTTATGGTTTACTCCACCTGCACCTTTTCTCCCGAGGAGAACGAGGGCGTCATCACCCGGTTTTTGGAGGAGAACCCCGACTTTTCGCTCGAGGACGCGGGAGTAAGCTTCGGCAGACCTGCGATGGATTTCGCCCGCAGGATATTCCCTATGGACGGCGGCGAGGGTCACTTTGCCGCTCGCCTCAGAAAAAGCGGACAGGCCCTTAAAACCGAGCCGCTTCCGAACAAAAACACCCCCGACCAAAGGGCTTTGGATTTTTACGATTCGGTTTTCAAAAACCGACCGTTCGGGGAGAATATCGAGATAAAGAACAACAAAATAATAATTCTCCCAAAGAATTATGATATAGATTTGCGCGGTTTGCCGATACTCAGGGCAGGCGTGGTTTTGGGCGAGGTCTTAAAAAACCGCATCGAGCCCCACCACAGCGCGTTCGCTGCCGCCAAGGCGGAACAGTGCGCGCAAAGCGTTGATTTTGACGTCAACAGCGCCGAGATAAAGGCATACCTTCACGGGGAAGAGATCGCCGTGCCGAACACCATAAAGGGCTACTGCGCCGTGTGCGTGAACGGCATCACCCTCGGCTTTGGCAAGGCGTCAAACGGAAGGCTTAAAAACAAGTATCCGAAAGGGCTTAGGAAGTTATGAGTTAAGAGTCTTTAAAGGCTCCCCCAACGCTTTAGCTTTGGGGGAGCTGGCAGAGCGGCGCAAGACGCTCTGACTGAGGGGGCGGAGCTTGTGTTTACGCCACGTTCTCAAAGGAAAACTCGCGCTATCGGAAACGCAGCCCCCTCCGCCGCCTTAGGGCGGCACCTCCCCCAAAACAAGTGTTGGGGGAGGCATTAAGAAAAAATAGGAAACGAATTAATTTATGAACAAACTATCAGACATCGGTACAATCAAAGATATTTTACACCGCCACGGGTTCACGTTTTCAAAGGCGTTGGGTCAGAACTTTTTGATCAACCCCTCTGTCTGCCCGCGGATGGCTGAGCTGTCCGGAGCAGGTGAGGGCGTGGGCGTTATCGAGGTCGGCCCCGGTATCGGCGTGCTGACTAACGAGCTGTGCAAGCTCGCCGACAAGGTCGTCGCGATAGAGCTCGACAAACGCCTTTTGCCCGTACTTGACGAAACGCTCGCGGAGTATGATAACATAAAGGTCATCAACGCCGATGTGCTCGAGCTCGACCTTAACAAGCTGATTGCGGACGAGTTCCCCGGTATGGAGGTCGTGATCTGCGCGAACCTGCCGTACTACATCACCTCGCCCGTGATTATGAAGCTGCTCGAGGACAGGCTGCCCGTCACCGCGATAACGGTAATGGTGCAAAAGGAAGCCGCACAGCGTATCTGCGCGCCCGTCGGCTCGCGAGAGAGCGGAGCGGTCACGGTGTCTGTCAACTATTACGCCGAGCCGAGTTTACAATTCCACGTCAGCGCAGGGAGCTTTATGCCCGCGCCGAAGGTCGATTCGGCAGTTATTCGGCTCGACATACGCGAGGACCCGCCCGTAGAGGTCGATGAAAAAACGTTCTTTAAGGTTGTTAAGGCGGCGTTTTCTCAGCGCAGAAAGGTGATCTCAAACTCGCTGAGCTCGGGTCTTAAACTGCGCAAGGACGAGATAAACGGTATATTGGAAAGGGCGGGAGTCCCGGCAAACGCAAGGGCGGAAAAGCTCAGTCTTGAAGATTTCGCGAAAATCGCCAACGAGGTGATAAAATGAAGAATAAAATGAACGCTTGTTTCAAAATCGGGTTTATATTTTTGATGGTCTGCATCGGCGTGCTCGCCGCGGCGCTGATCTTCGGCTATGTTATGACGAACGAGCTGCTGTGTATGCTGTGCTGTATGGGCGGAGTTCTGCTCGCGTTCGCGGGCATCATCCTGGTGCTTTGTAGCAAGCCAAAAAAGCAAATGCCCAAAAAGGTCAAGGTTTCAAAAGAAATTGACGAGGACTTGTGAGTCCAAGTTAAAGGCTCCCCCCCAACGCTTTAGCTTTGGGGGAGGATATAAAACACTATTATTTAGCTATGAGAGGAACCGTTATGAACAATTGGTATCAAAAATCAGCTAAAGAGGCTTTGGCGCACTTTGATGTGACGACCGACGGCCTCAGCTCCGAAAAGGCAAAGGAGCTGCTTGAACAAAACGGCGAAAACAAGCTTGCGGAGGGCAAAAAGAAGTCTGTGCTGCAGGTCTTTTTAAGCCAGTTTGCCGACCTGCTTGTTATCATTTTGATAATCGCGGCGATAATCTCAATGTTCTCGGGCAATATCGAGAGCACTATAGTTATCTTCGCGGTCATAATCCTCAACGCGATACTCGGCACAGTCCAGCACGTAAAGGCGGAAAAATCGCTCGAAAGCCTTAAATCCCTCTCCTCGCCGAGCGCGAAGGTCATCCGCGACGGCACAAAGATAGAGATCGATTCAAAAAACGTCGTCGAGGGCGACATCATAGTGCTTGAGGCAGGCGACCTTGTAGTTGCCGACGGCAGGATAATCCACAACTACTCCCTGCAGGTCAACGAGAGCTCATTAACGGGCGAATCGACTAATGTGGATAAGATCGACGATATAATCGACAAAGAAGTTCCGCTCGCAGATCGCGCCAATATGGTCTATTCGGGCAGCCTTGTTACCTACGGCAGGGCGCTGGTGCTCGTGACGGGCACGGGAATGAACACCGAGATCGGCAAGATTGCCGACCTTATGAACTCCGCAAAGGAGAAAAAGACTCCGCTGCAGCAGAGCCTCGACAAGTTCTCGAGCGTGCTCGCGATAATCATTATGATAATCTGCGCTGTGGTGTTCGTGCTCTCAATGGCTCAGAGCGGCTGGAACTGGGCGTTTGACACCATAATCCACTCGCTTATGTACGCCGTGGCGCTCGCTGTTGCCGCTATCCCCGAGGCGCTCGGCTCGATCGTCACGATAGTCCAGGCGTTGGGTACCGAGAAAATGGCAAAGGAAAACGCCATTATCAAGGACTTAAAGGCGGTCGAAAGTCTCGGCTGTGTGTCGGTCATCTGCTCCGATAAAACGGGTACCCTCACCCAGAATAAAATGACCGTTCAAAAGATCTTCA
Organism: uncultured Ruminococcus sp.; assembly: GCA_902776495.1. Lineage (GTDB taxonomy): Bacteria > Bacillota > Clostridia > Oscillospirales > Acutalibacteraceae > Ruminococcoides. The sequence continues at coordinate 3,477 of CACYQK010000078.1, read as the reverse complement.
TCGGCGGCGAGAGCATCCGCGAGGAAGAGCTTGATATGAAATATCCCTGCCACCGTATGCTGATCTACGATATGGTGCTCAACAACGACTCGAGCATCGTTGACGGTAAGGGCATCGGCGACCCCACCGAGTACGCGCTGATCGAGACCTCGCGCAATATCGGCATCAATGAAGAGTTGATCCGCGACACGCTCGACCGCGAGGAAGAGGTCCCGTTTGACTCCGACCGCAAGATGATGAGCTCAAAGTACACTATCCACGGCGTTCCGCACGTCCTCACAAAGGGCGCGCTCGACTCTATCCTCGAACGCTGCGTTAAGATTGCGGAGATTGACAAGGTTCGCCCGATCACCGCTGAGGATAAGAAAATAATTCTCGAACAGAATAATAAATACTCAAATCAGGGCTTGCGCGTTCTGACCTTCGCCTATAAGGAGAGCGATGAGGAGCTCACCGAGGAGACCGAATACGGCTACACCTTCCTCGGCTTGGTTTCGATGATCGACCCTCCCCGCAAGGAGAGCAAGAAGGCTGTCGCCGACGCAATACGCGCGGGTATCAAGCCTATTATGATAACGGGCGACCACAAGATAACCGCTTCGGCAATAGCAAAGCAGATCGGCATTATGAACGACGGCGACCTTGCCGTTACGGGCTTGGAGCTTGACGCTATGACTGACGACGAGCTCGACGAGAAAATCGAAAAAATATCTGTTTACGCGCGCGTTTCTCCCGAAAACAAGATAAGAATAGTTGAGGCGTGGCAGAAAAAGGGCAACATCGTCTCTATGACCGGCGACGGCGTAAACGACGCTCCCGCGCTCAAGAAGGCGGACATCGGCGTAGCTATGGGCATCACCGGCACCGAGGTCTCAAAGGACGCCGCGTCGATGATTTTGCAGGACGACAACTTTGCAACCATTATCAAGGCGGTAGCCAACGGACGTAATGTTTACCGCAACATCAGCAACGCAATCTTGTTCCTGCTCTCGGGCAATATGGCGGCGATAATCACCGTGCTTTTCTGTTCGGTCTTTGCGCTTCCGCAGCCGTTTGAGGCGGTACACCTGCTGTTTATCAATCTGCTGACCGACTCGCTCCCCGCGATCGCCATCGGTATGGAGCCGCCCGAGGACGGACTGCTCTCGCAAAAGCCGCGCGACCCCAACAAGGGAATACTCACAAAGCAGTTCTCGTCACTGATGTTCGGGCTCGGCGCGCTGATCTCGGTTTCGGTCATCACCGCGTTTTACTGCGGCTTGTCCGTCAGCCCCGCGGTCGCCGGCACAATGGCGTTCGCTACCCTTACCCTTGCAAGGCTGTTCCACGGCTTTAACTGCCGTTCAAGGAGCTCGATCTTCAAACTCGGCTTCGGCTCGAATATGGCGAGTGTCGGCGCGTTCGTGCTCGGAGTGCTGCTGCTCTCTCTCGTTATTTTCGTACCCGGATTACATGGACTGTTCTGCGTTGCGGACATCACCGCGGTTCAGGTTGGCATTATTTTCGCGCTTGCGATAGCTCCGACGATTTTGATACAGATAATCAAGGTAATTATCGAGAATATAAAGAAATAAATCATTGACATTGCAGGGTTTATTATTTATAATTGATATAGAGGAATATTTCACTCGCGCAAGCGAATTCAACTATAAAAAGGGAGGCACGCATTTATGAATATTTGGCACGACATCAACCCGAAAAGAATCACCGCGGAGAGATTCCACGCTGTGATCGAGATACCCAAGGGTGGAAAAAATAAGTACGAGATGGATAAAGAGACAGGTATGCTCAAGCTCGACAGAGTTTTGTTCACCTCTACACACTATCCCGCAAACTACGGCTTTATTCCGCGCACATACGCAAAGGACGGAGACCCTATCGACGTTCTTGTTCTCTGTTCCGAGACCATCGCGCCTATGACTCTGGTTGAGTGCAAGCCCATCGGCGTGCTCAGGATGATCGACGACAATAAAAACGACGAGAAGATCATCGCTGTTCCCGTAAACGACCCGAACTATAACGGATACAACGATATCAAGGATCTGCCCAAGCACCGTTTTGACGAGATCCGCCACTTCTTCCAGGTTTACAAGATGCTCGAAAAGGGCAAGGAGACCGAGATCAAGTCGATCAGCGGCGCCGAAAAGGCAAAGGAAGTCGTCCAGATCGCGATAGAAAGCTACATTTTGGATTTCCAGATGGGCTAAGGTCGCGGCGGCGACACCGCAAATCCGGCAACGTGACGTTGCATCCGGTCCGCCTTTGGAAAGGTTTTATTGTACGTTAAACTTCCGTTAACGGCGGGTCAAAAGTTTTGAATATTTCGTAGGGGCGGACCTATGTGTCCGCCCGTTTTTTCTTCGTTTGATAATAAAACGTTTGTAAAATAAAAAACGCTATATCATACGATACAGCGTTTTGAATTATATGAAAACTTTTGACCCGCCGTTAATCAAACTTAAGCAAAAGAATGACTTTTAAATAGGCGGATTGCCTGCGGGGGCGACCCCGCGATACAGCGTTTTGGTTTATGTATTGATTTGACTTATAATTTAAAATCCTCGGCGGTGTAGTTGCCGTAGAGCGATACCTTTCTCGGCACTCTCAAAAGCGGGTTGTAGTTGAACGCCCTGCACTTGTTGTTCTCAATGTGCTTCGACTTTTTGCACGCGATGATTCCGTTTTCAAAAATCGAGTTGTAGCAATATGAGCAGTCGGGAACAATGTTTTTGCCGAACAGTTTGTTTTTCATATAATCACCTTCTGTTAGTATTATAGCAGAGTTGTAATGATCTTTCAAGTATTATCGGAGGCTAAAATTGGTTTTTAATTCAAAAGTGATGAAGCTAAACAATGCGGAGTCGGTTCCGTATTTGAACTATAATTCTTTATCAGAAATAAAATTCATCAATCACGCGTTTTCCACCCGTCTCGGCGGAGTGTCAAAGGGAGAATTTACCTCAATGAACCTCGCGTTCAACCGCGGCGACGATCCCGATGCTGTGACCGAGAATTACAAAAGGCTCTGCCAAAGCGCGGGCTTTGATTTTGAGAGCCTGACCGCGTCCGCTCAGGATCACCACACCTTTGTACGCGCCGTCACCAAGGCCGACAGGGGAGTGGGCATATACAAGCCGCGCGATTTGGAGAGCGTTGACGCGCTCATCACCAACGAGCCCGGCGTTACGCTCGTGACCTACTATGCCGACTGCACGCCGCTGTTTTTTGTAGATACAAAGACAAAGGCGATCGGGCTGGCTCACGCGGGCTGGCGCGGAACAGTAGGCAGGATAGGGGAGAAGGTCGTAAAAAAAATGACCGAACTCTACGGCACCGACCCCAAGGACATAAAGGCGGCGGTCGGACCCGCGATATCGGTCTGCTGTTACGAGGTCGACAAGCCCTGCGCAGATAACTTCTACGCGCTCGGGGGCTTGGACAACAGCAAGTTCATCTTCCCCAAGGACGGCGGAAAGT
>CACYQK010000077.1:0-7125 GCA_902776495.1 uncultured Ruminococcus sp. | reverse complement strand
GGAAAGTTGTATAGTAAAACTGGACACATCGAAGAGTGAATAATATAATAAACTCAGAGAGGTGTAAGTGATGAAAAGAACTTTCAGCAAAGAATTTAAAGTAAGAGCATGCGAACTGGTAATCGAGGATCACATAAAGCCGGCGGTAGTAGCAGACAAAATGGGAATCCACAAGGTGATGCTTTATCGCTGGATAGATGAGTACGAAACGTACGGAGAAGATGCGTTCGTGGGCAAAGGGCACTTGCGTAGTGAAGACGCGGAGCTAAAGAAGCTCAGGAAAGAAAACGAACGCTTGAAGATGGAAAATGAAATACTAAAAAAAGCAGCGGCATACTTTGCGAAGCACCCGGCAGACGAATAAGGTTTGCTAAACAGGAGCTAAAAAACAAAAACGTTAGCGAAGTATGCCAAGTGCTGGGTGTGTCAAGAAGCGAGTATTACTACGAAGCGAAGCAACAGGAAAGTGAAGAAAAAGAGATAGAAAAAGCCGTGATTAACTGTTTTAAGAAACACAAAGGAAATTATGGCAGAATACGAATACGCAGAGAATTGTTGACAGAAGGAATAGACGTAAGCGAGTATATAATATCTCGGATCCTAAAGGCACACGGTCTGGAAGCCAAAAGCGGCAGAACAGGCAAAAAGAAGAAACCAAGGAAAACCGAGCAGCAATATATCGAAGAAAATCTGATTAAGGATAAATTCGATGTAGAAATAGCAAACTATCTGTGGTGTTCAGATATATCTGAATTAAAATGCTATCGTAGCAAGATATATGTGTGCGGAATAATAGATGTGGCAACCAGACGGATAGTCGGATGGTCAATCAGCCGAAACCAAACACAAAGAATAGTTCAAGATTCACTCAAAATGGCAGCAGGTCGAAATCCTGACAGACCGCAAGGAGCAATCTTTCACAGCGACCGAGGATGTCAGTATACTGCGAGAAAGACAAAAGAGCTCGTAGAAGAACTCGGTTTTAGAAAAAGTATGTCACGTCCGGGTACACCCAGTGATAATCAACCGATCGAGAGCTTCTGGAAAACTCTTAAATGCGAGTTGCCTTCTCTGAGCTGCCTTAAATTTGAGGAAGCACAGAGAAGAATAATAGAATACATTGAGATGTATTACAATGCAGGTAGACTCCATTCAGGGATTGACTATCATATACCAAATGAATTTTTCACTCTTCTAACTGTACAAAAAACTTGACAAGTTTCAAGAATAACGAATAATATATGGTCGCTCCGCTCCGATTTATATTTTTATTGACAAATAAATATTTTTCTAATAAAGAAATAAGCTGACTCTATCCGAAAGATGAGTCAGCTGTTTTTTATATTCTGTTCAAAAATTTTCCTTAGATTATCAGTAACGCCCTGTGCCGATTGGATAGTTGCGATCATTAATAAATCTTTATCAATTTTAGAAAAGTTTATTCTATATTTATTATAGCGTATGATTTGCGCAATAAAAATCCTCTGAGTTCTGCCGTTACCCTCACGGAACGGATGGATCATATTTAAGCAACAATACAAATCTACGATCTCATTAATAAAATCAGAAAAAGATAATCCCTGATAATAATTCAAAAGTTTTATTCTGTCAAATGTTTTATCACAAAGAGTTTTTATTTCATTATAATCAGCAAAATTTGTTCCCTTTTTTGACAGATTAACGGTTCTGAATTCCCCTGCCCAATCATACAAGTCTTCAAACAGGTATTTGTGGATCGCTTTATAATGATCAGTGTCAAAAGAACCGTCTATTGGAATGCTTTCAAGCTCAGCAGTTTTGGCAAATGTAATATCAGCCTCGATCTGATCCAGTATTTTTTCATCTTTAATATTCAGCTTATTGATCAAACAACTCGTTCCGTCATAGCAATCAGAGGTTAAAGGATTTAGCTCATATTTCATCAAGCCACCCCTGCTTTTTGTTTAACAAGGGAGATATATTCGTCCATTGAGATCTCATTTTTTATAAGCTGTCTGCACCATACTTTGCTTTGCTCATCAATAGAGTAGCCTTCCATCTCTACCGAATGAGCAGCATTTTCAATAATTAAATCCAGTTTATCCTCGGGCATAGTATCACCTCTAAATCAAAGTATAACATAAAAAACCAAAAAAATCAATATTTTTCCAATAAAGAAATAAGCTGACTCGATCCGAAAGATGAGTCAGCTTTTGTTTCTTATATAGCTTGAGCTTGGCAAAGCCAAATTTAGCTGCGCGAAGCGCAATTTAGCTTCCGCGCAAGCGGAAATTTAGCTTGCCAAAGGCGAATTTAGCTTAATAAACAATTACCGGTGTGCCGGTCGATATGTTGTTATAAATGATCTTAACCTTATCGGTCGGAGTATTTACACAGCCGTGCGAGCCGTCGCCCTTATAGATCGAACCGCCGAAGCGTGAACGCCAGCTTGCGTCGTGGATTCCGCAGCCGCCGCAGAACGCCATCCAGTACTGAACGAACGAGGAGTATCCGGGACCGCTGAGGGTCGTGTTTCTCGCGCGGGAATAAACCGAATGGAAGCCTCTGGGAGTGTTATGCCAGCCGTCTGCGTTACCTGTAACGACATCGGTCTCAACGATGAGCTTGCCGTTTTTGTAGTACCACATATGCTGTCTGTCAATGCTGATCTCAACGTATGTACTTCCCATATTCTTGCCGAAGATCTTGCCGTTCACGGTCAGAGTACGGTTGATTGCAGTACCTGTTATGCTGTGCTGCTTTGTAACATACATCGGATATACGCGGAACCAAAGCTTTTTGCCGGGCGAAAGTCTGGGAGAAGTGAACTTGTTCGACTTTGTGCTGCCGAGCTTTGTGCCCTTTGTCGCGTTAGCGCTTGTGTAGCAGTATATATCGTAGCGTGTAGCGTACTTGTTATAGTTCCAAACGAGGTCGACCCTTGAACGGCTTGTCGAGATCTTGAACGCCGGAGCGCCGAGCCCCGAAAGGCATTTGAGCCTGTTAGCCGGTGAAGAATAGCTTGCGCCGTTGTTGCAATCTCTGAAGGTCTTGATATTATAAACATAGATATTGCCGACCTTGATGTTTTTGTCGATCAACTTGCAGTTCTTTTTGCCGTAAATAGTCTTGTAAAGAACCTCTTTGTTGCCGGACTCGGGCGATGAACGATAAACCCTGTAGCCTGTAGCCTTGGTGTTCTGGTTCCATTTCAGCTCGATTATCTGTGAGGAACGGATCCTCATAAGTCCGGCGACCTTACCGGGCTGAGTCGCGGTCTTTTTAAGTGTGCGATTGCCCTCGTAGATCTTGCCCTTATAGTTAATAAATGCGGAAACCAGGAAATGATACTGAGTAGTGTTTCTGAGGCGGTTCAGCCTAAAGGTAGTAGCGCCCTTAACAGTGCCAGCCTTATGCCAGCCGCCCTCTTCACCGTCTGCATTATAATAGTATACAAAATAACCGGTCGCGTTCGGCACCGCGTTCCATGTAAGTGTTATGCCGTTTGTATCGTAGCTCGTCTTTTGAAGATTTGTTACGTTACCGGGCACGGGAACCGGATCCTCCGCAGGTGCGTTGTTTGCGATGATCTCTTCCTCGGCTTCTGCCGCAACGCTGTGTTCCTCGTCCATAGCGGCAATAGCGTCGGACTCTTGCTTTGCGCCGTCAAAGTCAACATCTTCGTTGGCGGCGAGGGTAACGTCTTCGTCCTCGTCCTCGTCAGCGCCGACATCCTCGGATTCTTCAACGGCAGCGACAACTTGTTCGTCATCATCCTCCGCAGCCGAAACCGCGACTACGCTTGCCGCCGAAACCGCCATTACAGCGGCGAGAAAAATTGCCAAAAGTTTTTTTGATTTCCTCATTTTCATAAACGCTCCTTCTTTAAATAATAACTGCCCCAAACATATACGCTTCCAACTTTTCGAGGCAATCAAATTATACAGTGTTAGCTGCAAAAAATCTGTCACTAAAAATCTCAAACAAAAAGATATGTTTACCTTCCGTTCTCGACAGACTTTCTGACCTCGGCCTTAAGCCGCTCAAAAGGCGTGTCCTTTTTGTCGATGATCTCACCGGGACCGAGGGTTTTGGGCTTGAGGTTAGACGCGCCCGACTGGCTGTGCATCTGTATCACTATGCCCTCAAGCTGAATAAGAGCAAAAAGCTGACTGAGCGACGTGCACTCATCAATAGCCTTCAGTAACTGAGCCTTAGATTTTTTGCTGTAACCGCTGACTGTAGCGCCCTTCACCCAATCACCTGCCTTTTGTTTAAACCTATTTATACTATTATACTTAAAAACAAAAAATATTTCAATACTATTTTTGATTTTATTTGTTTACAGAGCCAATATTTTGTGTTATTATGAAAAAAACACCGAAAAAACAGCATATTTTGTGGTTTTATATTTCTTGTAGAGAATTATATCTCCAAATCTACAGTATTTTAAACAAAGGAAGTGTAAAAATGAAAAGAATATTCTGCGCTTTGCTTATCGGCGCGGCACTGGTTTCAGCGGTTTTGACAGGCTGCGGCTCGGATAATGACAAAAAAGGTTCAGAGGGCGCCACACAATGGACGGTCACACCGGACAACTCGCAATCGGCTCAGTCATCGACCGAGCAACAGGCTTCCGATGCCGAAACTAAAGCCGCGGGTGAAAAAGTCAAGATCAACGACAGTCAGCTCGGCGAGATCGAGATCACGGTCGCCGACGGGGTCGAGCTTTATAAATACAATAACGACGGTTTTTCCGAAGAAAACGGACTGAAAATCTACAACGAAAACGGCAGCAAGGTCTCTCTTTCGGGGATCGACGTCTCCGAAAACTGCGGCGATATAGACTGGGCAAAGGTAAAAGCCGCGGGGATCGACTTTGTAATGGTGCGCTTGGGCGGCCGCGGCTACGGCAGTGAGGGCTCGCTCTACTCCGACGAAAAGGCAAAGGAATACATACAGGGCGCGCAAAGCCAAGGAATCAAAACCGGCGGTTACTTTTTCTCTCAGGCGGTAAACGACGGGGAGGCGGCAGAAGAAGCAAGCTACGCCGTTCAGCTCTTGGGAGACCTCAAGCTCGACTTTCCTCTCGCCTACGACTGGGAAGAGATCGAGGACGACACCGCCCGAACCGATAACGTAAATAACGAACAGGTCACAAGCTGCGCAAAAACCTTCTGCGAAGAAGTCAAAAAGTTCGGCTTTACCCCGATGATATATTCCGAAAGCAAGGAGTTCTACAATAAATACGACCTCTCGGCGCTAAAGGACTACCGGCTGTGGCTCAGCGAATACAACGACCTGCCGACCTTTTACTACAACTTCTCAATGTGGCAGTACAGCGACAAGGGAAAAGTCGACGGGATAAATTCGGATGTGGATTTGAATATCTTTATGAATAGAGTTTAGAGTTAACAATGTAGGGGCGAGCATTGCTCGCCCGCAAAAGCACTACAACATTTGCAGTAACCCGCGGGCGGGCATTGCCCGCCCCTACAAGTAACACTACTTTTTGTATATTATTTAACCGCTCTATTACTTTATGTATAATTAGTTATAAGAATATTTGGTTGGTATCAACAATATTTCGTGGGATATTTCAGCATTTTGCCGAACATCCCACGATTTTTAATTCTTCTATTGAAAAAGATTTCTTTTTTGTTATAATTATGGTGTAAGGTTTGTTACATTTCTGTAACAGTTAATAAGATAGGAGAATTAAATTGGAAACAAGATTTATCGGCCTGGAAGGTTATGACAGAATTGAAAATGTCACAGGCAAAAAAACAAATCAAAAAAGACACAAGAAAAACATCAGTACATTTAAAAAGACAGTACGCTTTACAAAAAGACTTAAAACAGAGATCTCTCGCGACGTTGAGTCACGCAAGAACAAAAAGCGTCACGCGCACAGCGCGCCCACGCACAGTATTATTAAAAAGAAAGCGATCCTCACCGCAATGGCTTGCATTACAGCCGCTATTCTCTGCGGCGTAACCGTAAGCGCACTCGGCACAGATCCCGCAGAGGCAGACGCTTCTCAGATTCAGCACGACGCTAAGTCTCAGGTAGTATCTCAGACCCCCGTGGTCATTGAGACAGAGAACGATTTTAATAATGTTGATATCAACAACATTGAAAATCCCGAGATATATATGAATCTCAACTACTACTCCCTCACTGTCGACGGTCAGGAGATCGGCGTAACAGAGGACGGCGAGACGCTTCAGAGCCTGCTCGACAATTTCCTTGTTGAAGCACGCGCGGAGTATGACGACACAACAACTACCGAGTTCGCAAACGACGTTCAGCTTATCAACACTACCGCTCCTTCCGCTCAGCTTGAAACAGCCGAGGAAGTATTTGCAAAGGCAAAGGATAAGCTTTCTGTATCTCTCTACACAGACTGGTCATACGAAGTCGATATGGAATACGAGACAAACGTAACATACGACGACACCAAGGACAACAGCTACGAAGAGGTCACAAAGGAAGGCGAAGTCGGCAAGACTACCGTATATATGCGACTCAACTACGTTGACGGCAACCTTACAGATTCAGTCGTTACAGATACAAAGATCACAAAGGAACCCGTAGCAGAGGAGATCACAAAGGGCTCAAAGCAGGGCGAGACAGAATACAAGTCAGACAGCGAGTCAACCGCCACAGGCGAATCAACAGGAAACTTTATGTGGCCTGTTCCCCACACCCACAACATCACAAGCTATATGGAATGGCGTTGGGGCAGAATGCACAACGGTCTTGACATCGCGGGCGGCGACGATTACGGTCAGCCCATCTTAGCCTCTGACGGCGGCGTAGTTACCTTTGCGGGCAACGACGGCGGCGGATACGGAAACTATGTAATGATCGACCACGGCAACGGCTATATGACAGTATACGGCCACGCAAGCGAGATCTGCTGCTCAACAGGCCAGTATGTAAACCAGGGCGACACCATCGCTCTCATCGGTTCAACAGGTAACTCCACAGGCCCCCACCTCCACTTTGAGATCAGACTCAACGGAGAATATCAGAACCCGCTTAACTATGTATCTTAATTAAATAACAGCAAACAAAGGCTCCCCTGACGCACGATAGTGCTTTAGGGGAGCTGTCGCGTATGCGACTGAGGGGTTCTACCTT
>CACYQK010000076.1:0-7154 GCA_902776495.1 uncultured Ruminococcus sp. | reverse complement strand
GGCATGTTCAACTGAATAAAATACCCTAAAATAATCTCATCCGCCACAGTACCAACCGGTATCTGTGGCGGATGTTTCTTTACCTCATTTGACGCTTACGGAAGAAAAATGACAATGAAAAAAATCCTTGCTCTAATGTTAGCTGTGTTTATGATTTGGTCGCTTGCAGCGTGTAACTTATCAAACAATGCTAATCAAGACAAATCCAGTTAAGACAACGCTGAGAGTTCTTCAAGCCGGAAGGAAAGCAGCGAGGCCTCAAGCAGTAAGTCTGAGGATGACGAGCCTGTTACTAACACAGTAAAATTTAAGGATACACAGTGGGATAAGCCTATATATGTGTATTATTGGTCGGATAGCAAAACTGATATGACTGTTTGGCCCGGAAAGAAGATGGAAGAAACCGAAAAGAACATATATTCTTATACATTACCGGACGGCGTAGAGTATATCATCTTTAACGACGGCGACGAAACTCAGACCCGTGACATAAAGCTGGATAACAAAAACCGAAAGTTTCAGAATACATCCGAAAAGGATTCCGACGGACATTATTATGTAGAAAACTGGGACGGCGAGAAGCTCGACACAGCTGCTGCTAACGAAGGGATAAAAGAAAACATTAATAAAGCGGTTGACTTAGTTGAAAGCGTTCTCGGAAGTGAGAAGATGTCAAATTACAAAAAGCGTGACGATAAATATTTAGTTGTGAATTTTGATTGGGATGAAAAAGATAATACTAATAAACGACCTGAACAAGAAATGGAACTTGATATAAGCTTTGATGGATGTCATATAACCAAAGGAACTATGGTTACTGAATTATTATCAAATGGATTTGAGCTTGAACATCCGGATAGAAATATTCAAGCCGGATATTCAGAAAGACCTATAAGCTGCAAAAACAATAGTTCCGGAAGAGAAATAGAATTAAGGTTAGCCAATTCGTCTAATGAAGACAAAAAATACAAAGATTGTGAAATATCAGGAATTACATTTATGAGAAATTGTCAGGGGGTTAGTTATAAAGGTTTGACAAAAGACAGTTCTTTAGAGGATGTAATTAATAAACTCGGTATTCCTGCCACTATTGGTCCTTCACCTATTACTGTTAATGGTAAAGAAAACAGTGATGATGCTTTTATTATTCTTTCATATGGAAAATACCAGGAAAGCCAGATGCAAATAAAGCTTGCGTACGATCCGGTTCAAAACACTGCAAAGATAATTGATATGGATTATAATAATACTGATTCTATAGAGAATAATAATGATTACTAATTAAATACAGCATAATAAAAAAAGGCTGCACCCTCGGCGTGAGAGTGCAGTCTGTTTCTTTGGGTGATTTTAGGTGTTTTCCACTGAATAATAACGCCCATAAGCGACAAATATACATCAAATTCATTTATAATTCATTATTAGAAAAATAAAAACCACACTGAAAATGCCCGAAAATGGCTTTCCAATGCGGTTTTAAGGGTGGAGCTGAAGATGGGACTTGAACCCACGACCTACTGATTACGAATCAGTTGCGCTACCAACTGCGCTACTCCAGCGGATTATTTTTACCTTTGCTATTATACATTAAAAGTTTAATAATTTCAATAGTATTTTTTTATTTCATTGATTTTTTATTAATTAATTCCCTGAGGGAAATTTTTTCACATTTCTTGAATTAGCCGATTCCTATGCGATATAATATATTTTAATGGTGTATGAATGGTGTATGGCGGTGAGATAATGGAAAGTAAAAAAAACACGCTGAGTTACAAGCTTGAGACTTTAAGAAAAAACAAAGGGCTTACCCAAAAGGATGTCGCCGATATCCTAAAGGTAAACCGCACAACTTATACAAAGTACGAGACAGGAGTGACCGAGCCGAATGTTTCTTCGCTCAGAAAGCTCTCGGAGATATTCGGGGTCGACCTCAATTGTCTTTTGTCCGACGATGACGAAATAACTGTTGTCCGCGATAATGAACCGGAGGACGAAAAGACCCAAGAGTTCGTAAAGCTCTTTAACCTTTTGTCGGAAAAAGACAAGGCAAATCTCCTTAATCAGATGAAAAAACGCACCGAGGGTTCAAAATAATCTTTTAAAAACCCTTTACTTTGTAAATAAATTGTGTTATTATATAGCAGTTGACCTGCTTCACGGATCAGGGGTCAAGCCGCAAAGCGGAGTTTCACAGCCCTTTTCTGAGATTCAGGCAAAATAAATAAAAAGGTGGAATCACAATGTTAAAAGAAGAAAAGCAAGCTATAATGCAGGAGTACGCTCTTCACGAGGGCGACACAGGTTCTCCCGAGGTTCAGATCGCTCTTCTCACAAAGAGGATCAATGACCTTACCGAGCACCTCAAGATCCACAAGAAGGATCACCACAGCAGACGCGGTCTTCTTATGATGGTTGGTCAGAGAAGAAGTCTTCTCGGCTACCTTAAGAAGGTTGACATCGAAAGATACCGTTCTATCATCGCTAAACTCGGTATCCGTAAGTAATCTTACAAAACAAGGGCAAGCGGAGCGAAAGCTCTCTTGCCCTAAATTCAATTATTACAGCCGTATAACGGGATTATTCACCCACTGTATTTTAGCGGTAAAAAGATATTGCAACTCGCTTTGCGGTATGTTTTTATTGCTAAATCAGTGTGAGATCCCGTTAATATAAAAATTTATATCAGAAAGGATTTTACAATGAACAGTTTAATGACATTTGACAAGTACAGAGTGTTTGAGACTGAGTTTGCCGGCAGACCCCTCAAGGTCGAAACAGGCAAGATGACTCAGCTCGCTAACGGCGCTTGCCTTGTAACCTACGGTGATACCGTGGTTCACTGCGCCGTAACAGCTTCCGCAAAGCCCAGAGAAGGCGTAGACTTTTTCCCGCTTTCAGTCGATTACGAGGAGAAGCTCTACTCGGTAGGCAGGATCCCCGGCTCATACCTCAAGAGAGAGGGAAGACCCTCGGAGCACGCTATCCTTACAAGCCGTGTTATCGACCGTCCTATCCGTCCTCTGTTTGATAAGAGTATGCGCAACGATGTTTCTATCGTCTGCACCGTAATGAGCGTTGACCCCGACTGCCAGCCCGAGATCGTGGCTATGATCGGCGCGTCTATCGCTATCTCTATCTCAGACGTACCCTGGAACGGTCCTATTTCCGGTTGTTCCGTAGGTATGGTAGACGGTGAGTTCGTCATCAACCCCAACGAGGAGCAGAGAGCTGTCAGCAAGATGGCTACAACGGTTGCCTCAACAAGCGAGCGCATCGCTATGATCGAATCAGGCGCTGACTGTGTATCCGACGAGGATATGTACAACGCTATTATGGCGGGTCACGAGGCTAACCAGAGCATCATCAAATTCATCAACGAGATCAAGGACGAGATCGGCAAGCCAAAGTTTGAGTTTGCAAGCCTTGAGCCCGAGCACGAGATGTTCGAGGCTATCAAAGCGTTCGCGGAGGAAGACGTTAAGGCTGCCCTCGATACAGACGACAAGACAGTTCGCGACGAGCGCTTAAAGCCCATCTACGAGGCTGTTCACGAGAAGTTCGACGAGCTTTATCCCGAGCAGGAGGCTGCTATCGACGAGTGCCTCTACAAGACTCAGAAGTTCATCGTTCGCCGCTGGCTGCTCGACGAGCAAAAGCGCGTAGACGGCAGAGGAATGGACGACATCCGTCCTCTCGCGAGCGAAGTCGCTGTACTTCCAAGAGTTCACGGTTCGGGTATGTTCACCAGAGGCCAGACTCAGGTTCTTACCGTAGCTACACTCGGCCCCGTATCCGACAAACAGCTGCTTGACGGCATCGACGGCGAGACCGAGAAGAGATATATCCACCACTACAACTTCCCGAGCTATTCGGTAGGCGAGACAAAGCCCAGCCGCGGCCCCGGCAGACGTGAGATCGGTCACGGCGCGCTGGCTGAGAGAGCTCTTGTACCGGTAATCCCCTCGGTCGAGGAGTTCCCGTACGCTCTCAGACTCGTTTCAGAAGTTCTTTCTTCAAACGGTTCGACATCACAGGGTTCTATCTGCGGTTCAACACTTGCTCTTATGGACGCCGGTGTACCCATCAAGGCTCCCGTAGCCGGTATTTCCTGCGGTCTTATCACCGAGGGCGAGCGCTGGATGACAATGGTAGACATTCAGGGACTCGAGGACTTCTTCGGCGATATGGACTTTAAGGTTGCAGGTACTCATGAGGGTATCACAGCTATCCAGATGGACCTCAAGATCAGCGGTCTTACACCCGAGATGGTAAAGGAAGCGCTTGAAAAGACTCACAAGGCGCGTCTGTTCATCCTTGACGAGGTTATGCTCAAGGCGATTGCCGAGCCCAGAGAAGAGCTTTCGCCCTATGCTCCCAAGATGTTCACAACTACTATTCCTGCCGATAAGATCAGTGAAGTCATCGGTAAGAGCGGTAAGGTCATCAAGGAGATCCAGGCTGAGTGCGAGGTCAAGATCGATATCGAGGAAGACGGCGAGGTCGGACAGGTATTCGTATCCGGTCTTGATACAGAGAAGTGCAAGAGAGCGGTCGAGATCGTTCAGACTATCGCAAGCGATCCCGAGCCCGGCGCAATGTACCTCGGCAAGGTTACAAGGATTATGGACTTCGGCGCGTTCGTAGAGATCGCTCCCGGCAAGGAAGGCCTTGTTCACGTTTCTCAGCTTGATGTTAAGCGCACAGAGAACGTGACCGACGTTGTAAATGTCGGCGATATCATCCGCGTAATGGTTCAGGAGATCGACGACAAGGGCAGACTCAACCTCAGCCGTCGTCAGGTTTTGATCGATGTTGACGGTCTTACTCCCGAGGATAACGGCGATGATGACCGCAGAGGCGGCGGACGTCCCCGCAGACCCCGCAACGGCGGAAGAAACAGAAGATAATTCTTTATCAGAATTAAATTACGGCAGTCGTTAAGTAAGCACTGATTAAATTCGGTGGTTACTTAATCCGGCTGCCGTTTGTTACAGGTGATATTTATGGCTTGGAAGTACAGTTTGAATAATACCCGCCGCCGTGGCTTGCACGAACGTGACTCCTATAACAGAAGCAGGCTAAAGGGAATTAGCGGATATATATTCCGTCAGGACGACGAGCGGATAAAGGATCTTAAATACGGCATATTCTTCAAGGTAGGGAAGAACGGCTGCGGAGCAGTAGCGGCATATAATGTTATGCTCGAACTCGGCAAGCCCGTTGACTTTTGCGATGTTTTGCTTGAATTTGAGCTGAATCACCTCGGCAGGGTCAGCGGCTTGCTCGGAACCTCGCCGTGGCGTTTGCCTAAGTACTTTAAGGCTCACGGCGTTGACTGTGAGGTCATAAACGATTTTGAAGAATACAAGCGCAGAGCGAATGAATTCAAGATCTCGATCATCCTTATCCGAGAGAAAAAGAGCCTTGTTGAGCACTATTTTTGCGTGCTGAAAAGGGGAGAGGACGATTTTATCACCATAAACCAGTATTATTCAGATACATTCGGAAAGCTAAAGTGGGATAATCACTTTATGAAAGCATATAGTTTTAAATAAAAACGGTCGCCTCACTCCAAATCGGAGCGAAGCGACCTTTACTTATTCCTTGTTATATTACTTGATCTCTCTGATCCAGCCCTCGGGAGCTTCGATCCTGCCCATCTGGATACCTGTTAATGTATCGTAGAGCTTCTTTGTGATCGGTCCCATCTCTTCCATACCTGCGGGGAAGCAGATCTCGTTGCCGTGGTCGTAGATTTTTCCGACGGGCGAGATGACCGCTGCTGTGCCGCAAAGTCCGCACTCGGCGAAGTCCTTGACCTCGTCAAAGTATACCTCGCGCTGTTCTACCTCAAGACCGAGGTAATGCTCGGCAACATACATCAGCGAACGGCGCGTGATAGAGGGGAGAATACTGTCTGACTTGGGAGTAACTACCTTGCCGTCCTTTGTGATGAACAGGAAGTTAGCGCCGCCTGTTTCTTCAACCTTGGTGCGTGTTGCGGCGTCAAGGTACATATTCTCGTCAAAGCCCTCAGCGTGAGCGGTAACGATAGCGTGAAGGCTCATAGCGTAGTTAAGACCCGCTTTGATGTTTCCTGTGCCGTGCGGAGCCGCTCTGTCAAAGTCTGAGACCTTGATAGTAATGGGCTTTGCGCCGCCCTTGAAGTAGGGACCAACGGGGGTAGAGAAAAGTCTGAACTCATATTCATCGGCGGGTTTTACGCCAATAACCGCGTTTTTGCCGAAAACATACGGACGGAGATAAAGTGTTGCGCCCGAGCCGTAGGGAGGTACGAAGTCGGCGTTTGCCTTTACTACCTTTTCTACCGCTTCAAGGAACTTCTCCTCGGGAACCTCGGGGATCTCGATTCTCTTACAGCTGTCAATAAGCCTTTTTGCGTTGAGGTCGGGGCGGAAAACTACAATTCTGCCGTCCTCGGTCGTGTACGCCTTAAGGCCCTCAAAAACGGTTTGAGCGTACTGCAGAACGCACGCGCACTCGTTCATTGTGATATTTGCGTCAGTGGTCATAATGCCGTCGTCCCACTTGCCGTCCTTGTATTCGGATACATAGCGCTCGCCTGTCGGGATATAACCGAAGCCGAGATTTGACCAATCAATGTTTGCTTTTGCCATTATAAAAACTTCCTTTCAAAAAAGTACTTTGAAAAATTAATTCCGAATTTTATTTTAGCACTTTAATATATTGATATAATTCTTTTATCGAATTAAATTGATATTAATACATTATATAATGGTATCATATTCGTGATTTGTGTATTTTTATTAGAGGTTTTTATGGGTAACGTAGTTAAAATCGCGCTGACGGGAGGTCCCTGCGGAGGAAAGACAGAAGCGTTAATTTATCTAAGATCTGAGCTTGAAAAACTCGGGGTAAGGGTGTTTACGCTTGAAGAAACCGCAACTTCGCTTATGGAGGAGGGGATAACCCCCAAAGAAGTCGGCAGCTTTGAGTTCCACAGCCGCCTGTTTGAAAAACAGTATAATAAGGAAAAAGAACTGTATAAAACCGCCTTGGAGTCGGGCACGAAAGCTTCTGCCATAATATGCGACAGAGGATTGCTCGATAACCGCGCCTATGTATCAAAGGAAGAATTTGAGCGCTACTCGGGCAGATTCGGGCTGAGTGAG
>CACYQK010000075.1:0-7196 GCA_902776495.1 uncultured Ruminococcus sp. | reverse complement strand
TATCGCTGAACAGATTAGTCTCCTGCAAAACGATGCCGAGCGAGCGGCGGAGATCTGCCTTTTTGATTTTATTGATATTGATTCCGTCGTAACGTATCTTGCCGTCCTGAATATCGTAAAAACGGTTTATCAAATTGGTTATCGTGGTCTTGCCCGCGCCCGTTGAACCGACAAACGCGATCTTCTGACCGGGCTTTGCGTAAAGGTCGATGTCGTGAAGAACGAGCTTGTCGTCGGTATAGCCGAAGTCGACGCCGTCCATAACGAGCGCGCCCTCCTGCGGCTTGTACTCGACCTCGCCCGTTGCCTGATGGACGTGCTTCCACGCCCAGACTCCGGTGCGCTTTTCGGTCTCGCATAGCTTGCCGTCCTTTATCTCGGCGTTGACAAGGGTGACGTAGCCGTCGTCCTTTTCGCTCTCTTCGTCGAGCAGCTCAAAGATCCTCTCAGCGCCCGCGAGCGCCATTACGACGCTGTTTATCTGCTGGCTGAGCTGGTTGATCGGCATAATGAAGCTTCTGTTGAACGACAGGAAGCTTACGATACTTCCGAGCGTTATCCACGCTCCGCCGCTGATTACAAACAGCGCGCATCCGGCAATAGCGCAGAGCACATAGCTGAGGTTGCCGAGCTGAGCGTTGACGGGCATTAAGATATTCGCGAATTTATTGGCGTTGTAGGAGCTGTTGAAAAGCTTGTCGTTGAGCTCTTTGAACTCCTCAATGCTCTTTTCCTCGTGGTTGAAAATCTTTACGACCTTTTGACCCTTCATCATTTCCTCGATGTAGCCGTTTTCGGTACCGAGATCCTTTTGCTGAGCGATGAAGAAATCTCCGCTTTTTGAGGCGATTTTCTTTGTTGTGAGCATCATAACGAGTACCATCGCGAGCGTTACGAGCGTGAGCGGGATGCTGAGTATTATCATACAGACAAGTACCGAGACGATCGTTATCATACTCGAGAAAAGCTGAGGCATACTCTGGCTTATCATCTGCCTGAGCGTGTCGACGTCGTTGGTGTAGACGCTCATAATATCGCCGTGCTTGTGGGTGTCAAAGTACTTTATCGGCAGGCTTTCCATATGCTCAAAGATCCGGCAGCGCAGATCTCTCATCGTGCCCTGGGTGACGTAAACCATGATCTTTGAATACGCAAAGGTCGCCGCCGCGCCGATAAGGTAGAAGCAGGCTACCTTTGTGATCGCGAAAAGCAAAGCGGTAAAGTTTGCCTCGCCGCCGTTCTTGACAGTCTCAACAAGCGGGACGATGTAGACGTCGATAAGGCTTTGGATAAACATAGTTCCCTGAACGTTAGCCAAAACGCTGACTAAGATACAGACGAACACGATAATGACCTGAACTTTGTATTTTTTCAGGATAATTCCGAGCAGCCGCATAAAGGTCTTTTTGGGGTCTTTGACCTTGGGTCTGGGCTGCATACTTCTGTTTCTTTTTCCGTGAGGAGCAGCCGGCATATCACATCTCCCCTTTCTTGTCAAAATCGCCGTTGCCTACAGTCTGGGCAATATAGGTTTCTTTGTAAATATCACAGGATTCCATAAGCTGATCGTGCGTGCCGATAGCGTCGATCTCGCCGTTGTTCATAACAACTATCCTGTCGGCATTTTCTACGCTCGACACACGCTGAGAGATAATCAGCTTTGTGGTGTCGGGGATCTCTTCGTTGAACGCCTTGCGTATCTTGGCGTCGGTGGCGGTGTCTACCGCGCTGGTGGAGTCGTCAAGAATAAGTATCTGAGGCTTTTTGAGCAGCGCTCTGGCGATGCAAAGTCTTTGCTTTTGACCGCCCGAGACATTCGTACCTCCCTGCTCGATCTTGGTGTTGTATTTATCGGGGAAGCTCTGGATAAAGTCATCCGCGCAGGCTAATTTGCACGCCGCAACACACTCCTCCTCGGTGGCGTTTTCGTTGCCCCAGCGGAGGTTGTCGAGGATAGTGCCGCTGAAAAGAACGTTCTTTTGCAGCACGACCGATACCTCGTCACGCAGTGTTTTGAGGTCGTAGGTGCGGACGTCCTTGCCGCCAACCTTGACGCAGCCCGAGTTTACATCGTACAGCCTGCCGATGAGGTTGATAAGGCTGGTTTTGGAGCTGCCGGTACCGCCGATGATTCCGATTGTTTCGCCGGATTTGATGTTCAGGTTTATATTATTGAGCACGGGCTTTTCGCTTTTTTCGCTGTAGCTGAAAAATACGTCTTCAAAATCAATGCTGCCGTCGGGCACATTGTAGTCGGGATCCTCGGGATTTGTGAGCGTTGACTTTTCATTGAGCACGCCCGAGATACGCTTCGCGCTCGCCAAACTCATCGTAAGCATAACGAATATCAGCGCGAGCATCATAAGGCTCATCAATATCTGCATACAGAAGGTGAGCATACTTGTCAGCTCGCCGGTTGTCAGCTCGCCGCCGACTATCATATTCGCGCCGAACCAGCTGATCGCGATCATCGAGCCGTAGATCGTAAGCATCATCAGCGGAGATACGGAAACGATGTAATTTTCCGCCTTGACAAAAAGCTTGTATAGGTTGTATGCCGCTTTATCGAATTTTTTGACCTCGTGATCCTCGCGGACAAAAGCCTTTACCACGCGGATAGATGAAACGTTTTCCTGCACGCCGGCGTTGAGGTCATCGTAACGCTCGAAAACACGGGTAAACAGATTGTAGGTCTTGCTGATTATAAATATGAGCACGCCCGCCAAAAACGCTATCGCCACAAGATAGACCGTGGCTAACTTGGCGTTGATGATAAGCGTCATTGTCATTGCCGCGATAAGGTTGACCGGCGCGCGGAAGCAGATGCGCAGTATCATCTGGTACGAATTTTGCAGGTTGGTCACGTCGGTCGTCATTCGCGTTACAAGCCCCGCGGTGGAGTACTTGTCGATATTGGCAAAGGAAAAGCTCTGGATGTTGATAAACATAGCTTCTCTGAGGTTTTTGGCAAAGCCCGCCGAGGCTTTTGCGCCGTAGACTCCGCCCATATATCCCGCAAAAAGCGCCACAAGCGCGCAAAGCCCCATGAGCAGACCTGTCGCGACAACGTGTTCCATATTTCCCTTTGACACACCGTCATCGATCATGGTAGCCATAAGCATGGGGATGATCGTTTCCATAATAACTTCAAGGATCATAAACAGCGGGGTCATAACAGACTCTTTTATGTAACCCTTGATATGTACCGCTAAGGTTTTTATCATATTATCACCTAACGTCTTTTCTTCCTTTTATTCTTTCTGAGAATTTTGTTGTCTATAAAATATCTTATCTGCAAATGGTAAAAACAGTTTATCTCCGCGCCGAACATAAGGCAGACGATACAGAAATAAAGCCATACCATCATTACCGCGACCTTTGCAAGTCCGCCGTAGATCGAAAAACCGTTAAAGTCGCCGACATAGATAGAAATACCGAACGAAAGAAGTATCCACGCAAGCGCGCAAAGCAATGCGCCCGGAGCCTGATATATAAATCCGTATCCCTTCCTGGTCTCGTGCGTGAGGTTCGGGATGTTGCGGTAAATAAACATAAACAGTAAAACCAAATAGATAAACATCAAAACAAATCTGAAATCGTAAACTAACGAGAGGATCACGGGGATATGCGGAGCTGTTTCTGCCAGGGCATTTTTTATAGAAGAACCGAGCACGATCAAAAGCGCCGTTACAAACAGAATAAAAACGAACGCGATCGTGTAGAGCATCGCCCTGAAACGGATAAAAAACCAGTTCCTGTTTTCGTATGTATGGTGGATGCGGTTAAGCCCGTTCGTTATAGCGTGGATACCCTTTGCCGCCGACCACAGAGTTACTATCACCGTGATCAAGGATACGCTGACCGAGCCCGCGTCAACATTACTGAGGTAGTTTGATATATTTGATGAAAACTCTTCATTAAATACTAATCTGAAAATTTTGTCAAGCTCGCTCACGGGTATATGCAGGTTTTGCAATATAGATACCACAAACATGGCGAACGGAACCAAAGCCAGCATCAAAAAGAAAGCTGACTGTCCCGAAATCGCAAAAATATTGTCGTCGTTTAGCTTTTTAATAAACGGCGAAAAGAAATCCACTAAACGCTTGATCTTTTTTATCATTATCAATTACCGTCTTTTTTTGACTGTACATTATACGATACTTTAGTTAAGGTATTCTCCGGCAAAAAGCGCTCGAAAAACTTGACCGCTTTCATCGCAAAGCCCGGTATGATTATGACCTTGCCCTGACGGGCTTTGTCAAAGGCGTACCTTGCCACATCGCGCGGATTTAAACCCTTTGCAGAGAACTTTACGTTAGCTACGTTGTTGAAATTTGTGTCTACAGGGCCCGGACAGAGCACGGAAATCTGCACCTTGCTGCCGTCGCGCCTTAATTCCTCGTGAATCGCCTGAGTCAACCTCACGACATAGTTTTTTGAGGCATAGTAGCTCGATAGCTTAGGTCCCGCGGAAAAACCCGCCATTGAGCCGACGTTGAGGATAAGCCCTCTTCCCTTTTCGTTCATATCCTTTAAGAAGCATTTTGTCAGGATATGGAGCGAGCTTACGTTAGTGTGGATGAGCTCGATCTCGCGCTCAAGCGGAACATCGAGAAACTTGCCGAACGCGCCGAAGCCCGCGTTATTGATGAGCACGTCGATATCCTCTTCCTTTAGGTGCTCGTAGAGGTCGATAGCGTCGACCTCGTGCGAGAGGTCGATAGTTATAACGCGCACGCTGACGTTTTTTATCTCGTTTTTAAGCGCGTTGAGCTTGTCGGTACTGCGCGCGCAGATGATAAGGTCATAGCCGAGCTCGGCGAGATAGAGCGCGAATTCTCTGCCTATCCCCGAGCTTGCTCCTGTTATTAACGCCTTCATTTTTTACTCCTTTTCGGCAACCGCGCAAAGCCACGTTGTGCCGCTTTTTACAAATGTGCGGATGTTGAGGTAACCCGCGCGTTCGAGCATTCCGTCAATATCTTCTCTCGATACCGACTCGATATTCAGCCGCTCTTCTACCTTGCTCCACTTTTCGGGATCGTTTTTGTCCTTTAGCATCTCAAAAACAAGCATAATTTTTCCGCCGGGCTTTAAAACCCTCCAGATCTCTCTTAAATCATTGAGCTTATCGGGCCAAAAATAGTAGGTCTCGACCGCGGTGACAAGGTCGAATTTATCCGAGTCAAACGGCAGCGCGGAAACAGGCGCTTTTTGAAGCTTGACCTTGCCGCAGAGCACGCTTTTATGATTTAACTTTTCCGCCTTTTTTATGCAGAGGTCGGAGTAATCTATTCCGTAAACCTTGCCGTTGCCGACCATTTCACAGAGTTTGCTTACAGTTCTTCCGCCGCCGCAGCCGACGTCGAGCACATGATCGCCCGACTTTATATTAACATGACAAAGCGCCCAGTCGGTAAGCTCCGAATGGCCTTTGTTCATTGAACGTATCATCAGTTTTCCCCAAAAGCCGTCGGGCTTTTCGGCGTTTTCTACGAGTTTATGATATTTCACGTTTTCACTTCTTCCAAGATATATTTATACAAATATATTATATAACCTAAGCAGGGTTGCAGTCAAGTAAAAATGAGTGTTGATTTTAGAAAAAAAGAAATGTATAATACAGGGGTAAAGAAGGTGATTTTGTGAAGCAATTGAAACTGTTTAGTCTTACGTGGCCGATTTTTATCGAGACCGCGCTGTTTATGCTGCTCGGCTTTGTCGATGTATTCGTACTGAGCAAGTATGACGACCTGGCGGCATCGGCTGTGAATACGGCTAATCAGGCGGTTTCTATCGTCACGATCGTTTTTACCGTTATCTCGGGCGCGAGCGCCGTGCTTATCTCGCAGTACCTGGGCGCGGAAAAGCACAAAAACGCCTCACGGATCGCCGCGCTCTCTCTGACTATCAGCCTGATACTCGGCATCGTCATCAGCCTTGTGCTCGTGCTGTTCAACCGGCAGATACTCGGCTTTATCGGAGTAAAGGGCAATTTGCTTGAATTGTCGAGCCAATACCTTTCTATCGTCGGCGGATTCATCTTTTTGCAGGCGGTGCTGAGCAATATGTCGGTCATTATCCGCAATCACGGGCTGACAAAAATCACGATGTACGTCACCGTGGGTATGAACGTTGTCAACACGGGACTCGATATAATTTTTGTGCTCGGGCTTTTGGGCGTGCCGAAGCTCGGCGTTACGGGAGTGGCTGTCGCGACGACCTTCAGCCGCATCGCGGGCGCGGTAGTGCTTGGGATAATACTTTTTACCAAAATAGAAAAGCCCTCGATTTTCAGGCTGTTAAAGCCGTTTCCGAAGGGCGATTTGATAGATATTATAAAAATCGGCGTGCCGTCCGCGCTGGAGACGTTTTTGTACAACCTCTCGCAGCTCGTCATCACCTCGCTGGTGCTCAACTTTTTGAGTGAGGCGGAGCTTATCACAAAGACTTATGTTCAGAATATCACGATGTTCTTTTATCTTTTTGCAGTCGCGATCGCGCAGGCGTCGCAGATACTTATCGGGCATCTTGTCGGCGCGAAAAAGACGGACGAAGCGTACCGTCAAGGGTATAAGTCGCACCTGTGGGCGCTGGGGATAGCCGCGGCGATCTGCGTTGTCGGCGTGGTGTTCAGGTATCAGCTTATCGGGATATACACCGCAGATGAAGCTGTGATAGCTATGGGCGCGAACATACTGCTTATCAATGTCGCGCTCGAGTTCGGCAGGACGACCAACCTTGTGCTCATCGCCTGTCTGCGCGGCTCGGGGGACGTGTACTTCCCTACCTTCTGCGCGATATTCTCTAACTGGCTTTTAAGCGTGCTCGGGTCGTATATCTTGGCGGTCGTTTTCGGAATGGGGATTTACGGGCTGTGGATCGCCCTCGCCGCGGATGAATGTATACGCGGTGTTTTGATGATTTGGCGCTGGAAAAGCGGAAAATGGAGAACGAAAAGAGTTGTTAAGGAATAAAAATGATGTCATTCTGAGCTTTATCGAAGAATCTCATACCTCTTTAACTAACGTCAGTAGTAACACAATGAGATTCTTCGATTTGCGCCGTCGCCGCCGCGACCTCAGAATGACAGCGATTTTAAAGGCTCCCCTAAAACGCTTCGCACGTCAGGGGAGCCTATTTTATTTATTCTGTTTTATTCCGATACTGCATATCTCTGAATAGCAGTCGCG
>CACYQK010000074.1:0-10774 GCA_902776495.1 uncultured Ruminococcus sp. | reverse complement strand
TACAACGCTTTTTATAACCCCAACAATATGGCGCTATGCGTGGCAGGCAACGTCACTGTCGATCAGGTCTTGAAGATCTGCGACAAGATGTTAAAGCCGTGCGAGGCGCACAAGATAACAAATTACTTTGAGGACGAGCCAAAAGAGATCGTGAATCCCTACGTTGAGCAGAGCTTCCCCGTGATGGTACCTCTGTTCAACCTCGGCTTCAAGGAAAAGCCCGGACATATCGACGAAAAAAAGCTTGCTCAGACCGATATCCTTCTCTTTATGCTTGCGTCGAACACAAGTGAGCTCTACCGTAAGCTGATGGATGAAAACCTCATCAACAGCACATTTTCCTATGAGCTGTTCGAAGGACCCGGCTACTGCTCGATCATCTTCGGCGGAGAATCCAGAGCGCCCAAGCAGGCGGCTGAGATGATAAAGCAGTATATCGCCGACGTCAAGAAAAACGGACTGAGCAAAGAGGATTTTGAGATCGCGAAGAAGGCGGTATACGGCGATATCTCAATGCTTGATAATGTCAGCACGATCGCCAACTCGATCGAAAGTCACCACTTTAACGGCAACGAGCTGTTCAAATATTTCGACGCCGTTGCCGATACAAAATTTGAGGATATAACCGCAAGGCTTGACGAAATGCTTGACGTAAACAACTGCACGCTCTCGGTAGTCAAGCCCGAAGATACGGAGGTGTAGTATGGAGGTCTATTTATGAAAAATGCTCTGGCAGTTTTAGTTTCTGTTTTCTTAATCGGGTTATCAATGATGACCGCTTTTGCCGATACGGATGTAAAAAACTCAGAAGCTACGAAAGAAAATTATGAGGTTACCATAAGCTCCGATTATGACGGCGGATCGTGTGAATATAAGTATAAGACTTCTGTAGATGATAATGGAAAACAGACTATTAGCTTAACTGCTAAGTCTAACAGAGGCTATGATTTTTCCAAATGGAGAATAGAAGGCGATTATTCTACTTCTGAGAATCTTTCGTGCAAAGATATTGACATTGTCATCGGAAGTGATGTTAAAGTTTATCCCGAATTTGCTTTTCACGTTGTTTTCCCGAATCTCGGCTGGGAGTTCAGCATCAGCCGAGTGGCTTTCCAGATCGGCAGTTTTAAAGCGTATTGGTACGGCATAATAATTATGGTCGGTATGTTCCTCGCCATATTCTACGCCTACAAGACCTCCGCGCGGTACAACGTGCAGTGGAACAAGCTGTTCAACTGCGTTTTGGTCGGCATATTGACCGGCATAATCGGCGCAAGGCTCTACTTTTGTCTGTTCCACTGGAACGATTACTTTGCCCCCGACAAGCTCGGCAACATCATCAAGATACACGAGGGCGGGCTTGCGATATACGGCGGAATAATCGGCGCGCTTTTGGGCGGCTTGATAGTCGCAAAGATACAGAAGATGAAGCTTTTGCCTATCCTTGACATCACAATGATCTCTTTCCTTATCGGTCAGGGGATAGGCCGCTGGGGCAACTTTATGAACCAGGAGGCGTTCGGCACGCCTTGTGACCTTCCGTGGGCGATGATGAGCGGTGGCACGGGCAACGTCGCGGTACATCCGTGTTTTTTGTACGAATCGCTCTGGTGCCTGCTCGGCTTTGTTTTGCTCCACTTCTACGGCAAATACCGCCAGCGTTACCCCGGACAGATTTTCTATATGTACCTTGTCTGGTACGGCCTTGAGCGTATGTTCGTTGAAGGGCTTAGGACGGACAGCCTTTATCTTCCGTTCCAAATCTTCGGAATGGACGTCAGGGTATCACAGCTCCTGTCAGCTCTATTATTCGTTTTTGGAATTATAATGTTATTGATAAATATCAAAAAGGAGGATCCTTTCTATGCAAATTATCGACGGAAAAAAGGTGTCGGCAAACGTAAAAGAAAGCGTAAGGCTTGAGACCGAACAGCTCATCAAAAACCACAACGTGACCCCGGGCTTGGCGGTCATCATCGTCGGCGACGACCCGGCGTCAAGGGTTTATGTCAACAACAAAAAGAAGGCGTGCGAGCTTGTGGGATTCAGGTCTGAGGAATACGCTCTGCCCGCCGAAACTACTCAGGAAGAGCTGCTCGCGCTTATCTATAAGCTCAACGAAAAGCGCGACGTAAACGGTATCCTCGTTCAGCTTCCGCTGCCTGAGCACCTTGACGAGCTCGAGGTCGTTCAGAAGATCAGCCCCAGAAAGGACGTCGACGCGTTCAACTTTGTGAACATCGGCAGAACGGCTTACGGCGAATACGACTATTCGCCCTGCACCCCCGCGGGAATTATGGAGATGTTCCACCAGTATGATATCCCCATAGAGGGCAAGGAGTGCGTGGTCGTCGGCAGAAGCAACATCGTAGGTCTGCCTATGTCAATGCTGCTGCTCCACGAAAACGGAACCGTCACTATCTGCCACAGCAGGACAAAGAACCTCAAAGAGGCGTGCCTGAGAGCCGATATACTCGTTGTGGCGATCGGCAAGGCAAAGTTCATCACCGCCGATATGGTAAAGGACGGCGCGGTGGTCATCGACGTCGGTATGAACCGCGACGAAAACGGCAAGCTCTGCGGCGACGTCGACTTTGAGAACGTAAAGGACAAGTGTTCCTACATAACCCCCGTACCCGGCGGAGTGGGACCGATGACGATAGCGACGCTTATGAAAAACACCCTAAAGGCGTGCAAGGTGCAGAATAATATTGAATAAGAGTTAACCCATAAATAAAACTCTTGACATTCGACCGCGCTTATGTTATAGTATATAAGCCGCATATTGCGGGTCAGGGGATAGCTATGCCCTTTTTTAAGAACGATGTTCACCCGTGAATAGCGAGCCCAATTAAAAAGGATGGAGAATATGTACGCAGTTATTCAGACAGGCGGAAAGCAGTACAAGGTAACAAACGACGAAGTTATCTTTGTTGAAAAGCTCAACGCCGAAGCAGACGAGACAGTTACCTTTGACGTATTAGCGCTCGGCACAGACGACGGTATCAAGGTCGGCAAGGATGTAGAAGGCGCTAAGGTCACAGGCGAGGTCGTAAAGAACGGTAAAGGCAAGAAGATCAGAGTTGCTACCTACAAGCCTAAAAAGGGCGAGAAGAGAGTAAAGGGTCACAGACAGCCTTACACTAAGGTTAAGATCACTTCGATCGAGGCGTAATGATCAACGCAGTATTTACGGTATCAGACGGTTTGATTTGCTCATATGAGATCAGCGGTCATTCGGATTTTTCCGAGCAGGGCTCCGACATCGTTTGTTCGGCAGTCTCATCCGCGGTATATATGGCGGCGAATACAATAACCGAGGTTCAGCAAATAGAGGCTGAAATATCCGTAAACGACGGATTTATGAAGTTAAGTCTGTCACAACAGGGGGCAAAAGCCGCCGAGGTCATCCTCAACGGATTGCTGCTCCACCTAAACGCTCTTGCAAAAGAGTACAATGAATTTATAAATGTAAAAATTTCGGAGGTGTAAGGTAATGCTTAAAATAAACATTACAAAGAACGGCCGTGACAGCGAGTCAAAGCGTCTCGGCGTAAAGCGCGCAGACGGACAGAAGGTCCTCGCGGGCAACATTCTCGTAAAGCAGAGAGGAACCCACATTCACCCCGGCAACAATGTCGGCAAGGGCTCTGACGATACACTGTTCGCAAAGATCGACGGCGTTCTCCGTTTTGAGCGCGTTGGCAAGGACAGAAAGCGCGCCAGCGTTTACCCTGTTGAGCAATAAGATTTTTTGAGGGTGGGTATAAACCACCCTCTTTTTGTTGTATTTAAAGCCTCCCCCAACGCTTTAGCTTTGGGGGAGGTGGCACGACACTTTAGTGTCGTGACGGAGGGGGCTGCGTTTCCGACAGCGCAATGTTGTCTAAATGAAAACGGGGCGATATTGGAAGTGCCGCCCCCTCAGTCAGCTAACGCTGACAGCTCCCCCAAAACAAGTGTTGGGGGAGCCGTTGAAAGCTGTTAAATAAGAAGGTGAACATATTGTTCGTAGACAAGGCTCACATTAAAATAAAAGCCGGTGACGGCGGCGACGGCGCCGTTGCGTTTCACCGCGAAAAATACGTCGCGGCGGGCGGTCCCGACGGCGGCGACGGCGGCAGGGGCGGTAATATCGTCTTTGTGGCAGACACCAACCTCTCGACCCTCGCGGATTTCCGCTACAAGCGCAAGTACGTCGCAAAAAGGGGAGAGAACGGCAAGGGCGGCAAATGCCGCGGCAAAAACGCCGAGGACTTAATCATCCGCGTGCCGATGGGTACGCTCATCAAAGAGGAGAGCACAAACAGGATACTTGCCGATATCTCGGACGACGAGCCGCATATCGTCGCAAAGGGCGGCAAGGGCGGCTGGGGAAATCCCCACTTTGCGACTCCCGTAAGGCAAGTCCCGAGGTTTGCAAAGCCCGGACTCCCGGGCGAGGAATTCGACGTCGTGCTCGAGCTAAAGCTGCTCGCGGACGTCGGCTTGGTCGGTTTCCCTAACGTCGGCAAAAGCACGCTTATCTCGGTGGTTTCTCAGGCAAAGCCCGAGATCGCCAATTACCACTTTACCACCATTACTCCGGTGCTCGGCGTTGTCAGTATGGGCGAGGGCTCGAGCTTCGTAATGGCGGATATCCCCGGGCTGATCGAGGGCGCGTGGAAGGGCACGGGCTTGGGTCATCAGTTCCTGCGCCACATCGACCGCTGCCGTATGCTCGTCCACATCGTCGACGTTTCGGGCAGCGAGGGCAGAGACCCCAAGGAGGACTTTGAGGCGATAAACCAAGAGCTCGTCAAGTTCAACCCCGAGCTCGCCGAAAGACCCATGGTAGTCGCCGGCAACAAGTGCGATATGGCGACGGACGAGCAGATCGAGGATTTTAAAAACTTCGTTGAACAACAAGGCTACGACTTTTTCCCGATAATGGCGGCTATCCGCTACGAAGTCGACCCGCTCCTGAAAAAGATACAGGAGATGCTCTCAAACCTTCCGCCTGTAGTGAGGTACGAGGCGGAGCCCGCTCCCGTACTCAGCGAGGAGGATTTTGACGACCACAGCGTAGACATCAAAAACGTCAACGGCATCTACACGGTCGAGGCGGACTGGCTCTTGCAGGTTATGCGCGGCATCAACTTTGACGATTACGAAAGCCTGAATTACTTCCAAAAGGTGCTCACAAACGGCGGCGTGATCGACGCGCTCAAAGAAAAGGGCTGCAACGACGGCGACACCGTGTCTATTTATGACATTGAGTTTGAATTTATGGACTAAGAATGTAGGGGAGTGCATTGCACTCCCGCGGGCGAGCAATGCTCGCCCCTACA
The DNA here is from genome assembly GCA_902776495.1 of uncultured Ruminococcus sp. Classification (GTDB taxonomy): domain Bacteria; phylum Bacillota; class Clostridia; order Oscillospirales; family Acutalibacteraceae; genus Ruminococcoides. The sequence continues at coordinate 5,444 of CACYQK010000074.1, read as the reverse complement.
ATTTTCATTTATAAGGAATTATTATGGAAAAAACCACACACACTAAAGCAGATGAATACTCTCCCTTGACGCTGGCGTTTCTCGGCGACGGGGTGTACGATCTTCTCGTGCGCGAGTCGCTCGTCAACAGGGCGAATCGTCCCGCGGGCGAGCTCAACCGCCAAAAGGTCGCTATGGTCAACTGCAAGGCTCAGGCGGAATACGCTCAGCTTTTGATGCCGAGCCTCAGCGAAAAGGAGCTTGCCGTGTACAAGCGCGGGCGCAACGCCGCTCCCAAGTGCACGCCGAAAAACGGCTCGGTCGCGGACTATCACAGCGCCACGGGGCTTGAATGTCTTTTCGGGTATCTTCACGTCAACGGAGAAACCGAGCGTATCAACGAGCTTTTTGATTTGATTTTACATAACACAAAAAAGCAGTGATAATGTGAAAAAACTCGAAAAGCTCTTCAAAAACTCAATATCGGACTATATAATCATCGCCCTCGGCGCGTCGCTCTATGCCGCGTCGGTGGCGGTTTTTACGTCAAAAAACAACATCGCGCCCGGCGGCTTGACAGGCGTTGCCATAATGCTCAACTACCTGTTTTCGCTGCCAATCGGCGCGATGATCTTTGTTATGAACATCCCGCTGTTTCTCTGGGCATTCTTTGAGAGCGGCAAAGGCTTTTTGGTAAAAACAATGATCGGCACGGCGCTTGTGTCGGTATTCATCGACATTTTTCAGGTCATCCTGCCGTTTTACAGCGGCAATATTATGCTCGCCGCTATCTTTGGCGGAGCGCTCTCGGGCTTGGGGATCGGTCTGATCTTCGCGCGCGGCGGCTCAACGGGCGGCACGGATATAATCGCCGTCAGCCTCAACAAGCGCTTTCCGCACATCTCTACGGGCAGGCTTATGCTGATCTCGGACGCTGTCGTCCTGACCGCCGCCGCAATTGTCTACGGCAATATCGAAAGCGCGCTTTACGCCGGTATCACGATCTTTGTCAGCGTCAGGGTGATCGACGCCGTGACCTACGGCACCTCGCGCGGGAACGGCAAGCTGATTTTTATAATCTCGGACAGTTATGAAACTATCAGCCGCGAGATAATCCAAAAGCTCGGCAGGGGAGTCACTATCCTCAACGGCTCGGGCGCGTACACGGGCAACAGCAAGCGAGTCCTGATGTGCGCCGCAAGACCAAACCAGGTCGTAAAAATCACCAAGGGCGTAAAAATCATCGACAAAAACGCCTTTATAGTAGTCACCACGGCGAATTCTATCCTCGGCGAGGGATTTTATAATTCCGATAAAGAAAAATAGATGTTCCGGATAAAAGGAACATCTATCAAAAATCATATTGAATTTTCAATATCCCGACTGCCGTACATCACTCTCAGCACGCGCACAGTTTTACTTTTTTCGCCGACCGAATAAAATACAAGGTAGTTATCGACAGGCATTATCCGTATGTCGTTTTTATAAACGGGATAACGCAGCGGCAACTCGTCAAGCTTCAAAATCCTGTCCTCGAGCCGCGAGAGCTGAGCAACAGCGTTTTCGGGAGAAAGCAGGGTCACGGCGATGTATTCATATACCGCGCGCAGGTCTTTATCAGCCTGTGCCGAGATTATCACCGAGTAACTCATAGCTTGTAGTCCTTTTTGATATCGGCAAACGCCTGTTGTGCAGACTTAGCGTTGCCGTTTATTATATCATCAATACCTTTTTGAAGCTCGCGGTCAAGCTCCTGCTCGCTCATGCTGTTGTAATTCAATAGGGCGTTAGAGGGCAGTTTGACCTCAAACGGAAGCCCTTTTTGAAGAATGATCTGCTTGTAGAACATATTGATAGCGTTGGACGCGGGGATTCCCAGAGCCGATAATATCTGCTCCGCCTGCTCTTTAAGATCAGGCTCGATCCTAACATAAAGATTAGCGGTTTTTGACATAACAAAAACTCCCTTCATATTCTATAAATCAATTATACACGATTGTGCGTACAAATGCAAGACAAATGCAAAGGTTTATGATAACAAATTTTCCTGTTCAAAAATTATAAAAAACTATTTCATTAAGCCGCTTTATATGTTATAATAAATAAGTTAAGATCAGAATAATAAAGAAAGCGGTGATTTTAATTGCGTAAAAGAATTATATCTCTCTTGCTAGCGGGGTTATTGCTCGCGGGAACAGCGGCGTTTGCCGGCTGCGGCGAGGGCAAAGAAAGCAGCTCGGCGGCGTCCTCGGACAGCAGCTCCGAAAGCTCTGAAAGCTCCCAAGCCACTACCGAAACCCACGGCGGAGTGACCTCCGGCGAGTTCGCCAATGCCGAAAAGGTAGCGGACGGCGCTATATTACAGGCGTTTTGCTGGAACTTCAACACCATAAAGGAATCCCTGCCCGACATTGCTGCGGCGGGATATACCGCGGTGCAGACCTCACCGATCAACGCCTGCTTAGAGGGCGAGGACGGCGGAATGGAGCTGTACGGCGACGGAAAATGGTACTACCACTACCAGCCCACCGACTTCAAGATAGGCAACTATCAGCTCGGAACGCGCGACGAGTTCAAGGCTCTTTGCGCGGAGGCGGATAAATACAACATCAAGATCTTGGTCGACGTTATCGCTAACCACACCACGCCGACCCTTGAAAAAGTCTCTCCTGATTTGGTAAAGGCGGGCGGCGGAAGCTTTGAGACCCTTTTCCACAAGGGCACCGCCAAAGAGATCAGCGACTGGGGCGACAGGCTTCAGTGTACCACATATAAAATGGGCGGACTTCCCGACATCAACACCGAGCGTCCGTCATTCCAGGAGTATTTCTTAAAATACGCCAACGACTGTATCGCCTGCGGAGCGGACGGCTTCCGTTACGACACCGCAAAGCATATCGGTCTGCCCGACGACCCCAAGGAGGACGACGGCTTCAAAAACAACTTTTGGGAGCTCGTCACAAAGAAGGTAGAAAAGGCTGACGACCTCTTTATCTACGGCGAGGTGCTCCAGGGCGACAACGACCGCATTGCCGACTATATCAAGGAGATCGGCAGAACCACCGCCAGCACCTACGGCAGCAAGATCCGCGCCGGTATCACGGGCGATTCCATAAACACCTCGTCTGTTTCGGATTACTGGCTCGGCGACGCTCCGCTCAATATCGTAACATGGGTGGAGTCGCACGATAACTACATCAACGACGGCACGTCAAAGCAGCTCACGAACGATCAGGTCGTCCTCGGCTGGGCGATCATCACAGCGCGCAAGGACGGCACACCGCTGTTCTTTGCCCGTCCGTATATGAGCAATGCCGAAAACGAATGGGGAATGAACCGCATCGGAACCCAGGGCGACGATATTTACAAGGATAACAGGGTAAAGGCGGTCAACTTCTTCCGCACCGCTATGATCGGCGAGGGCGAAGAGCTTGTCAATCCAAACGAAGACTCCACCGCTCTCATAATCGAGCGCGGCAAAAAGGGCGCGGTCATCGTCAACACCGACGGCGAGCTAAAGACAGGCTTTGACATCAACCTGCCCGACGGCAAATACACCGACCGTGTCGACAACAAGACAGAGTACACCGTAAAGGACGGCAAGCTGACTTCCGAAAAGGCTATCCCCGCGGATTCGGTAGTCGTACTCTACAACGAGGGCTATACCGAGCACGCTCCCTGCGCAAACGTAGGCGTTGCCGAGGGCGCTGAGTTCTCGACCGACAAGGATTCCGTTGAACTCACCCTGAAGCTCGAAAACGCCGAGACAGGCAAATACACGATCGACGGCGGCGACGCCAAGGAGTTCAAGGACGGCGACAAGCTCACCGTTAACAAGCCCGAAAGCGGCAACGTAGTCAAAATCGAGCTCACAGCGGAGAACGAAAAGGGACTTCCTACCTACGAGAGGGTAGAGGTCACCTTCCGCGACAGCTACAAGATAGAAACCGGCACAAAGGTATACTTTGAAAAGCCCGACGGCTGGAAGGACAAGCTCTACGCCTATGTTTATAACGTAAGCGGAACAGAAAACTCAACCTGGCCGGGCGATGAAATGAAAAAGGAAGCCGACGGCAAGTACAGCTACACCTTTACAAAAGACTGGGACAGCCCGCTGATCATCTTTGCCGACGGCGGTGCTGACGGCAGCAAGCAGTACCCGGCGGACAAGGGCTTCAAGGTCGAACCCGACAAGACTTATACTGCTCAATAAAAATTAAAGCCTCCCCCGTCACTTGTTACGGGGGAGGTGGCGCGACACTTTAGTGTCGTGACGGAGGGGGCTGCGCTTCCGATAGCGCGAGGTCGTGGCGACGACGGCGCAAATTGTGATATTGCAACGGAAAACGTGGTGTAAACACCTGTTCCGCCCCCTCAGTCTGCTAACGCAGACAGCTCCCCTATAATAAATAATGGGGGAGCCTTTAAAGGTAAATACTATAACCCGGAGGATAATAAATGAGCGAATTACATAATATGAAAATGGAAGGCAGCAAGATCCCTGCCGAAGAAATCAAGAATCCCGAGCTTTTGGAAGCTATCGAGGCGATGCAGGCGGACGGCAACCCCGAGAACATCAACAATATGATAAACAAGGTCGTAAACGCCAAGTTTATCCTGCCCGCGATGATGAAGAACATCCCGCAGGCTAAGACCCAAAACGGCAAGACCGTTATGAGCAACGCCACTCAGGTGCAGTTCAGGCTTCTTGAAAACAACAAAAAAGAGCGCTTCTTCGGCGCGTTCACCGACACCGACGAGATGTTCAAGTGGAACGGCAACGAAAAGGCGACAAAGATCGTCACCGATTTTGACAGCCTTGCGGCTATGGTTATGGATCCCCACGCTAACGTGCTCGGCTTCGTTATCAACCCGTTCGGCAAGAGCGTGACCTTCCCCAAGGATATGGTCAACCAGATCAAGCAGCAGCGCGACTATATGCGCCAAGAGCAGAATATGCTCAAGGGCGGCGAGGTCAAGGTCGGCGAGCCCAAGGAGTACCCGATCGACCTTATGGCGGCGCTGATCAACCACTTCAGCACCGAGCCCAACGTAAACAAGGCGTATCTCAGGCTCGTTGAGCAGGACGGCAAGACAAGCTACTTTATCGTAGTGGATTTTTACGGCGATATGGAGGAGACCTTCAAGGCTATCTCGGACGTAGCCCAGCCGTATGTGGACGATGAGCTCCAGCTCTCTATGATGCCATTCTCAATGGAGTTCGCAAAGAACGCCGTCAAGGGAATCGAGCCTTTCTATAAGAAGGAAGAGGAGTAAAATAGAGTTTAGAGTTAAGAGTTTAGAGTTAAGAGTTTAATGGAGCTGCCGACGGCAATGTCGGCGGCTCTTTCTTTGTAATTGATAATTGATAATGGAGAATTTTAATAATGGAGAATGTCGGGTCGCTACGCTCCGATATTAAAATTGCACCTTTAAAGCCTCCCCTAACGCTTTAGCTTTAGGGG
>CACYQK010000073.1:0-7820 GCA_902776495.1 uncultured Ruminococcus sp. | reverse complement strand
GCCAAGTCCTCGCCCGTGAATCTTTCGAGCGTATCGCCGGCTATCGCGATCAGGTCGGGATTTGCCGATTTGAGCAGTTCAAAAAGGTCGTCCGCTTTGCGTTCGTGCAAGTCGGCGATCAAAGCAATAGCGAGCGGCCCGGACAGCTTATTCGTTTTTATTTCATATTCTGTAAGAACAGCTTTTTGTTTCATAATAACAGCTCCGTCTAATACTATGACAGAAAACTTCTTTTATTACCGCCAATTTAAATAATTATACCCCACCGTATATAACTCTATTTTTGCTTATCAGAATTAAAATTGTTACAGAATCGTCACAAATCTATCACACAGATGTGATAATATAGACCCATAAACGGGTGCTATAATGCAATTTCCCCAAAAAAATCCGAAAAAATTTGTTAATAGAGGTTGATTTTTTCTGAGATTTTGTGTAATATGTATATGAGGGTATTTTAAATAACTGCGCCCAAAACGCAGTCGCGCCCAATTTACAAAATTTATGCAGAAAAAGAGGTAAGAGATATGTCTAACAGATTATTTCAGGGTATAGTGCATCAGATGAAGGATGCCGTAGACAGAACTATCGGCGTTATCGACGAGACTTCGGTCGTAATCGCCTGCTCCGAGCTTGGAAAAATCGGAGAGGTCAACGAAAGCATCAATTCAGAGACACTCAGTTCAACAGCTCCGTTTGTTATCAGCGGCTACACATATAAATCTTTCGGCAACAGCGCAAAGTACGACTACGCAGTGTTTGTTCAGGGCACCGACGAGTACGCACAAAAGTACGCTCATCTGCTGGCTGTTTCGTTCGCGAGCATCAAGCAGTATTATGACGAAAAGTATGACCGCTCAAACTTCATCAAAAACGTAATTCTTGACAACATCCTTCCCGGTGATATTTACCTCAAGGCAAGAGAACTCCACTTTAACAGCGAGGTTTCCCGCGTTTGCCTGCTTATCAAGATCATTTCCAAGACCGATGTTTCTGCTTATGATATCGTTCAAAATCTTTTCCCCGACAAGTCAAAGGATTTTGTTATCAACATTAACGAGGAAGAGATCGCTCTTGTAAAAGAGGTCAAGCCCGACACAGAGAGCCGCGACCTTGAAAAGCTCGCAAGCTCTATCGCGGACACGCTCTCCAGCGAGTTCTATACCCACTGTGTCGTAGGTATAGGTACTACCGTGACCGGTATCAAGGATCTGGCGCGTTCCTTTAAGGAAGCCCAGTCCGCTCTTGAGGTAGCAAAGGTATTTGACACCGAGCGTACCATCGTAAGCTATGACAACCTCGGTATTGCCCGCCTTATCTACCAGCTCCCCACAACTCTGTGCAAGATGTTCCTCAAGGAAGTTTTCAAGCGCGGTTCAATCGAGACTCTCGACCAGGAGACACTGTTCACTATCCAGCGTTTCTTCGAGAACAACCTCAACGTTTCCGAGACTTCAAGAAAGCTCTTTGTTCACCGTAACACACTTGTTTACAGACTGGAGAAAATCAAGAAGCTTACGGGTCTTGATCTGCGTGAATTTGAGGACGCTATCGTATTCAAGGTAGCGCTGATGGTTAAGAAGTACCTCAACGCTAGTCCCGCTAAGTATTAAAAACAACAATCGCTCCTGAACATTCTTTTTGCGTGTTCAGGGCGTTGGCATTTTTGCCGTTCGTGTTCTAAGGGGGCTTTTGCGCCCTTTTTGCGCGAAATATTCGGAAAACGTATTCTTTTTTCGTTTGCCGAATCAAAACCGGCAGTTTACCGTAACTGCCTGAAATTAAGGTGTATATATGATTGATTTTATCGACGTATCAAAAACATATCCAAACGGCACTCACGCGCTGCACAACATTACCCTGAGCATTGACAAGGGCGAGTTCGTGTTTATCGTAGGCGCTTCGGGAGCCGGTAAAAGTACGTTTTTGAAGCTGATTATGCACGAGGAAAATCCAACCTCGGGCGAAATCATTATCAACGGAAACAAGCTCTCAAAAATGAAGAGGCGCGACGTTCCTTATCTGCGCCGTCATATGGGCATTGTGTTCCAGGATTTCAGACTTATCGAGAAAATGACCGTGTTCGACAACGTAGCGTTCGCTATGCGCGCGGTAGGCGAGAACACCGCCACGATCAAAAAAAGAGTTCCTTATGTCCTCAATCTTGTAGGGCTCAAGGATAAGATGAAGGACAAGCCCAGCGAGCTTTCGGGCGGCGAGCAGCAGCGCGTAAGCCTTGCGAGAGCGCTTGTAAACAATCCCGAGATCATTATTGCCGACGAGCCTACCGGTAATGTTGACCCCGAACTTTCGCACGAGATCATCGAGCTTCTTAACGAGATCAACGGAATGGGCACTACCGTGCTTGTTGTTACTCACGAGCACGAGCTTGTGCGCGAGTTCCACCAGAGGGTCGTTACCATTGACCACGGAAGGGTCATTCGTGATACTCGCAATGGTATGGATGACGATTTGGATTACGACGATGACGATTATTCACTTGAGTACAGCGAGTACGAAGAGGATACAGACCTCACCGACGATGAAATTACCGATAACTACGACGGCGAGAATTACGACGACGAGGATGGAGATGACGGCGACGATCTGCCGCAGTATCCCGACAATGTTGTGATCGTGCCCGACTGATGAAAGGATTATAAGTATATGAAAGGCTTTAGCTATCTTGTAAAAGAGGGCTTCAGAAACGTATGGAGTAACCGAATTATGAGTATTGCTTCTGTGTGCGTACTCATCAGCTGCCTTGTGTTAACGGGAGCTGCCGCGCTCTTCTCGATGAACGTCTCAAAACTTGTTGACGAGGTCGGAGAGAGCAACGAAACCATTGTTTATATCCAGGATGGTTATTCACAGCTTCAGGCTGTATATGTCGGAAAGGAAATCGAAAAGGTTGACAATGTTCAGTCCGCTACCTTCTTTTCTAAGGAAGAAGCGTTTGAGCAGTACAGAGATACTTTGGGAGACAACCTTTTTGCAAAGATCGGGGAAGACAACCCGCTTCCCGATGCTTTTATTGTAGTAATGGATGACCTCTCAAAGTATGATGAGACCGTTGCCGAGATCCAGAAAATCGAGGGTGTTGACAAGAATACTATCCTTAACCGCAGGGAATTTGCGGATAAGATGACAAGAATCAGCGAACTTGTAAGTAAAATATCAATAGCGGTCGTAGCCGCTCTGCTTATTATATCGCTGTTTATTATAGCTAATACGATTCGCGCGACAATGTATTCGCGCCGATTTGAAATCAGTATTATGAAGTCGGTCGGTGCCACAAACGCTTTTGTGCGAATGCCGTTCCTTGTTGAGGGTATGGTGCTGGGGCTTATCTCGGCGCTGATCTCAACCGGTGTGCTTGCCTTGGTTTATCAGGGCGTCAGTGTGGTTGTCGAGGACGCTCAGTCGGCATTTGTATTTATTCCTTATATCAAGGTTCTGCCGTTCGTTGCAGTAGCGTTTATCATATTGGGTCTTGTAGTCGGATTCTTCGGCGGCTTTATCTCGATCCGCAAGTATTTGAAAATGGAAGGTAATGAAATTCTCGGCTGGTAACAGCGGAAAGGAGAAATTATGACAAAGTTCAAAAAAATCATCAGCGTATTTTTGAGCATTTGCATTATCGCGGTTCCCACTGTATCGGGCATCGTTTCGGCAAATGCCGAAAGCTCCGAGGATCTTCAAAAGAAAATTGAAGAGCTCGAAGCTAAAAATCAGGAGTATCAGAAGCAGCTCGAAGCAACTCAAAACGATATTTCCGAAAAAGAGAACTACAACGCAACTCTTACAAGTAAAATTGAAAACCTCGATGAAAAAATTGAAGTTACCCATAAGGCGATTGAGGAGACTAATGCCAAAATTGCCGAATCACAGAAAAAAATCGATCAGGGCAACAAGGATATCGAGGCTCAGGTCAAAGCTCTTCGCAATAGATTGAGAACGATTTATATGGCGGGTTCTGCCAGCGACCTTGAGATAATTCTCGGCGCAAAGGATTTTTCCGATCTTATTGATAAAATGGCGCTTGTCAAGAATCTCTCAAAAAAAGACCAGGAGCTTATTGATAACATCAACAGCAAGCTTACTGTGATCAATAAAGATAAGGAAGAGCTCGAGAAGAACAAGGCAGAGCTTGAAAAGAACGAGGCTTCGCTCGACAAAGACCTAAAGGATCTTAACAATACTCTTGAAGAAAACAAAGAAGTTCTAAAGGACCTTAAAATCAAGTCTGATGAGGCCAAGAAATACATCGCTGATACAAATAACGATAAAGCAAGAGCAGAAGCTCAATTAGCTCAGCAGACCGCGGCAGATGAGGCGGCAAGAAACGCTCAGCAAAATCAGGGCAACTCAAACGCCGGCAACGCTGATTCCGGCGCGGAAACCTCAGGCGGTTCGACCTATACTCCTCCGAGCTCAAATTCAGGTTATGATGATTCGGGCGCACCGTCTTATTCGAGCGGCTATACGTGGCCGACTCCCGGTTTCTACTATCTCTCATCACAGTGGAACGAGGACAGAACCACATATAACCACGGTGCTATAGATATCGCCGGCGGCGGAATCATGGGCGCAAGAGTAGTTGCCGCTGACAGCGGTACCGTTGCGTATACAAACAGCTATTGCCCTCATAACTGGGGCAAGTTCAGCAGCTGCGGCTGCGGCGGCGGTTACGGTAAGTATGTATGGATCAACCACGGTAACGGTAAAGAGACGATCTATGCTCACCTCAGCAGCCTTACGGTCAGCGAAGGACAGCATGTTTCAAAGGGACAGACGATCGGTTATGTAGGTACAACAGGTTACTCGACAGGCCCGCACCTCCACTTTGAGTGCCGCTACAACGGCGTTAAGTACAATCCTATGGACGAATATTAATTGAATTTTTTCATTATTAAAAATGCCTCTCCCGATTTTGTAACGGGGGAGGCTCCTACTTTTTAAAGCGGTCTGCTGTAACACTATTCTCCTTTCGTAATATTATGTAGTGTAAACGAAAGGAGGCTGGGGTATGAACTTGTTTGGAAACAACGGCGGTTGCTGCTGGATTATTCTTCTTATCCTCATCATCTGCAGTTGCTGCGGCAACAACGGCGGCTGCGGTAACGGTTGCGGCAACGACGGCTGCGGTTGCGGCTGCTAAGTCGCGGCGGCGACACCGCAAGCCCGCCTATTATGAACTTCGTGATATGATCTAAGTTCGATTAACGGCGGGGAGGAAACTTTGCTGTTTGACTGACGTTTATGGTACGCAACGGCGGAGTCGGAACTTTAATAGTAAAAAATAAATGAATACAAAAATACCGCGCTTCGGCTTATTAAGTCGAGGCGCAGTCTTTGTTTGAGGTTATGTGTTGGTTCGAGTCGGGGCATTCTTAGCACAATGCGTTTGTTTATAAAGAAAAACTTGATAGGACATCAAAGTTTGATTGAACGCTTTTCTGCTCTTTCCAGAATAAGTATTGCTTGCTTATATTTATTTACCCTTTCGAGAGCTTTGTCATCGACAATTTCCAAACGGCTCAAGTCGCTGTTGTGAGCTAAATCAGCCAGCTTAACCTTCCTTGCTATGGGATTATCCTTCATAGCCCTAACGTAATCCAAGTATGGCACATCATCGCTGTGTGTCATCAGCGAAAGCGCCTCTATAACTTCATTCGGAAAGCCGTCATTTCTCAACTCATCCAACGTAATATCCGTATCTTCAACTACGTCATGAAGCAGCGCAACGCAAGTTGATAATTCGTCATCCATCTGCTCCGCAAGATGAAACGGATGATACACATAAGGCATACCGCTTTTATCAACTTGATTTTTATGAGCGTCAAATGATATTTTCAACGCTTTCTTTGTAAGAGCTGTATATAGCATTTTGATTATCCTACTTCTAAATTTATAAAATATTAATGTTCGTTCGGTGCAACTTATACGTTAAATCTGAACAGCACAACGTCGCCGTCCTTCATAACGTACTCCTTGCCCTCGCTGCGGACAAGGCCTTTTTCTTTTGCGGCGGTCATACTTCCGAGCGCTACCAGATCATCATAGGCGATGACCTCCGCTCTGATAAATCCGCGCTCAAAGTCGGTGTGGATCTTACCGGCCGCCTGCGGAGCCTTTGTGCCGTTTTTGATCGTCCACGCCCTTACCTCCTGCTTGCCGGCAGTGAGGTAAGAGATAAGCCCGAGCAGCGCGTAGCATTCCTTGATGAGTCTGTCAAGTCCGCTCTCCTCAAGTCCGAGGTCGTCGAGGAACATTGCCTTTTCCTCGTCGTCCATCTCAACGATCTCTTCCTCTATCTGCGCGCAGATAGGCAGCACGCCTGACTTTTCCTCCGCGGCGATCTTCTTGACCTCTTGATAACCCGCGTTGCTCTCGAGCCCGTTAGAGAAATCCTCGTCGCTCATATTCGCGGCGTAGATCACGGGCTTTGAGGTGAGGAGCGCGACTTCGCCCAGCAGAGCCTTTTCCTCGTCGTCACATTCAACGCTCCTTGCGGGCTTGCCGTTCTCCAAAGCGTCTAGCACGCGCTGATAAAAGTCGATATCGCGCTGATACTTCTTATCGCCCTTTAGCATCTTCTTTGTCTTTTCAATGCGCCTTTCGAGCATTTCCATATCAGAGAGAATTAGCTCGAGGTTGATCGTCTCTATATCCCTTTTGGGGTCGATACTGCCCTCAACATGGATGATATCGTCGTTCTCAAAGCAGCGCACAACGTGAACGATCGCGTCGCACTCGCGGATATTCGACAGGAACTTGTTGCCCAAGCCCTCGCCCTTTGACGCGCCCTTTACAAGACCTGCTATATCAACGAATTCGATCGTAGCGGGGGTGTATTTATCGGGGTCGTACATCTCGGCGAGCTTGTCAAGCCTCTTGTCGGGAACCGACACAACGCCCACGTTCGGCTCGATCGTACAGAACGGGTAGTTGGCGCTTTGAGCGCCCGCGTTTGTAATAGCGTTAAAAAGCGTGCTCTTGCCGACATTCGGCAGTCCGACTATACCTAATTTCATTTTATTTCACCTTTCCCATTCTAATGGGATTTTTAAGCAAAGGGGGTGAGGATTTTACCCCAATTTACCCCAATTTTACCCCAATTATCTACGCCACTTCCTTATTTGATTTACTGTTTCAAGGCTTTCAGTGGTGTTGTGAACGTATCTGTCCATTGTGGTTTTTATTGAGGAATGACCGAGAAGCTGCATAAGCACTTTCGGAGATACACCATGTATTGGGAGCAAGGTCGAAAACAATATTTTCTATCCAATATTCAAACCAATCATCTACCGTCATTTTGCTGACAGTTGGATTTGAAACTGCTACGCCGTACTTATCTTCATAACGCTTTTTGTCAAGCCATTCCTTTGCTTGCTTTGGCGTATCAAAATATTCACCTATGCGGTTTCCGCTTTTTGATAAAAAACGGGCTTCATATTTTCCGTTTTTATGTTGCCTAATTCCTTTGCCTAATTCCTTTCCTTTAAGATTTTTACCCATATTATTGCTCCTTTCTTATCTGAAAAGAACCTAATATGGGTAATATTATAACACAACTAAACGCAAATCTCAATATTCAATTTGCTAAACAGTGCGGTTCTCAGATAAATACTTTTCAAATTCTTTTCTTTTAACCAGTTTTCTGTTTCCATTAAAAATTACAAACGAACAATAACTTCAAATTCGCCTATAAGAAAAAAGCTTGGTATTATCACAAAGACAAATTCAGAAAGAAAAGCCACGAGGAATTGACTATGGACGATATAAGGGATATGTTCGGAAGTCAACGCTACGAACAG
>CACYQK010000072.1:0-9958 GCA_902776495.1 uncultured Ruminococcus sp. | reverse complement strand
TCAAAGTATGATTGAACGCCCTCGGGAGCACACGCGGGTGCTCCCCTACAATGGCAAGGAAAAGTATGCGATTATTTCTTAAGTTGACGACATTGCCCTGTCAGGGGAATTTCACATGGGTGCTCCCCTACAATGATTTGGAACTGTTAACTTTTGTAGACTACATTGCTCTGACGGTAAAGCTCCGAAAGTTGTCAACTAAATACGTTTTAGCAGTTGACAATGCTGCCGCTCGGTGGTATAATGTCAACAGAATGATTTTTTGGAGTTGACAATATGAAAAACAAAAACAATTCAAAACTAAAGCTCACAACGCTCGCTATGGCGCAGATCGCGGTTTGCACGGCGCTTTTGTGCGTGCTCTCTCCGCTGGCTATCCCTCTGCCGATACCCGTGCCGTTTACGCTTCAGGTGCTCGTCGTCGTACTTATCGCGCTCATTCTAAAACCCGTATACGCGCTTATCGCCCAGCTGCTGTACACTCTGCTCGGCATCGTCGGGCTGCCTGTGTTTTCCGGCGGAAGAAGCGGGATCGGCGCAATACTCTCCCCGACCGGCGGGTTTATAATCGGGTTTATCTTTGCCGCGTTTTTTGTGAGCCTTTTAAATAGAAAGCTGAAAATCAAAAATCCGTTTGTGAGGTACATAACCGCCTCGGTCGCCGCGGGCATCCCCTGCATATATATCCCCGGGATCGCTATGTATATGCTGTATGTCCAAGTCGATCTGCTGAGCGCTGTCGTGACGCTCACCTCTGTATTCATACTGATCGACCTCGGAAAATGCGTCATCGCGTCACTGCTGGCGGTGCCTGTCAATAAGGCGTTGGATAAAGTAACAAAGTAAGGGCGAGCATTGCTTGCCCGAGGATAAAAACATCATTATTCCCGATACTGCGGGCGTGCAATGCACGCCCCATTATTTTTTAAAAACTTCTTGACATATCTATTGATTTGTATTACTATTAAATCGTACTACATTAACTAATACAATTACCTCATATCAAGTTAAGAGCGACCGTAGTGCGGCGTTGTTTTGATTTCAACGGACAAACGGAGGGGAAACTATGTTTCAAATCGATTTTTCGGCACGGATCCCGATTTACGAACAACTCTACTACAATGTTATAAAGCTCGCTTCGGCGGGTGTGATAAAGCCCGGCGACAAGCTTCCGCCGGTACGGGTCATCGCCGCTGAACTCGGTATCAACCCCAACACCGCCGCAAAGGCATACAGAGAGCTTGAACAAGACGGATACATCTTCTCGTCTGTCGGCAGGGGCAGCTTCCTCACCGACAAGCTCGACGAGCACTCCGCCCAAAGGCTTGTTGTGTTAAAGGAATTCAGCACAGCGGCAAAAAACGCCGCGACCTTCGGCGCAGAAAAAAGCCGGCTGATCGAAATCGTAGAAGAACAGTTCAAAAACAAATAACGCTTTATAAACACAAATCTGAAATATATTAAGGAGGTTTAGCGCCTTGATCAAAATCAAACAACTTACCAAACGCTTTGATAAGGTCGTTGCCGTTGACGGTATGACCCTTGATATAGCGTCCGGGACCGTTTTGGGTCTTGTAGGCAGCAACGGAAGCGGAAAATCAACGCTATTGCGTATGCTATCGGGAGTATTCGCGCCCGACGGCGGAGAAATATTGCTCGACGGTGAAAAACTGTTTGACAACCCCGCCGCCAAAGGCAAATGTTACTTTATCCCCGACTTCCCGTACTTTTACAACGACAGCACGGTTGAAAACACCGCGAGCCTGCTGCGCGATGTCTACCCGAACTGGAGCGAAAATCAGTACGAAAAATACTGCTCTGTATTCCCGATCGACCGCAACGTCAGGATACTCAATATGTCAAAGGGTATGCAGCGTCAGGCGGCGCTTATCCTGGCGCTTTCGACCTGTCCGGATTACCTTTTCCTCGACGAGATCTTCGACGGGCTCGACCCGGTTATAAGGCACCTGCTCAAAAAGATTTTGATAGAGCATGTTCTTGAGCACAAAATGACGGTCATCATCGCTTCGCACAACCTGCGCGAGCTTGAGGACCTGTGCGACAGGGTTTGCCTTATGCACCGCGGCAAGGTTGTTATGGAGCGCGACATAGACTCGCTCAGGCTTGAATTCAGAAAGGTGCAGATAGCGTTCAATCAGATCCCCAACGTGCCGAATTTGTTTGAGGGTATCGACGTTGTCAATGTATGGAAAAACGGCAACGTGTTCAACGTGACCATCCGCGGCACCGAGGAAGAATTTATGCCGAAGATAAACGCGCTTGATCCCGCGTATGTCTCGGCAATGCCGCTGACGCTGGAAGAAATATTTATTTGTGAAATGGGGGCTGCCGGTTATGACACAAACAGTATCCTTTAAAGAAAAATTCAAAAGCGGCTTTGCCCTGTTCAAATGGGAACTTAAAAGCTGTACCAGAACACTCTTTGTGTTCTCTCTGCTGGCCGGAGCTTTTCTCACGATCGTCCTGACACTATGTATAATGAGCGGATTATCTAACGGAAGCAGCGATGAATTTGACTACGAGAAGTTTAAGAACTCGATAACGGCATTCCAGTACGTCGCCGCTTACCTTGTCTTTTTCCTAAACGCCGTATTTACTATTGTATACACGATCCGCATTTATTCTTATCTTCACAACAAGCGCAAAGCGGATCTTTACGGTTCAATGCCGATAAGCCGCCGCACGTTTTACATTTCAAAAACCGTTTCGGCTTACTTGCTTTCGATAATACCCGCATTGTTTTTCTTTGGTATGATCTCATTGATTTCGGTATGCTTCGGTGTGCCGGTAAACGCTCATGTTGCAATGTTTTACGTAAAGCTGCTGATCGGCGCGATCGCCTGTATATCATTCTACGGACTGCTGGCGGTTTGCTGCGGCACAACGCTCAATACCGTACTGTCATTCATCGCGATAAACTTCGCCTATCCGGTCGCCACACTTTTTATCAAAGCCACGATCAGGTCGTTCTTTACCGGTATGTCGACAAATCAGTATAATTCAACATTCATTATGAAGGCGCTTTCTCCTCTTTCGGCTTACGGCGGAGCGAATATCATCTACTGGATACTTTTTACCGCCGCCTGTCTTTTCCTCGGGATCCTGCTCGTTAAGAAAAGGCGCGCGGAGTGCGCTCAGACCTCGTTCGCTTTCTATTTGCCCTGCCATATCGTAAAGCTTCTGGTTTCATTTATATCAGGTATGTTCCTAGGTACACTTTTCGGCTCGATCAACGTTTTCTCCTACGGATATCTCGGCTTTATTTTCGGCTTCATACTCGGCAGCATACCCACATATATAATCACACATCTGATCATGCACAGGGGATTTTCAAATCTCGTCAAATCCGCCATCCCCTTCGCTTCTACGGTCGCTTTGGTGTTCTTGCTTGTGGCTTTCTGCAACTTCGATCCCCTCGGCTACAACCGGTACGTTCCCAACGAGGAGAACATCGAGAGCGCGGGTCTGGTGGACCTCGGTGACTGTTGCTTTATAAAGACAAAGTCCGACTTTGAGATCGCAAATATGGCGTCCGATGATTACAACGACAATGGCAACATCTCATCGATTGTTGACTATCACAGAACAATATTGGAAAAAACCGATATCGATTCCCATGAAAGATTCGGCTCAGTCTGGTCAAATCTTTTTATCAGCAACGTTTCGTCCGAATATTTTGACGAAGGTTATTGCGTTGCATACAGGCTGAACAACGGCAAGCTTGTTTACAGGTACTACGATAGATTTTCTGTCGGCGGGCTTTTTATCTCAAATTACATAAACTTGGACACAGACTATACCAAAACACTAACCAAATCCGACACATACTTCATCAACTATAGCGCGCTTATGAACAACGACATCGACTCGATCAATGATATGCACGTTATTGAATTTGAAAACACATACAGGGAAGAGTCCTCCGGCGGATACTGGAGCGAAAATGAAACTATCCATATTTCCGAAAACCAGAACGTCGATCCCGATAAAGTTAAAGCGGACAGGGAAAAATTGATGGAGGCTTATCGCGCGGACGTTAAGGAGTTCGGCAAAGAGAACCGCACCGAAAAACCTGACTACAAGATCGCGATAAAATTCGACGAGCCCAAAAGCACGAAAAACGAATCGCTGCTCAATACTTTCATTGCCTTGGTGTCCAACGACGACTCGCCCGAGGAAGCATGCGTTTACTCGGACTATAAAAACACGATTGAAGCACTGAAGGAAATCGGCGTTTTGAAGTCCGACGGCTCGCTCAACGAAGACTCATGCCCCTATAAGATCACCGGCGGATACGAATATCCGAGAAAATGGAGATAAACCGCAAACAAAATAATTATGCAAGGGTTAAGGGTAAAAACACCTTTAGCCCTTGTTTTATGCTCAATTCTGTATTGACAAACTCGCGTTTCGGTGCGATAATATTAGGGTATATGTAATTAAGGAGTGATTTTATGGCAAAGGAGCTTGCTAAGAATTACAAGCCCTCTGAATTTGAGGATAAGATCTACGACTTCTGGATAGAAGGTAACTACTTTCACGCGGAGGCTGACCCTGACAAAAAGCCCTATACTATAGTAATGCCGCCGCCGAACATTACAGGCCAGCTGCACATCGGTCACGCGCTTGACGAGACTCTGCAGGATATCCTTATCCGCTGGAGGAGGATGTCGGGTTATTCCGCGCTTTGGCTGCCCGGAACCGACCACGCGTCTATCGCCACCGAGGCGAAGATCGTTGAGGCTATGCGCAAGGAAGGCGTTTCAAAGGACGATTTGGGGCGTGAGAAATTCCTTGAGCGCGCGTGGGACTGGAAGCGCGAATACGGCGGAAGGATCACAACTCAGCTGCGCAAGCTGGGCGTAAGCTGCGACTGGAGCCGCGAGCGCTTTACAATGGACGAGGGCTGCTCGGACGCGGTAAAAGAGGTTTTTGTAAAGCTCTACAACGAGGGCAAGATCTACCGCGGAAACCGTATGGTAAACTGGTGCCCGCACTGCAACACCTCTATCTCCGACGCGGAGGTCGAGTACGAGGAACAGCAGGGCCATTTTTGGCATATCCTCTACAAGGTTCAGGAGACAGGCGAGTTTTTGGAGATCGCCACCACCAGACCCGAGACGATGCTCGGCGATACCGCCGTTGCGATAAATAAGGACGACGAAAGATATAAGCACCTGCACGGCTGCCACGTTATCCTGCCGCTGCTCGACAAGGTCATTCCGATCGTGTGCGATGAGCACGCCGATATGGAAAAGGGCACGGGCGTTGTAAAGATCACCCCCGCCCACGACCCGAACGACTACGAGGTAGGTCAGCGCTGCAAGCTCCCGATCGTCCGCGTATTCACCTATGACGGCTTTATGACCGGCGCCGAAGACGTTAAGGCTTACGAGGAGCTAAAGGCAAAGGGCAACCTCGCCGAAAACGAGCCCGAGGTGCTCGACTGCGGCAAGTACGCAGGTATGGCGACTATGGACGCGAGGAAGGCTATCGTCGAAGACCTTACCGCGCTCGGTCAGCTCAAAGAGGTAAAGCCACACACCCACGATGTAGGCACCTGCTACCGCTGCCACACCACCATCGAGCCGATGGTATCAAAACAGTGGTTCGTAAGGATGGAACCGCTCGCCAAGCCCGCTATCAAGGCGGTCAAGGACAAGGACACAAAGTTTGTTCCCGAGCGTTTTGAAAAGATATATTTCAACTGGATGGAGAACATCAAGGACTGGTGTATCTCTCGCCAGCTCTGGTGGGGTCACAGGATCCCCGCGTACTACTGCGAGGAATGCGGCGAGGTAGTTGTCGCCAAGGAAACTCCCGAAAAATGCCCCAAGTGCGGCTGCACACACTTGACTCAGGACGAGGACACTCTCGACACCTGGTTCAGCTCTGCGCTCTGGCCGTTCTCAACTCTCGGCTGGCCGAATGAAACCGACGATTTTAAATATTTCTATCCCACAAACACACTTGTTACTGGTTACGATATCATCTTCTTCTGGGTCGCGAGAATGGTATTCTCCGCCCTTGAACACACCGGAGAGGTTCCGTTTGACACCGTATTTATCCACGGAATCGTCCGCGATGAGCTCGGCAGAAAGATGTCAAAGTCACTCGGCAACGGCGTTGACCCGCTCGAGGTCATCGAAAAGCACGGCGCGGACGCGCTCAGGCTTATGCTCGTAACCGGAAACTCTCCCGGAAACGATATCCGCTACTCAGAGAAGAAGATCGAGGCTTGCTCGAACTTCGCGAACAAGCTCTGGAACGCCTCGCGCTTTGT
Source organism: uncultured Ruminococcus sp. (assembly GCA_902776495.1). Classification (GTDB taxonomy): domain Bacteria; phylum Bacillota; class Clostridia; order Oscillospirales; family Acutalibacteraceae; genus Ruminococcoides. The sequence continues at coordinate 3,654 of CACYQK010000072.1, read as the reverse complement.
TCATATGAACATCGACGACCACGAGGTCAAAAACGAGCTTCCCGAAGTGCTCCACACCGAGGACAAGTGGATACTCTCACTGCTCAACTATGTGGCAAAAGAGGTCAACGAGAATCTCGAAAAATTCGAGCTCGGTATCGCGGTACAAAAGGTCTATGAGTTCATTTGGGACTGCTACTGCGACTGGTATATCGAATTCGTCAAGGCGAGGTTGTTCTTCGACGGCGAAGAAAGCTTTTTGTCTGCCGAGCAGGTACTGTTGTATGTGCTCGATCAGATCCTCAGACTGCTCCACCCGTTTATGCCGTACATAACCGAGCAGATCTGGCAGACCATCCCCCACGAGGGCGAGACGATAATGCTCAGCGAATATCCGACCTACAAGCCCGAGTTTGACTTCCCCGAGGAAGAGACCGAGATGCTCCGCGTTATGGAAGCCATCCGCGCTATCCGTAACCGCCGCAGTGAGATGAACGTTCCGCCGTCGCGCAAGGCAAAGGTTTATATCGCGACAAAGTTTGAAAATACTTTTAAGACCGGCAGCGCGTTTATCATAAAGCTCGCCTCCGCAAGCGAGGTAGAGGTCGCCGATTCGTTCGACATCGAGGACGCGGTAACGGTAGTCACCGCCGACGCGAAGATCTACATCCCGCTCGATGAGCTGGTTGACAAGGAAGCAGAGCTTCAAAGGCTCAACAAGGAGCTCGACCAGGTCAAGAAGCGCCTCGCTCAAAGCGAAGGCAAGCTCAAAAACCAGGGCTTTGTATCAAAGGCTCCCGCCGCTGTAGTCGACAAGGTAAGGGCTCAGGCGGAAAAAGAGCGCGAGAAGATCGGACTTATCGAAGCCGCGATAGAAGCGCTTAAATAAATAACAGCATTTAAAGGCTCCTCCGTTACTTGTTACGGGGGAGCTTTCATTTTGCCTGCAAAATGACTGAGGGGGCGTCCTCGCCGTTTTCTCCTTGTTTTTCTTGCCTATTGTAGGGGCGGACCTTAGCACGTCGGCAACCTTAGCACGTCGGCAAACCTTTTGTCACTTCGTGACATTTCCCTTGTCCTATCCAGTCTTTCTGCGTGAACATTCGTCTGGTTCTCGCGGGCGGACACATGGGTCCGCCCCTACGAAAAACCTTAAGTTGACGACATTGCCCTGACAGGGGAATCGCCATGTGTCCGCCCGCGAGAGCCAACGTGTGTTTACACAAAAAAATTGATAATTCGTAGGGGCGAGCATTGCTCGCCCGCGGGATCAAAACAAACTTTGCAGTTTTCCGCGGGCGGTCAATGACCGCCCCTACATTTTTAAATAATCAAAATTCCTATTGACAATCCTTTTTCCGTATGCTATACTCAAATTAACATATGAATATCTTTTCATATGTTCAATCGTTTAATGTTAAGGATGATATTATGGATAAAAAATTGAATCTCCCCGACAGCGAGGTTTTGTATGACCTTGCCGACCTGTTCAAGGTCTTCGGCGACTCAACGCGGCTGAGGATAATGCACGCGCTGTCCGAGGGCGAAAAGAACGTGCAGAGCATCGCCGAGGAGCTCGGGATGGATCAGAGCACAATCTCTCACCAGCTGAGGATATTGCGCGACAACAAGCTCGCCCGCGCCCGCCGCGACGGCAAGCAGATCTACTACTCCCTCGACGATGACCACGTCAAAAAGATAATCGAGATGGGACTCGACCACGTTTTGGAGTGATATTATGAAGTACACATACACTATCGAAAACCTCGACTGCGCCCACTGCGCCCAAAAAATCGAGCAGAAGATCGCCGAGACAGAGGATTTTGAAAACGTCAGCCTGAACTTTGCGACAAAATCACTCAACTTTGAGAGCGAAAAAGAAAATCCCCTGCCCGAGATACAGCAGATCTGCGACGACCTTGAAGAAGGCGTAGTCGTTTATGACAAAGCAAAAAAGCCGAATGACGAAGATAAATCCCGAAAAATCGAAAAGGTTTTGCTTGCTGTCGGCATTGTTTTAGGCATCACGGCGCTTATCATCGAGCTCTTTATCGACGCCCCGTTCGCGGATTACCTCGTGCTTGGGCTGAGCGCCGCGGCTACTCTCTTGGCGGGCTGGAAGGTGTTCGTAAAGGGCATAAAAAACCTGTTCAAATTCAGGATAGAAGAGACTGTTTTGATGATGGTAGCGGTCATCGCCGCCTTTATCCTCGGCGAATATGTCGAGGGCGCGATGGTAACGCTGCTGTTCACCATAGGCGAGCTTATCGAGGACTACGCGGTCGACAAGTCTCGCAGGAGCATTGAAAAACTCAGCAAGATCAGACCCGACACCGCCACGCTTTACGCCGACGGAATCGAAACGGAAGTCCCCGCAGAGGAAGTCAAGACGGGCTCAATCATCCGTGTCCGCCCTTACGAGCGGATTCCGCTTGACGGCATAATTATCGACGGCAATTCAACGATCGACACCTCTGCCCTGACTGGCGAGAGCGTGCCGCAGAGCGTTGCGGAGTTCAGCGAAGTGCTCAGCGGCTCGATCAACGGCGACGGACTGCTCACGATAGAAACCACCAAAGAGGCATCCGAAAGCACCGCCTCGCGTATCCTCAAAATGGTCGAAGAATCGGCGGCGAACAAGGGCAATCAGGAAAAGTTCATCTCGCGCTTTGCCGCGGTCTATACCCCCGTTGTTATCGGTATCGCGCTGCTGATCGCGATCCTCCCTCCCCTGTTTGGCTTCGGAAGCTTTTCGCAGTGGGTCTATAACGCGCTCGTAGTGCTTGTCGCCTCCTGCCCGTGCGCGATCGTTATCTCGGTTCCGCTCTCCTACTATTCGGGAATCGGCGCGGCTTCCAAAAACGGCGTGCTTATCAAGGGCGGCAACTACCTTGAAGCTCTCGCCAAGGCAGATGTTTTTGCCTTTGACAAAACGGGTACGCTTACAAAGGGCGACCTTTCCGTCAGCAAAATATACACATACGGCAACTACGGCGAGGACGAGGTTTTATCCCTCGCGGCAGCCTGCGAAAAATACTCCGTTCACCCGATCGCTATGGCTATCAAGGACAGCGCCAAAACAAAGGCAAAAGGACTCAGCGATTACAAAGAGGTCGCGGGTCGCGGTACCTCGGCTACATACAAAAACAAAATCATCGCCTGCGGAAACGGCCGGCTTTTAAGCGAGCCCGTTCCAGAGGAGCTTAAAGAAAGGCCCGCCGTATACCTCGTCTATGACAACGAGTTCATCGGAGCGATCGAGCTCAGCGACACGGTCAGAGAGGAATCGAAGAGCGTCATTTCTCAGCTCAAAAAGCTCGGCGTTCAAAAGACTGTTATGCTCACGGGCGACAAAAAATCCGCCGCGCATAAAATCGCGAAGCGGATAGGTATCGACAGATATTATTCCGAGCTTCTTCCCGACCAAAAGCCCGAAAAAGTCGCGGAGCTAAAGTCGGAAGGCCACACGGTATGCTTTGTCGGCGACGGAATAAACGACGCGCCCGTGCTGGCGGCGAGCGACTGCGGAGCGGCTATGGGGCTCGGCAGCGAGGCAGCGATAGAATCAAGCGATATTGTGCTCTCGTCAGGCAACCTAAAGCAACTGCCCGCGGCGGTAAAGATTGCCCGCGCGACAATGCGCACCATCAAGAGCAACATCATATTTGCGCTTGC
>CACYQK010000071.1:0-11514 GCA_902776495.1 uncultured Ruminococcus sp. | reverse complement strand
GAATGAGGATTTTGATCTTGCCGACGCTGTAGAAGCGGCTTGCGATGTTGAAAGTATAGAGCGCGTTCGCCTCGGCTCCTTTGAGCCCGAGCAGATGAGTGATGAGCTCATAAAACGCCTTGCTTCATTTGATAAATTTTGCCCGCAGTTCCACCTGTCGCTCCAAAGCGGCTGCGACAAGACATTAAAGGCGATGAACAGGCACTATAACAGTAAAGAGTATATGGAGATAGTCGACCGCTTAAAAGCAGCCTTTGATAACCCGTCCTTCACTACCGATGTTATGGTCGGCTTTGCGGGTGAGAGCGAGGAGGATTTTGCAGAGTCGATGAAATTCGTAAAGAGCGTAGGCTTTGCCAAAGTCCATGTTTTCCCGTACTCTCAGCGCAGGGGAACGGTCGCGGACAAGGCGCAAAACCAGGTCAGCCCGCAGGATAAAGAAAAGAGGGCAAAGCTGATGGGTGAGCTCGTAGAAAAATCGAGAAATGACTTTCTTAACTCCCAGCTTGGCAAGACCGAAGAGGTGCTTTTTGAGCGGCTGCGGCACGGCTATCTTGAGGGCTACACCAAAAACTACACGCCCGTTCACGTCTATTCAACCGATGATTCTCTCTGCGGAGAGATCAAGAGTGTAACGCTTGTTGAAGTAGGCGACGACTGCTGCATAGGTGAATGTTGTTAACTTAAGAAATAACCGCATATATTTCCTTGACATTGTAGGGGAGCACCCATGTGTGCTCCCGATGGCGTTCAACCCAAAGTATGGTATTCTATCAGGTCTTTTTGCGCGAATAAACGTCTGTACTTGCGGGCGGACACGCGGGCCCGCCCCTACGATGCACCTTAATTTGACGGTATCGCTGTATTGGAGAGTTAGCTAAATGATTCTACAAGGTTATTGATCTCTTTGATTTTGTCTTTATCAACAAGGCTCGCGTAGCTGTAGAGCATAACTCCGCTCACCTTTTTATCGGCTTTTGCGAGTCGGTATTCCTTTGAAAGTATATCATCCGCTTCGAGCCAAGTGCCTTCGTCGCTCTCGGTGTTCGCCTTATACCCCGCAAGCCCGACATAGAGCTTAACGCCCTCGGCGAATTCGAGCGAAGTCCATTCATCAAGCGACTCCTCAAAGCCGAGCTTAGGGTTATTGGGGCTGAAATAAATCTGGGGACAGATGTAGTCGATATATCCGCGTGCACCGCACCAGCTTACCACATCTGCCGCGAGTTTTTCGTTATTTTTCAAATTCCCCTGCGGAGAAATCCCGAACTCGATGTTTTTATTCTTCGCGTGAATCGTCATATACGCCTCGGCGATCAGCATATTTACATTATTTTTGCGCCATTCTTCAAGGCTCAGCTGACTTTTGCTTTTTGTATTTTCGAGGTAGTTTTGATATTGCTCGTCGTCCAAATTGCCAATATCGGCAGGGTAAAAGTAATCGTCAAACTGTATGCCGTCAACGTCATAGTTCTCGGTTATCTCTATGATTCCGTTTATGATAAGCTCCCGCGCGTCCTCGCATGAGGGGTCGAGGATTATCCAGTTATCCGCCTCGATGCATAGCGGCTCATCGTTATAATACGGGTTATTCTCCGCGAGCTTGGGCGGCGATTCGTTGAGCGCGACGCGGTAGGGGTTTATCCATGCGTGGATTTTCAACTTGTGCTTTTTGCAGATCTCGCACATAATTTTCAGCGCGTCATAACCGGGGCTGACTCCCTGTTTTCCGCTCAGGATATGTGAGTGCGGAAAGTATTTTGACTCATACAGCGCATCACAAAACGGGCGTACCTGCGCGATAATAGTGTTAAATTTCTGTTTTTCGGCGGTCGAGGCGATATTTTCAAATTTCTTTCTGAATCCGGCTTCGCTTTTGTCCGCCTCGTTTTCCATATCGAGCTCCATATATGTCACCCAGAGCCCGCGCATTTCTTCCTGCTGCTCACGGGCTTTGGCAATGGTTTCCGTTTTTTGTTCGGGTTCGGCTTTATCGCCTTTTTGGCTTTTACCGAATACACTCGCGGCGGAGACCGCGAAAACAAGCATAAGCGCGCACAAGACTATCGGGAAAAATCGTTTAATCTTCACTTTATCATCCTCGTAATTATGTATTTATTATTCTTTTATCTCATTATAATCAATATCTTGGCGGTCGTTTTTACCGTGTCCGACAAGCTCCGCGCAATCAAACACAAGCGCAGGATCAGCGAGTTCACATTGATGACGCTCGCCGTTTTGGGCGGCAGCGTCGCAATGCTCATCACGATGCTCATCATCAGGCACAAGACCCGCCATTTAAAGTTTATGTTAGGTATACCGATTATAATACTGATCCAGCTTGTAATTGTATTTTTCGTTTGGAGAATTATAAATGTCTGAGCAGTTGCATTTTACAGTCAAAACCGAATACGACGGAATGCAGGCAAAGCGATACCTAAAGCAAGTCCACGGCATATCTACCCGCCTTATAACAAAGCTCAAAAACACCCCCGACGGTATAATGATGGACGGGGAGCTGCTCCGCGCGGTCGATCCTGTTAAAGCCGGCAGCACTGTAATCATCAGCCTTCCCGAGGAGGAGTCCGAGTTTATCGAAAGCGTTGAGGGCGAGCTCGATATCGTTTTTGAGGACGAATTCATCCTCGCCGTCAACAAGCCGCCGTTTATGCCGGTGCACCCGGTAAAGCAGCATCAAACCGACACGCTCGCTAATATCGTGACCTTCCATATGCGGCAAAGGGGAGAGTGCTACGTTTTCCGCGTTCACAACCGCCTTGACCGCGATACCTCCGGGATAGTGCTCATCGCAAAGGATAAGTTCACTATCAACAGGTTGAAGGGCAGCGTCAGCAAAACCTACTTTGCCCTTGTCCACGGAAAAATATATGAGAGCGGGAGCGTAATAAAACCCATCGGCTTGCTTGAAGATTCAAAAATCGTCAGGCACGTTTTAGATGAAGGCACACCGGCCATAACCCATTATAAGCCGATAAAATACAACGATAGCGCATCGTTTTTAAGCCTCAACCTCGAGACAGGCAAGACGCACCAGATACGCTGTCATATGAGCAGTCTCGGTCATCCGCTTGTAGGCGACGACCTTTACGGCGGCAAGAGGGAATATATCGACCGTCAAGCGCTCCACTGCGGAACAGTAGAATTCACCCACCCGGTAACAGGCAAAAAAATAACCCTCAAGGCAGACTTGCCCGAGGATATAAGAATTGCAGTAAAAAAATATGAAATAAGTATTTAAGGCTCTCCGTATAGGGGAGCTTTTGCTTGTTATAATGGAGTTTGACATAGCGGAACTAATAGGCTAAAGTAATAAATAAGAAGTTTTTTTCAAATTTTAAAACCAAAACGCGTTCTGAGGTGTGTTATTAATAGAGGGGAGGATTTACGGCAGCTATGGCAGCAAAGATGTTTGGCGGACTATCGTTTGAACAGGTTGTGCATAAGTATGCCCAAACGGTGGCAAGCGTGTGTTTGATGCGCCTGCAAAACTATGCCGACGCTGACGACTGTTTCCAAAATGTATTTATAAAGCTGTACACTAAATCCCCCGAATTCAGCGATGAAAATCATCTTAAAGCTTGGCTTATCCGTGTTGCAGTAAACGAGTGTAAAAACTATATCAGGGACAACAGGCGGACGATCTCGCTCGAAAGTGTGAAGCGGGAAGCGGTCAGCCTTCCCGAGGATAACATTGATATTTCATGGGCGTTGATGAAAACTCCCCATAAGTACCGCGAAGTTTTGTATTTGCACTACTGTGAAAAATATAAAGTCAAGGAAATTGCCAAAATTCTCGGGATAAAAGAGAATACCGTAAAAACTCTTTTAAAGCAAGGAAGAAAAATCTTAAAATCAATATACGGAGGTGATCAAGCGTGAAGAAATTAAGTTTTGATAATATCAAGAACATTGAATTTCCCGAAAGTTGGATAGAAAAAGCACTTAATGTGCCTTCACAACAGCCCAAAAAGACGCTTTTGCCGTTTCGTTACAGGTATGCGATAGGATTTACTTCCTGCGCGGGAAAAACTGTTCATACACTGCTCAGTAACTCAGCTTATCCCGACGCTATAGCAACAGGTATAAGCAACAGGTATAACAGGCGATTGTACTTGGGTGTTAGAGGATAACGGAACCCTGACGATCTACGGAAACGGCAGGATGCAAAGTTATTTTAATGACTATATGGGTCCGCCGTGGGCAAAATACAGAAACGATATTAAATCGATCGTTATTCAAAGCGGAGTGACCTATGTGGGAGACGATTCGTTTACCGGCTGCAATAATATTGAAAGCATTACTGTTTCTCCCGATAATCCCTATTATGACAGCAGGGATAACTGCAACGCGATCATAAAAACCGATTCAAATCAACTGATATTCGGATGCCAAAATACTGTTATTCCCGATACTGTGACAAGTATAGGAACGTCCGATAATTATTGTTCCGCTTTTGTTGCTCCGGGTCTGACCAATATTACTATCCCGGAAGGCGTTACTACAATAAACCATCATTCTTTTAGTAATTGCGGCTTGTCATGTGTAACCATTCCCGCAAGCGTTGATTTAATAGGAGCAGATGCATTTACAGACTGTAAAAGCTTAAAATGTATTTTAATATCCGGCAGTAATACAAAACTTGAAGCAAAGGCGTTTGGTTATAATATATACAACAAAAAAACGGACGGCGTTGTGATATACGGCTCAGAGGGGAGCGATGCTCAAAGATACGCAAATGAAAACGGCTTCAGGTTTGTAATATTGGAAAATATAGAAAACATAAAGGTCGGCGATGTAAACGGCGATAAATCGATAGATATATTGGATTCGTCCGAAATCCAGAAAAACGCTGTTGGTAAAGCTGAGTTTGACAATAATATGAATTACTCGGCGGACGTTAACGGAGATAATGTTGTCGATATCCTCGATGCTACGGCGATCCAAAAATACTCTACGAACAGAATAGAAAGATTTAAAAAGTAACTATGGTGATGATTTATCATATACTTTTTAAAAATTATGTCTAACAAAAGCGCCGCAGCGATTTATTTCGCTGCGGCGTTATTAAGTGTATATTTTTTAGTTTATCTCTACTTCATAGAACTTATAATCGTCGAGATCCTCGACTTGATTATATATCGCGGTTTGAGGTGCCTGAACATAATTTATCGTAAAATACTTTTCCTTTTTAAAGGTGATGTTTTTATCTATAACCTGAATCTTTCGGTTTTTCAGCACAGCCTCATAGATATTATCGGGCAGATTACGCTTGCGCAAAAGCTCGTAGTTATGGAAATACCCAAAGCTGTCGAGGTTTTCAAGATAACCCTCTCTAAAGCCCCAGAGCGGATGCAGATAGTTCTCTGTGTATTTTAAGAACTCCTTTTGGGTCTGCGTGTCCATAACATAGTAATAATCGGGATTTCTGCTGATTTCCGAAATCAGGTGCTGCGGCACGTCGTCGCTTTTATCCTCGGGCTTGTGTATTGTATAGAGCGTCGCGTAGCTTGCGGTAAGCGCCAAAATCACGGCGATAGACATAATAAAGTATCCGTTGTTCATCCTCAGCTTCGAGCTCGGCTTATCGCTTCGTTCGACCTCAAAGTTGAACGAGTTGATAAGCAGCACGATCATCATAAGCCAGATACCGTATGTAAGATACTCCGCGCCGTTGTAAAGGTACCTCAGCACAACGCTCGCGGCAAATCCCGAGAGCAGATAAAACAGCGGGAAGAAAGAAAACCTGTTTTTGTGATACAGAATGAACACTATCGAGATACCAATATATACGAGCATCACTATCAGTCGTGTGCTCAGCGTGACGACGTAATTTGCCAGATCGGTAAATACCTCGGTCACGGCGTAAAGGATCGTTTTTGAGTTTTCCTTCTTTTGCAGTTCGCTCACAAGCTTTAACGCGTTGTTGTTGAGCATCTTGCTGTCATCGTAATAGCCGGCTTTTAGAAGCTCATATTCGCTGTCGTTGTCGATTCCGACCTTTGCGAACTCCTCGGCGTTTTCATCGTAGTCGGGGTAGGGTAGGGTGTCGATCGAGTTTGTATACATCGAATAATCGTAATAATTCTTGCCTTCGGGCGTAGCGTGATTGACGGTGTACGAGAACTGGCTGAGTCCTACGCCCAAAACCGCAATGAGCAAAAACATAAGCAAAAACGGTCTGAAATACCAAAACAGCTTTTGAAAATCAAGCCTGTACTTCCTTTTTGCGATCATATCGCCAAAGAAGAACGCGATAGCAAATCCGAGCGCCACAAAGAAGTATACGATATTAAAGAACGAACCGAGGATGATCTCGAGTACTCCGAGCCAGCACGAAAAGCTGTAACGCTTGTTGCGTATAGCGTTGAGCACCAGCAAAAATCCTGCGGTAAGCAGCAAAGCAGCGGTTTTTGTGCTGTTGATATATGAGTAATGGTTCAGTGTAAAAACAATATTGATAACGATAGAGAAGATAACAGCCTTGCGCGAGTTGTACTTGTCTAAAAAGACAAATGTAAAGCTTGAAAAAGCCATAAATGAAAGCAGTATCTCGACCAGTACAAAGCAGTTGAAGTCAGTGAACACATACTGGATAGTACCTATGATAGCAGCCATAATGTAGTTTATTGAGCTGCTGTAGTAAAAATGCTGATTACATATCAATATTGAATTGTTATAGTCGCTGACGTCAACATAAGAAAATGAAGTCAATCCCACGCAGATCGCCATAAACACGATATTCAGCAAAATAGCGAATAGGGATTTACTTTTAATCAGCTTTAATACCTTTTCTTTCATCTTGAAACTCCGGAATTATCTGTACTGTAACAGGAGGTTAAAGTTTGCTTTCTCAACATCGTTTAATACACTCATATCAAATTCCGAATAAGGGATTTTCGGTTCGTACCAATCCTGTGATCTAAAGTAAGAATCAAGCGCGGGGCTAGTAAAGATCATTCCGTGCCTTGCGTAAATTTCGTTGATCGCAAGGTTGACCTCTGAGCTGCTCATATTCTTAACGGTATCCTCGCTCAGATAACTCGAGTTGCTGTAAGAATATCCTGAATCGCCGTTATCGCCGTTATCGTCGTCATCTTCATCTTCAGATGATTCCGAAGTCTCTGAGCTCGTCTTTTGCTCGGGTCCGAGCGAGATGTTAAGAGTGATCGTGCTGCCGGGTTCTACCTCGGTATAAGCCTCGGGGTACTGAGAAATAACATTGCCCTCATAATAGAAATCGTCGTAGTAGTACTCGCCGATAACTACGTTGTAGCCTTCTGCCTCGAGCATCTGCTTAGCTGTCTCAAGAGGCTCGCCTACTACCCTGATAAGAGATTTTAAAGCGGGCTCTGTGGGCTTTGTAGTAGTCGGGACCGTAGTTGCGGGAGCGGTGGTGGGCTGCTGCTTTTTAGCGTCAGTCGTGGGCTGAACCGTCGTTTCTTCAGTCGCGGAGGTCGTCTGTGTTTGTTCAAACGGATTTGGTATCAAGCCTTTTTCGACCGCAAAGTACGCAAACGTACCCAACAGCGCGAGCAAAACGACTATACCGATAATGATCGCGATAATAAGTCCTTTTTTGCTCTTTTTGGGCTTTTGACCGTCGGGATCGTCGTGGTCGTCAAATACCGTGTAGTCTTCAAATTCGCCCGGCTGCTGAACTCCTTCGGAGGCTTCGGGCTCGTTCTTGGGCTCGGGTTCCGGCTCGTCAAAGTAATCGCCGTAATCCTTTTCACCGCTTTTGATAGCGTCGTTAAGGCTGAACACCTTTGTCTGATAGTTATCGAAAACTCTGTTGTCTATCTCGTTATCCGCGGGAACATCAAAGTTATCGTTGTTAAGTGATTCATATTGGTCGTTGTCGTCTGCGAAGCCGGGATCGCTCTTGCTATCGAGCTCTTTTTCAAGCTGTTCGATATCAGAGGGAGCGTTGTCATCACCGGCGGCGTTTGCGGCTGCTATACCTGCGCCTACAGCGGCGGCTCCTGCTAAGATACCCGCGCCTACTGCAGCAGCGTTATTATCGTCTTTGTCCGCGTCGTCATCCTTGTTATCCTGTTCAAAAACATTATCCTCAAAGTCGGTAGTTTCGGGAACGATAACGTTTTCTTTGGCTTCCTTGTCCTCTTTGTTTTCTGCTTGGATAGCGTTAAGAGCGTTTTTGAGGTTGCCCGCATTTTTCCAGCGGTTTTTGTTTTCGGGCTGACAGGCGATCATAATAACGCTCTTTAGCTTTTCGCTTCCGTTTTGCGGAGCGGGAACGGTCTCGCCCTCAAAGCGCTTTACCATAGCTTCCTTGGGGGTAACGTCGGATTCCTCAAAGGGGAGCTGTCCTTCGTTTGCCAACGAGTACATCAAAAGACCGGTAGAATAGATATCGGTCGTATAGTCCGCCTTTTCGTTTCGCTGTATCTCGGGAGCTACATATGTAAGGTCGTTGACCTTGCTCTCTGCGTCGATAAATCCGCCGAGCTTGTAGCGGCCGTCGGGAGTGACATAGATATTGTCGGGCTTGATGTTGCCGTGGAATATTTTGTTCTCCTCGAGCTTTTCAAGGACCTCGCTCATCTGCAGACCAAAGTCTACGATATCGTCTTCTTCCATATTTTTGGTTTGAAGCTCCTCGGCAAGCGAAGGGATATCCTCGGTAACGATGAAAAGGTCAAATTCTTTCTTTCTTTCGTTTTCGTTGGTACCGACGTCCAAGTAGTTGCTGACTCTGCCGATGTCGATTATCGACCGGATAAAGTCGGATTCATTGAGCAGGTAGTCAATATTTTCGTCGTTGTAGTTTTCGCCCTGATAAGTAATTTGTGTCAAAACAGCGTTTGTGGTACTGCCGTCGATCTCTTTTTTAGAAACCTTGTAGACGGCTTTTCCGTTAACGTCTTCAAGCCTTTCGATCACCTTCCAAGATCTTAGAGGCTCGGGTAGTTTGAATTTAGCCATTTTAAAACTCCTTATTCTTTGATTTTTTGATTCTAAAATTTATATTCCTTAATATTATAACACATTATTATTCGATTTTCCACTGTTTTTGATAAATAATTTTCGGAATTAGAAAAATATTTTGAATTTTAGGGCGATTATGCACATTTTTATATTGAATTCAAAGAAAATCAAAGCATGATATGTTCAAATAATTAGTTATGTTCAACAACATAATAGTTTTGTTTTGTGTATATTATTAATGGATTTTTCTGTCAGTTGTGATATAATATAAATTAGATTAGTATATAGAATGAGGAGGAGTGTTATGAAAAAAGTATTGGCGGTCATTCTCACGGTCGCACTGCTTGTCGGTATGTGCTCGATCGCGGCTAACGCTGCGCTTCCGCCCGAGTCGTACAACAACGCTAAGTATTTTGAGGATACCGAAAACTGGGGCCAGGTTTTGTTGTACGCTTGGGACAGCGAAGGCAACGCGCTCTGCGGTGAATGGCCGGGCGTTCAGCTTGAAGCCATCAACCCGCATCAGGGCTGCGTAACCGCCTATGTTATCAATCTGCCTGAAGGCGCAGCGGGTTTTGTTCTGAACGACGGCTATTATCGTCAGACCGTTGATGTCACCGACTTAGGCTATGATACATACTATCTCAGCGGCGAAACAGACGAACTCGGTCATTACTATGTAAGTCACAATGATTATATCTTGGAAACCACCGAGCCCTATACCGGCACCGATCCGTATCCGCGCAAGAGTACGATCGACCTGACCGATAATTTCGGTTGGTATACTGCCTATATGTACGCTTGGGATGAAAACGGCAGCGCGCTTTGCGGCGAATGGCCGGGAACAAAGGTCACCAATACATCAACAAACGATTACGGTGAGAGGATATTTACCATCACTGTTCCCGAAAATGCGGCAGGTATCATCGTCAACAACGGCGCGGGCGCTCAGACCGAGGACATAACCGACTTTTGCCACTACGACGGCTACTGGATGGACGGCACAAAGAACGAGCTGGGTCATTATAAGGTAACGGGATATCCTCAGTATATTCCCGTTCCCACAGTAGAGCCCACAGAAAGCGTGCCTACTCAGCCTCAGCCGTGCCTGTACGGTTTTTATAACTCACAGAATTTTGACAGCGTTTACTTTTATGCCTGGGACAATGAGGGCAACCCGACCTTCGGCGAGTGGCCGGGAACGCTTATGCCTATGTATGGCGTCGACGAAGCCACAGGCTGGCAGGTTTACAGGTTCTACGTCCCCGAGGGTACAGCGGGTATCATTATAAACGACGGCCAAGGACGCCAGACAGAGGACATTACGACCTTGAATCTTGACGCGTACTGGCTGCCCGGCACAAAGGACTCGCAGGGTCATTATGTGGTCGAGGAGTACAAGGGGCAGGAAATGACAACAGCCGAGCCCGATACTCAGCCGACTACCGAGGTGGATTACGAATGGGATACATCAATACTTGTTACAAATAATTTCTGGTGGTCGCAAGGCTATATTTACGCTTGGGATCAAAACGGCAACGCGCTATGCGGCGAGTGGCCGGGAACCGAGATAACCGAAAAAAGCGTCAACGATTTCGGTGAGGAAAGATACCTTTGTCACGTTCCCGTAAATGCTGTCGGTATTATTGTAAACAACGGCATTGGCGCTCAGACAGAGGATATCACAGACTTCAACATCGCAGAGTACTGGATGGACGGCACAAAAAATGATATGGGTTATTATCTCGTTACGCCTTACGGTTATATTATTGATGATCCGACAACCAATCCGCCCGAAACCCGGCCGACTACCGCGCCTGCTCCGGGTTCAGCGTACTATTTCTATAACTCATTGGATTTTGAAAATGTCTATGTATACGCATTTGACGCTCAGGACAACGCGCTTTGCGGCGAGTGGCCGGGTACACGCGCGGAAAAAGTGGGAACAGATCCCAAGACAGGAGATGACAAGTATCTGCTCAATATCCCCGCAGGTACAAAAGGAATCGTTATAAGCGACGGAAACGGTCATCAAACCGAGGATATCATCGACTTCACAGTTAACGGCTATTGGCTGGACGGCTCAAAGAATGATTTGGGTTATTATTTGGTTTCTCCGAATCCCGGATATATTGAGCCTACCGTAAAGCTCGGAGACGTCAACGGCGACGATCTTATCTCTGTATCGGACGCTACTTTGGTTCAGCAGCAAGCGGCTGAGTTGATCGACCTCGAGGGCAGCGCTCTTGCGGCAGCTGACACCAACCGCGACGGAATCGTGACCGTAGCCGACGCAACGCTTATCCAACAGTACGCAGCTGAGATGATTGATAAGTTTTAAAAATATCAAAAACGGCAGTCAATTCGGCTGCCGTTTCGCGTTTTGAATATAAAATAAAAAAAAATTTGTAACTATTCAGCACCCTATCCCAAAAACCTGATTGATCTGACCTGATAAAACCATCTTAACCGCGTGATAAGAATCAAACCCGTTTTTGCGGGCGGTGCTGATGAATGACATTAAACCCATGTATTCTTCTGCGC
>CACYQK010000070.1:0-9242 GCA_902776495.1 uncultured Ruminococcus sp. | reverse complement strand
GCGTCTAACACATATATCATTATTCCGAGCAACGTTGACTTAACAGGTGACGATCTGCTCGACGAGCTTGAAAACAGCGGTGTATACTTCTGATAAAGATAAGCTGTTTATTTCTAAACTCGACGACGCTGTCTATTTAGCGCAAAAACGGCAAAAGCCTTATTTCTTCTCTTTTTTGAGTGAAGCCGAACAGGCGCTTGCAAAACAATATCTTGAATCTATCAAGTTTGATTCCTTCGGTTTTTTCGGCGGATATGAAAACAGCGAGCGAAAGGTTCTTTGTCTGGATTATTATGAAGATGATCCCGAATACCCGATTTCCGCTTTGGAGTTTAAATTCCGACCGGCGGACAAGCTTAATCACCGCGACTTTTTGGGCGCGTTGATGTCGCTTGGTATCGAGCGAGAAACCGTAGGTGATATACTTGTTGAAGATGGCAGATGTGTTGTTTTTGTAAAATCTGAGATCGCGGATTATATAAAAACTCAGATTTCCAAAATAGGCAGAGCCGGAGTAAAGGTGACTGATGCCGATACTGCTTCATTGCCGAAGGGCAGAGGGGTTGAAGAAAAATTTGCGGTCGTATCTTCACTAAGGCTTGATAATATCGTTGCGGCTGTGTCCGGCTTGTCGAGAGAAAAAACAAAAAACCTGATTTTATCGGGAAATGTTACCCTTAACTTTTTTGAATGTACCAATATCAGCAAACCTGTCTGTGAGGGGGACACTGTAACGGTTAGGGGAAAGGGAAAGTATATAATTAACGGTGTTATGGGTGAAACTAAAAAGCACCGTATAAGAATATCAATTATTCATTACAGATAAGGAGTGTAATTAATGTTAACTATTGATGAGATCAAAAATGTCAGCTTCAGAAAAGCGACGCTCAGCGGAGGTTACAGAGCTGAGGACGTCGATGAGTTTATCGATGAGGTAATCGCTTCTTTTGAGCAGCTGAAAAAAGAAAAGACAAATCTTGTTCATAAAATCGACAGACTTGCTACTCGTCTTGAAGAGTACAGATCTGACGAAGAAACTGTAAGAAACGCTCTTCTTACTTCACAGAAGATGAGCGACGCATGCATCAAAGAGGCAAGAGAAAAGGCGGGCAGGATCATTCGTGACGCCGAAGATAAGGCGCAGACACTTTCTGTTGAAGCTAACAAGATGACTGCTATTGAAAAAGAAAACTATCTTTCACTTCAGGCTGACGCGGTAGCTCTCAGAAACGAGCTTATTGAGCTTTACAGAAGCCATATCAAGGCTATCGACGAGCTTCCCACATCTGTTGACCTTGAAAACACAAAGAAAGAGCTTGATCAAAAGTATCCTACAGAGCCTGTCGATGAGATCGACTACGCTCCCGCACAGGATGTTCAGCCCGAACCCCAGGTTATCCAGGAGCCTCAGCCTACACAGGTCATCCCTCAGCAGGAGGTAAGAGAGGCAGCTCCGGTTGACGACACAAAGGTTGCCGTTAAGCGTCAGAGCAAGTTCAATCATCTTAAATTCGGCGATAACTACGACGTTTCTGCCGAATAATTACATCATTCTACATAAAACTGGAGAGATTATAAAATGTCCCAAGATTATAACGCAACCCTGAATCTGCCTAAGACCGATTTTCCGATGCGTGCGGGTCTGCCTAAAAGCGAACCCGTAATGCTGAAAAATTGGGAGGAGGAGAAGATATACGATAAACTTATGGAGCTCAACGAGGGTAAGCCTCTGTTTGTGCTTCATGACGGACCTCCTTACGCGAACGGCGATATCCACCTCGGTCACGCTCTAAATAAAATCTTAAAGGACTTTATTGTTCGTTATAAAAATATGGCAGGCTTTAAGTCACCGTATGTTCCCGGCTGGGATACCCACGGACTTCCTACAGAGCTTAAGGCCAGACAAAAAGCCGGCATCGGCAGTTCTGCCGATATTTCCGTAGTAGAGCTCAGAAAGCTCTGCGAGGAGTTTGTTACCGGTTATATAAACGATCAGCGTGAGCAGTTCAAGCGGCTCGGCGCTATCGGCGAGTGGGATCATCCTTATGTTACTCTTACTCACGAGTTTGAGAAAGAGCAGATCAAGGTATTTGCCGAAATGGCTGACAAGGGTTACATCTACCGCGGATTAAAGCCCGTTTACTGGTGCCCCGAGTGCAAAACAGCGCTTGCGGAAGCGGAAATCGAATATGCCGAGGATCCCTGCCATTCAATATATGTAAAATTCCAAGTTACCGATGACCTCGGAAAGTTCTCCGCGCTGGGTATTGATCCGTCAAAGGTGTTCTTTGTGATCTGGACAACAACAACATGGACTCTTCCCGCTAACGTAGCTATCTGCGTAGGTCCCCGCTACGAGTATTCTGTAATCCAAAACGGCGACGAATACTATGTTATGGCTACAGATCTTTATAAAACTGCTATGGAAGAAGCCGGAATCACAGATTATTCCGTTGTTGCCACTATCAAGGGCAGCGAGCTTGAGTACATCAAGACTCAGCATCCCTTCCTTGACCGTGAATCTCTTCTTATTGTCGGTGACCACGTTACACTTGAAAGCGGTACAGGCTGCGTACACACAGCTCCCGGCCACGGTGTTGACGACTATAATGTTTGCCGCAATTATCCCGAAATCCCTGTTATTTGTCCAGTAAACGGCGACGGCGTTCTCACAGAGGAAGCCGGAGAATTCGCGGGATTAAAGACAGAGGAAGCAAACAAAAAGATCGCCATAAAGCTTGATTCAACAGGCAATCTTTTTGCATTAAAGAAGATCATCCACCAGTATCCGCATTGCTGGAGATGTAAATCTCCGATCCTTTTCAGAGCGACAGACCAGTGGTTCTGCTCCGTTGACGACTTCAAGGACGAGGCCGTTGACGCGATCAACACCGTTGAGTGGATCCCTGCTTGGGGTAAAGAGAGGATCACCTCTATGGTTCGCGACAGAAAAGACTGGTGTATCTCCCGTCAGAGAAAATGGGGCGTTCCTATCCCGATTTTCTACTGCAAGGATTGCGGCGAGCCCCTTATCGATAAGGAAGCTATGCTTGCTGTAGCCGAGCTGTTCGGCGAAGAAGGCTCTAACGCTTGGTTCAGCCACGACGCATCCGAGATACTGCCCGAGGGAACAAAGTGTTCCAAGTGCGGATGTACTGATTTTGATAAAGAAAAGGATATTATGGACGTTTGGTTTGACAGCGGTTCATCTCATACCGCAGTCGTTAAGCGCCGTGATTATCTTAAATTCCCAGCTGATCTGTACCTTGAGGGAAATGATCAGTACAGAGGCTGGTTCCAGTCCTCGCTCCTTACATCGGTGGCTACTACCGGCGTAGCTCCTTACAAAACCGTACTGACTCACGGTATGATTTTGGATATGGAAAAGCGCAAAATGAGTAAATCTCTCGGAAACGGTATCAGTCCCCAGGAGGTCATCAAGCAGTACGGAGCCGATGTTCTCCGCCTTTGGGTCGCTTCCTGTGATTACCAGACCGACGTTAACATTTCTTTTGATATTCTTAAACAAACGTCTGAATCATACAGGAAAATCAGAAATACCGCAAGGTTTATTCTCGGTAACCTGTTTGATTTTGATCCCGATACAGATATGGTGCCTCTCAGCGAGGTCAACGCCATTGACAAGTGGGCTCTCTTAAAGCTCAACAGCCTTATCGACAAGGTCAAGGAAGCTTACGACAAGTACGAGTTCCACATCGTATATCACAGCATACATAACTTCTGCGTTGTAGATATGTCTAACTTTTACCTTGATGTACTAAAGGACAGGCTTTACACAGAGAAGGCTGACAGTAAGTCGAGAAAAGCTGCTCAGACAACGATTTATCTCATTCTCAACGCTATGACAAGAATGCTTGCTCCGATTTTGGCTTATACTTCGGATGAGATCTGGAAATATATGCCTCATTCGGGCGATGACAAAGCCGACCACGTTATCTTTAACGATATGCCCGAGAAGGTAGACGTTCTCCCTGATGAAAAGTTTATGAGCTTCTGGGATGAGATCCACGCTCTCAGAGACGATGTTAAGAAGACTATCGAGCCGCTTGTAAAAGAAAAGAAGATCAAGGGTTCGCTCGAAAGTAAGGTAACTCTTTCTGCGGGCAAAGGTAAGCTTGACTTTCTCAAAAAAGCTCGCGTTGAGCTAAAGGATGCGTTTATCGTATCCGAGCTTGAGGTCAAAGATAACGGCGCAGAGCTTGAAATCAGCGTAGAAAAAGCAGAAGGTGAAAAATGCGAACGCTGCTGGTCGATCAGCAAGACTGTCGGTCAGAACAGCGAGCATCCAACGCTTTGCGCACGCTGCTGTGAGAATTTAAAATAATTGATTGATATAAATCGGTGCGATTTTTATTGCGCCGATTTATGATTATGGAGGATATATGCCTTTTGTTGCGTTAATAATCGCTGCGCTTGTTGTTGCGGCGGATCAGATAATCAAATATTTTGTTGCAGCTAATATAAAGCCTGTTGGTACAGTTACCGTTATTGATGGCGTTTTCAATCTCAGCTATGTTGAAAACCGTGGTGTCGCATTCGGTATGTTCAAGGATATGCGATGGATTTTCGTAGCGCTTACGACATTGCTGATTTTTGCGATCGCGTTTTATATGTTCAAAAAACGTCCCGACGGTAAGCTGTTTTATATTCTCGCGGGTCTTATTATCGGCGGAGGTATAGGCAATTTGATCGACAGGATCCTTTACGGATATGTTATCGACTATCTCAGCCTTTCATTTTTTCCGCCGGTGTGTAACTTTGCGGATTACTGCATTACAGGCGGAGTCATAGTTTTGGCGGTTTATATGCTTTTCAAACCATCCGGCAAAAAGAAAAAGGTAAGCAAGAATGACAAATCATAAGCTTGATTGTGCTGAAAACGGTATTAGAGTCGATAAATTCATCGCCGACAGTGATTTGGGTGTTTCAAGGAGCTCTGCCGCGGGGCTAATAGAAAAAGAGCTTGTCACTGTTAACGGAAGCTTTGTGAGTAAAAACTTCAAACTTTCCGTCGGCGATATTGTTGAAGTCAATGTGCCCGAGCCTGTTGCTTATGAGGCAAAGGCAGAGAATATCCTGCTCGATATCGTATACGAGGACGAGTATCTGCTCGTTGTAAATAAACCGAAGGGTATGGTTGTTCATCCCGCGGCTGGCAATTATGACGGTACGCTTGTCAACGCTTTGCTATATCACTGCGGTGACAGCCTATCCGGAATCAACGGCGTTATGCGTCCGGGGATAGTTCATCGGATCGACAAGGACACAAGCGGGCTTTTGATAGTCGCTAAAAACGATTTTGCCCATTCATCACTTGCCGAGCAGATCAAGGAACACTCTTTTACAAGGGAATATGAAGTTGTTGTTTTCGGCAATCTTAAAGATGATTGCGGTACCGTTGACGCGCCTATCGGCAGGAATCCAAATGAACGCAAAAAGATGTGTATTACTCAAAAAAACAGCAAAAACGCCGTTACTCATTACACTGTTATCCGGCGTTACAAGGGCTATACACATATCAAATGCAAGCTTGAAACCGGCAGGACGCATCAAATCAGAGTACATATGGCGTATCTCGGTCATCCCGTGGCAGGCGATAAGGTTTACGGTGTAAAAAACGAGAAAGTCAGCTTTGATGGTCAATGTCTGCACGCAAAAAAAATTGGGTTTATTCATCCGAAAACAAATGAGTATATGGAGTTTGACTCACAACTTCCGGAGTATTTTGAAAAGTTTTTGAACAAACTCCGAAATATCAGTGAATAACCTTGATTTTCAGTATTTTCTGTTATAAAATACTGTTGTAAAGCGGCATTTTATATAAAACCAAAAAAATAAAAAAAGGGCTTGAAATATTAATTCCTTTATGGTATAATATTTAGGCATTTGGTTCCGTCGTGACTCGCGACGTGGCTCAAATAACGGCAAAGCCGTCATTTAAGAACCGATAGTCCGCTGCGATTTTCGTATGAATGTTGGGTAAAAATTAGGAGGATAAAAATGGACGCACTAAAAACAATTGCTGCCGATTCGGTAAAAGAAAATGCTCCCGAGTTCGGCATCGGTGATACTATCAGAGTATCAGTAAACATTCGTGAAGGTAACAGAGAAAGAATTCAGATGTTCGAGGGCACTGTAATTGCCAAGAGAGGCAGCGGTGTTGCCGAGACATTTACCGTTAGACGCGTAGCTTACGGTGTTGGAGTAGAAAGAGTATTCCCGCTTCATTCACCCAACGTAAAGGACATCAAGATTGTTCGTTACGGTAAGGTTCGCAGAAGCAAGCTCTACTATCTGCGTGACAGAGTTGGTAAGGCTGCTAAGGTTAAGGAACAGATTCGTAAGTAATAACTCGGATTTTGTAAGTGAATTCTCAATATTAAAAAGGGGACTTGCTTAAAGTTCCCTTTTTTGTATAGTAAAGCAGGTGATCGAGTTGAGTAGCAACGATAACAAAGATTATGACCGCGATTATGACCTTGCTCTAGATATCAATCCCGAGATGTATCTTGATAAGGATAAGAAGCGCAGCAAGAAATCGGACGATGACGATTATTATATTTATAAGTCCGAAGAGGTCGAGAAACCGGTTGAAGAAGAGCCTAAGAAGACAAAGGATGGTAAAAACTATTTTGTAGCCGCAAAACAGGACGGCGGTGTTGCAAGCGTTTATGACTGGATCCGCTGCATTGTCTTTGCGATCGCCATTGTTGTAATATGCCTGACGTTTGTTTTCAGACTTGTTGACGTTGACGGTACTTCAATGAACGATACTCTTCAGACAAAAGACAAGGTTATTGTTACAAATCTGTTTTATCAGCCCAATAATAACGATATAATTGTTATTTCTCACGGCGAAAAGTATCCTAAGCCTATCATCAAACGTGTTATAGCTAAAGAAGGTCAAACCTTAAAGCTCGATACGGAGAATAATCGTATTATTGTTGACGGTGTTGTTATTGACGAGCCGTACATAAAGGGAACGACTTTCTCCGGCAGCTACTGCGATTATGATATTCCCGAAGTTATTCCCGAGGGAAAACTCTTTGTAATGGGTGATAACCGTCAGGTTTCCCTTGACAGCCGCAGCACCGATATCGGTCTTATAGATGTTAAGGATGTTATCGGCAAGGCTCAGGT
Organism: uncultured Ruminococcus sp.; assembly: GCA_902776495.1. Lineage (GTDB taxonomy): Bacteria > Bacillota > Clostridia > Oscillospirales > Acutalibacteraceae > Ruminococcoides. Next base: position 2,081 of record CACYQK010000070.1, on the reverse strand, counting down.
AGTTGCTTTCCCGTTTGACCATTTCGGCTATCTATATTAAAAGACATATACGCAAAGCCTGTTTCATTCTTTTTGAAATAGGCTTTATTTTTTAATTGATGAATATGAGGAAAAATATGAGTGAAATGCAAAACATACAGTGGTTTCCGGGTCATATGACAAAAACCAAGCGTCATATACAGGCAAATTTAAAGTTAGTTGACGCAGTTGCGGAGATAATTGACGCGAGGATCCCAATAAGCAGCCGTAATCCCGATCTCAATGGGATAATCCAAAGCAAGCCGAGGGTGATCCTGCTCAATAAATGCGATATGGCAAACCGCACTGCTACAAAAATGTGGATAGATCATTTTGCAAAGCAGGGAATTACGGCGATCGCCGTTGACTGCAAAAGCGGAAAGGGACTTAACAAGTTCCCGCAGGCAGTCAATACCGTACTGAGCGAGAAAATCAACAGACTCAAATCAAAGGGAATGAGAAACCCGATGATGAGGATAATGATAGTCGGTATACCGAATGTCGGCAAATCCTCATTTATAAATCCTCATTTATAAATAGAATTTCAAGACAAAACAGAGCTAAGGTTGAGGATCGACCGGGCGTCACAAGGGGCAACCAGTGGTTTACGATCAGTAATAACCTTGAAATGCTCGACACTCCGGGTGTGCTGTGGCCGAAGTTTGATGATCAAATCGTCGGTGAACATTTGGCGTTCACCGGCGCTGTAAAGGATCAGGTGATAGATGTTGAGCTGTTGGCGGTCAGATTACTTGATTTCCTTAAAAAGCTGAAGCCCGCTGAGTTTATCGCGCGGTTCAAGCTTGAGGATATGGATTTAGATAACACTGATTCATACGAGTTGTTAAGGATCATCGGTAAAAAGAGAGGTATGCTTGTATCAGGCGGAGAGATCGACACCGAACGCGCCGCGATAATGCTGCTTGATGAATTCAGAGCAGCAAAGCTCGGAAGGATCACGGTGGAAATGCCTAACGGAGATAGATAATGGATTGGTTAGAATACGAAAAAGAAGCTATTGCTAAAGGATATAAGGCGGTCTGCGGAGTTGATGAAGCCGGCAGAGGACCGCTTGCGGGCCCCGTCTGTGCGGCGGCTGTGATACTGCCAGAGAATACTGTCATCGAGGGTGTGAACGACTCAAAAAAGCTCAGCGAAAAAAAGAGAGAGGCTTTGTTTGACGTTATCAAGGAACAGGCGTTATCGTATTCGATAGCGTTCGCGAGCGTTGAGGAGATTGAGGAGGTAAATATTCTTAACGCAACGATGCTCGCGATGAAAAGGGCTGTTGAGGGACTTGATGTTAAGGCGGATTACGCTATGATAGACGGTAACCGCCTACCTGATTTGTCAATTGACAGCGAGTTCATCGTCAAAGGCGACGCAAAGTCGATGTCTATCGCGTGCGCGTCGATTTTGGCAAAGGTTTCCAGGGACAGGCTGCTGTATAAGTACGCTGAGGAATATCCCGAATACCTTTTTGACAAGCACAAGGGCTACGGCACAAAGGCTCACGTTGAGGCGATAAAAAAATACGGTCCGTGCCCGTACCACAGACTCAGCTTTTTGAAGAAGATACTGAACAAATGAGGAAACATACCACAAAAAAGATAGGGGATATTGGTGAAGATTACGCCGCCTCATATCTCAAAAAACACGGATATAAAATTTTGGCGCGGAATTACCGCAAAAACTACGGAGAAATCGATATAATAGCCCAAAAAGGCGATATGCTTTGCTTTGTAGAGGTCAAGACCCGTCACTGCAACACGATCACTCAGCCGTATGAAGCGGTGGATTACAGAAAGCAAGCAAAAATAATCCGTACCGCGTCGGCATATCTTATAGAAAAAAGACTTGAAACGAATTGCCGATTTGATATTTGCGAGGTTTTTGTTGATAAAGAGAGTTTAAAGCTCGACAGGATCAACTATATAAATAACGCTTTTGACGCGGAAAACAGCGGGATTTATTATTGATTTGCTCTGATAAAAGCAATTCTTGTTATATTCTGTGAAATCTTTGACAATCAGCGAATTTTATAGTAAAATTAAGTGTTCAAT
>CACYQK010000069.1:0-12193 GCA_902776495.1 uncultured Ruminococcus sp. | reverse complement strand
GTAACCTGTTCCTGTAAGACCGAAGAGGATAGTCTTCTCCTCGCCTGTCTCCTTGCACTTGAGAGCCTCGTCGATAGCAACGCGGATAGCGTGTGAGCTCTCGGGAGCGGGAAGGATACCCTCAACTCTCGCGAACTGCTCGGCAGCCTCGAATACGGAGGTCTGCTCAACAGATGTAGCCTCCATATAGCCGTCATGATAAAGCTGGCTGAGGGTCGAAGACATACCGTGGAAGCGTAGTCCGCCCGCGTGGTTTGCGGAGGGAATGAAGCCCGAACCGAGTGTGTACATCTTAGCGAGCGGGCAGATCATACCTGTGTCGCAGAAGTCATAAGCGAACTTGCCGCGTGTAAAGCTCGGACATGAAGCGGGCTCAACAGCGATGATGCGGTAATCCTTTTCGCCTCTGAGCTTCTCGCCCATAAACGGAGCGATAAGTCCGCCGAGGTTCGAGCCGCCGCCTGCGCAGCCGATGATGATGTCGGGAGTGATGTTGTACTTATCGAGAGCAGCCTTTGCCTCAAGGCCGATAACGCTCTGGTGGAGCAGTACCTGGTTGAGTACCGAGCCGAGAACATAGCGGTAGCCGGGGTTGGAGGTTGCGACTTCGACCGCCTCAGAAATAGCGCAGCCGAGGCTTCCTGTTGTGCCGGGATGCTCCTCGAGGATCTTTCTGCCTACGTTTGTCGTATTTGAGGGAGAGGGAGTTACCTCTGCGCCGTATGTGCGCATAACTTCTCTTCTAAAGGGCTTCTGCTCGTAGCTTACCTTTACCATATAAACCTTGCAGTCGAGTCCGAGATAAGCGCAAGCCATCGAGAGAGCTGTGCCCCACTGACCTGCTCCGGTCTCGGTAGTAACGCCCTTTAAGCCCTGCTTTTTAGCGTAATATGCCTGAGCTATAGCGGAGTTGAGCTTGTGGCTGCCGCTGGTGTTGTTGCCCTCAAACTTGTAGTAGATCTTTGCGGGAGTGTCGAGCGCCTTTTCAAGGCAGTATGCTCTTACAAGCGGAGCGGGACGGTACATCTTGTAGAAGTCCTGTATCTCCTGCGGGATGTCGATATACGCTGTCTGATCGTCGAGCTCCTGCTGAACGAGCTCCTCGCAGAATACTACGGAAAGCTCCTCGGCTGTCATGGGCTTGCCTGTGCCGGGGTTGAGCAGCGGAGCGGGCTTGTTTTTCATATCAGCCCTGAGGTTATACCATTTTGACGGGATCTCGTTTTCGGATAGATAGATTTTGTAAGGGATTTTGTTTTCTGACATAGTAATTACTCCTTCATAGTAAATTATTTTTGATTTTAGTTTTGATTTTTGATTATGGTTTGTTTAATTGGTTTTGCGCCATCGTTTTGTTAATAACATCAATATTCCCCCGTTTAATGTTATATAAAATAAAAAACCTGTCCCGGCAAAACTGCCGGGACAGGATAAAATCCTGCGGTGCCACCCTGCTTGACGAAAAATTCGTCCTCTTAACGCGTACTTACATACGCTGACCTTTGATCACGGAAAGTCCAGTTCCGTCTCACATACTCTGCGGTGAATACCGTCATTTCTGCTCGCCCTCGGAAGTCCATTCAGCACTGTGTTCTCTGCCGCGATCTCACCATCCGCGGCTCTCTTTGAGAGAAGGGGCAACGCCTACTCACTCTTCCTCAACAGTTTAGATTATGTTTTCGTTGTCAATATTCTATACCCGAAAAACAGATTTGTCAATACTTTCAATACTTTTTTTGAAAAAATTTTTCATTATACTAAAGCATTGAAGTGTTTATAAGCATTTATACCGTTATGCAATCGCCCGCGGAAATATAGTTGAGCCTGTCCATATAACACTTCATAAAGCCGTATTGCTCAGCTCCCGTGCAATGACAGGTGTAGTAAGTTGTGCCGTAAGTTTCCAGCCTTTGAGCTATCATTTTCAGCCTGTCGCCCAATTCGAGCTTTGACAGGTGAAAGCCGCCGATCAAAACATCGGGCTTGAACCAGCTCTCGATATTTACTATCCCCTTGTGCGAGCAACCGCTGATAAGCACGCGCTTGCCGTTTTCCTCAATCAAAAGGTAATGCTCATGGCGGAATTCATCGGGGACTATAGCGCCGTTTTCTTTAGTATTTAGCCCGAAGCTGCCCAAATCGAGCAGCTTTTCTTTTTCGTTGCAGGAGTAAAGCGTCAGACCGTCGGCAAGCTTTGTAACGCCGTCGGTCAAAACGATCTTGTCGCTGTCCTTTAAGCTCAAATCGAGCCCGATATATTTCTCCGTACCGTTATAATGCGGCTCAAACGCGTATTTGCTCATATAAACAGGCGCGGTTTTGTTGAGCTCCAAAAACTTTTTTAACCCTCCGCCGTGGTCGTAGTGACCGTGCGAGAGCACGGCGATATCGACCTTGCTCAGATCTATCCCGAGCGTCTTTGCGTTTTGCGCAAAAAGCTCTGTCTGCCCCGTATCGAACAGGATATTATGGCTTTCGGTCTGAATATAAAGGCTCAGCCCGTGCTCATAGGGCAGCCCTGTTTTTGAAGTGTTTTCGGTTAATGCTGTAATTTTCATTTAAAAATCAATATCCAAAAAATAGTGGTCGGTCGCGTTGATGACTATCGTTCCGTTATGGTCGCATTTGCGCGGTATCCTCGCGCCGTAGTTCGTATGTACATGGCCGTGGACGAACAGCTTGGGCTTGTAGCGGTCAAGCAAAAGATTAAAGCAGTTAAAGCCCCTGTGGGTATGGTTGTCAAAATCGTTGAGATGCCTTGCGGGCGAGTGAGTCACAAGGACGTCAAAACCGCCGCGCCTGCGTATCTTGAACCAAAGCTTTTGTATCCTGCGCTTCATCTGCCGCTCGGAATACATATACTTGCCTTCCTTATAGCGGCATGAGCCGCCCAAGCCCACAAAACGGATGCCCTTGTACTCGTAAAACTTCTCGTCAATGCATATGCAACCCTCGGGCTCGCGCCTGTAGTTATCATCGTGATTGCCGTGAACATAGAGCAGCGGAACACCCGCCAGCGTCACCAAAAACTCGAGATAATCGACTGACAGGTCGCCGCACGCGATTATCATATCTATATTATCGAGTTTGCCCGGGGTATAATAATCGTATAAATATTTTGACTCGATGTCGGAAACAGCCAATATCCTCATTGCTGCTCACCGGCTTCAACATCTTTCTTTTCTTCGGCTTCTTCCGTGTTCTGAGAGGTGCTTTGAGCGCTCTCAACGCCCGCGGTGTCAACGGTAGCCTTGCCCATCGGGCTGAGGTCCTCATACTGCGGTATACTTCCGATGACATTCTCAACAAGGTAGTCCATACTGATGATCTGGTCGAGGCTGAGCGTTTTTTCTCCCTTTCCGATAACATCGCCGTTCTGTGTGTAGATCGGAGTCAAAAACGGAGTGCACACATTGTGAGAAATGCTCTCGGTAAGGAACTGCGCGAACCTTTTGGACGCGCTGTTGAGCGTCAGCGAATAGCCGATATCTACAACGCCGGCAGACATTCCCCAATAGTAATTGAGCGCCTTGTTACTCTTTTCGTACTCCGCCTGCATCGTCTTGTTGAACACGCGGCGCAAAATCTCCTCGTAATAAACGCCCCACTTCCAAACGGGGTTTGCGAGCAGCTCGCGCTCGTCGTCCCTTACATAAGAGAGCCCGAAGCTTTCGCGGTCGTCCTCGCGGAACCTCGCGGTATCCTGAGAGGAGATATAGTGTATTCGTTTTTCCGCCAGCTTCCGCGCAGCCTCCTTTGCTCCGTTGATAGCCGACCATTCAAGGTAGACCTTGGCGCGCGGATTTGCCATCTGCGCGCCGAGCGCAAAGGCGTTGATACCCGCGATCTGGCCGTAGATCGGGTAGTCGCAGACGTAGCCGAGATTACCGCTTTCGGAAAGCGACCCGGCCAGCGCGCCGAGGACAAATTTTGCCTCGTACATCCTTGTGTAGTACGTGCGGATGTACCTGTGCGACTTGTTGAGCGCGCAGTTCATCACGATTATCTCGGGGTTGTCGATCGCTGCTCTCAGGCTCGCCTTTGTCAGGCGCGGAGAGGTGGTGAAAACTATCTTTGCTCCGTCGTCTATAGCCTGCTGGATCACCTCATCGGGGTGATTATCGAGCGCGTTGTTCATCGCGTTGTTGTAGGCTACGGTTTCTATTTTATCTTCAAAAACTCGCTGAATGTAGTTTCTTCCCTTTTCGTGGTCGTGTACCCAGCCCGATTTTTCGGGGCTGCCGTCGTGGATGAACGCGACCTTCATTCGCTTTGTCGTTGCCGAAAGCATACGCGTAATAACGTTCGGCTTTACCTCCTCTGCGGGCTCGGAGCTGAGCTCAATCGGCTCATCGTCCTCGCGCAGCTCTACCTCCTCCCACATCTTGACGAGGTTCTTTTTGATTTCCGAAGTTTCGGCCGTGGAGAGCTCGGGGTAGCCGTATACTATAATATAGCTAAGCATAGCGTCGCCGACGGTCGACTGTAACTTGTCGCCGCCGCTCGCCAAATAAGCCTTTTTAAAATGGTAATATGTTCCGGCAAACTCGCTGCGGTCGTCGTCGCTCCACTCCTCGCCCGCTTCTTTGCCGAGAGCCTTTTGGAGCATAGCATAGCAGCCTTTTTTGCTGAATTCAATAAAGTTAACCTTGCTGTACTTGTAAAACTCCAAAAACTCGTTGTAGAGCTCGACCTCTTCTCCGCCGCCCTCGGGCAAAATGCGGATAACGTGGCCGGGGATTGTCAGCGCGTCAAAAAACTTGAGCACACTGACGCGCTTGTTGCCCTCTTCCACATAGTAGCGGTTCATATATTCGTAAGCCTTTATCGGGTCGCGGATACCCTCGGTGAGGTGGGCGTCGCAAAGGCGCTTCCATTTGTCGGCAAACTCCGTGCCCTCCTCTAAGATAGGCATAAAGTTTGAGCTGAAGGCGTTCATCCTGCCCCTCGTTTTTGTACCGACGATCAAGCTTGCGGGGATCTGAACTATCCCTAAATCAACGCTTGCGGCAAGGTTACTTGTCGTCACAAAGTCGTCGAGCACGGGCAGACATGGTGATTTACCCTTTGAAATGCACGCGCGGTAATCCTTTTGAGCGAGCTTTAGGGCGTCCTTATAATACAGTTGTTCCTCCATACAGCCACATCCTTTACATATTAATACACTTTATAATATAATATCACAAAGGTATTTCAATATCAATAATAATGCTGTTATTTACCTCAAATCAATGCAAAAAACTGTCCCGCTAACACGGGACAGTTCTTGCTTAGGTTTTTGCCGAGGTTGTGCTAATTGCTGATTGCGTATCTCGAGGTAAGCGGTAACCCCAGCTGATACATTACTGTTTCCTTTTTTTCCTGCATTTTCAACTTGTTTTGCTTGCTTTGTTTTTTGTGCTCAATCAGGTGCAGTGCTTCGTGAACAGTGAGATAACAAATCTCTTTTTGCAGTGAACAGTCATAAAACTTTGCAAGCTCTTGTGCCTTCTCCACAGAGATAAAAATTGTTCCGAATACTCCGTCCTCGGGTTCCGGCAGCCACATAGCCCCCGCTTCAATGTCTTTGCCTGCATACCTTTGTTTTAATTCTCTCATCTTTGCATTGTCCGTAAAGGTAACTTTAATTATGCATGGGCTGCCAATATTCTCCGTTTGCAGCGCTGCTAAGCAGCTCCGCCTGACAATCATCCTTATCCCTTTAGGCACCTTTACCGATTTTTGGTCATCGGTAATGACCACCTTGGTTTTGTCAGACATAACTAAAACCTCCTTTAAAAAAATATTGAAAATCAATAAAAAAATAGTTAAAAAAGGCGCAATTAGTTTCTGCACTTATATTCTATCAAAAAAATGACAAAATGTAAATTCGCAAAATGTATAAGATACATAAACAATTTTTGTATTTTTTTGATTATTTTACATCAAATACGCTTGACTTTGCTCATTTTAGTGATATAATGTAATCAAGAGGTGGTCAAAATTGCTCACGCAAGAAAGATATCATTCAATTTTAAGCATAATTAACGAAAAGCACGCAGTCACGGTATCGGAGCTTTCACAACTTCTTGACACCTCGGAATCCACAATAAGGCGCGACCTTACGGCGCTCGACCAGCTCGGCAAACTTAAAAAGGTTTTCGGCGGAGCAACGTCTATAAAACAGACCATCGGCTTTATTGAGGACCCCACATCCACCAAGGAAACCCTGATGCAGGAAGAAAAGACCGAGATAGCCCGTTACTGCGCAACGCTCATCAACGACACGGATTTTGTCTACATCGACGCCGGAACGACAACCTCGCGGCTGATCGACTTCATCCCCGAAACGAGCAAGGCGGTATACGTAACAAACGGCATCGTCCACGCGCGCAAGCTAATAAAGCGCGGACTCAACGCCTATATAGTCGGCGGAAAGGTAAAGCCCGCCACCGAGGCGATAGTCGGCGCGGAGGGCATCTCGAGCCTTAAAAACCTTAATTTTTCAAAGGCTTTTATCGGCACTAACGGGATAGATGTAGAAGCCGGGTTCACCACCCCCGACATCGATGAGGCAAAGATGAAAGAAGCGGCAGTCGCCAAAAGCTATATGGCATTTGTCACGGCGGATCACACAAAGTTCAAGCGCGTCTTTCCCGTGTCATTTTCTCCGCTCAGACAATGTTGTATAATCACCGACAAGGTGCCGGACAATTCTTTCAGTAACGAAACGGTAATAAAGGAGGTAATGCTTTGATTTACACAGTAACTCTCAATCCCTCGATCGACTATGTCGTAAGGCTCGACAAGCTGACGAGCGGTATCACAAACCGCACAACAAGCGAGGAATACTACTTCGGCGGCAAGGGAATAAACGTTTCCTGCGTGCTCGCCGAGCTCGGGCTTGACAGCACCGCCTACGGCTTTGTTGCGGGCTTCACCGGAGAAGCTATCGAAAAAGGGATCCGCAACGACCGCATCATTACGGATTTCATCAAGCTAAAGCACGGTATCTCGCGCATCAACGTCAAGATCAAGGCGGGAGAAGAAACCGAGATCAACTGTCAGGGTCCGCATATCGACGACTCGGAGCTCGAACGGCTGCTCCAGAAGATCGACCGTATCAAAAACGGCGACACCCTTGTGATCGCGGGCAGTATCCCCAACACTATGCCCGACGACGTTTACGAGAGGATGCTCGAGCGTATCAGCCACAAGGACGTAAGGATCGTTGTCGACGCGACAAAGCAGCTGCTTGTCAACTCGCTCAAATACAAGCCTTTCCTGATCAAGCCGAACCGTCAGGAGCTCTCCGAGATATTTGACACCGAGGTCAAGACCGAGGCGGATATTGAAAAATACGCCAAGGAGCTCCAAAAGATGGGCGCCCGGAACGTGCTCATCTCGCTGGGCGGCGAGGGCGCGATGCTCATCGACGAAAACGGCGGAAAGCACAAAGCCGGAGTCCTAAAGGAAAAGGTCATCAACACCGTCGGCTCGGGCGACTCGATGGTAGCCGGATTCATAGCGGGCTACGAAACAAAACAAAGCTATTCCTACGCGCTCAAGCTCGGCAGCGTAAAGCTACCCCTACGCACTTAAACTGGGCAGCGTTTGCGGCAACGCAACGGCGTTTATGAGCGGACTCGCGACAAAGGAAAAAATCGACGAGCTGCTTGTTAAATTCGATAAAGAATTCGGATCCTGATCAGGCAACAGCAAAGCGGACAACAACGCGTTGCACAGAGTATTGGATAAATATCGTTTTCCGTTAAAAATCGCCTGATAGATTATAAAAAAACAAAAACTAAGGAGGAACACTATGCGCATCACCGATCTGCTTAAAAAGCAAAGCATCGCCCTTGGCGTTTCGGTAAAAGACAAGGGTGAAGCAATTGACAAGCTCGTGGAATTACACGAGAAAAGCGGTAACTTATCGGATGCGGCTGCCTACAAAGAGGGCATTCTTGCCCGCGAACAAATGGGCACCACCGCGATCGGTATGGAAGTCGCTATCCCGCACGCTAAGAGCGAAGCCGTAAAGGCTCCCGCGCTCTCGGCGATCACAGTACCCGCCGGCGTTGACTACGACTCTCCCGACGGACAGCCCTGCAAGCTCATCTTTATGATAGCCGCAACACTGGACGGCGACGTTCACCTTGAGGTTCTCGCGAGGCTTATGCAAATGCTTATGCACGAGGACTTCACCGCAAAGCTCAAAGCCGCAAAAACACCCGATGAATTCCTGAAGGTCATCGACGCTCAGGAAACAGCTCAGTTCCCCGAGGAAGCGGAAGCTCCCGCGGCTGAGCAAAAATCAGGCTACCGCGTACTGGCGGTAACAGCCTGCCCGACAGGTATCGCCCACACCTATATGGCAGCCGAGGCTCTCGCCAAGGCAGGCGAAGAGATGGGCATTTCTATCAAAGTTGAGACAAACGGTTCCGGCGGCGCAAAGAACATACTGACCGCAGAGGAGATCGCTAACTGCGACGGCATCATCATCGCCGCCGACAAGAGCGTAGACACGGCTCGCTTCAACGGCAAGCCCGTATACTCAACAAAAGTTGCCGACGGCATCCACAAGCCCGAGGAACTCATCAACAAGATCATCAACGGCGAGGCTCCCGTATTCAAGTCCGATAAGGCTGCAAGCGCTTCGGCAGGACCCGCCGATAACGAAAGCTTCGGAAGAAAGCTCTATAAACACCTGATGAACGGTGTATCGCATATGCTTCCGTTCGTTGTAGCAGGCGGTATCTTTATCGCTATAGCGTTCCTGATCGACTCGTTCTCAGGCGTTGACGCTGCAACAGCATACAATGATGCCGGTGAAAACATCTTTGGTTCGGTAACGCCCGTTGCCGCGTGGTTCAAGACGATGGGCGGCTTTGCTATGAGCACCTTGATGCTGCCTATTCTCGCGGGTTTCATCGCCAGGTCTATCGCGGATCGTCCCGGTCTGCTTGTCGGTATGGTCGGCGGTTTCCTCGCCGCTAACGGCTCGACCTTCCTGGCACCCGCAGGAGACAAAACGGCTGTTTCAGGTTTCCTGGGCGCTCTGCTCGCAGGCTTTATCGCAGGCTGGCTGCTCAAAATGTTTGAAAAGCTATGCAGCCATTTACCGCAAGCGCTTGAAGGCATTAAACCTATTTTGCTTTATCCGCTCGCAGGCTTGGGCATTGTAGCTGTTATGATGTGCGCCGTTAACCCCGTAATGGGTATTGTAAACCAGGCTATGACCAACTTTATCACAATGATGAAAGACAGCGGTTTAATTATTCCCGTATGCGCACTCCTTGCCGGAATGATGGCAATAGATATGGGCGGCCCGTTCAACAAGGCTGCTTATGTAACAGCGCTCGGACTGCTTACAAACCACCCTGATAACACATCCTACACCATTATGGCTGCCGTTATGGTCGGCGGTATGGTTCCCCCGATCGCTATCGCGCTTTCGACAACTATCTTCAGGAACAGATGGACACCCGAAGAGAGAAAGAGCGGTCCCGTAAACTTCATTATGGGTCTCAGCTTCATCACAGAGGGCGCTATCCCCTACGCGGCAAGTCATCCGCTCCAGGTAATCCCGTCCTGCGTAGTCGGCTCGGCGGCGGCAGGCGCGCTGTCAGCACTTTGGGGATGTACTCTTATGGCTCCTCACGGCGGTATCTTTGTACTGCCCACGATCGGCAACCCGCTGATGTACTTCCTCGCTCTGCTTATCGGTTCGGTACTCGGTATGCTTATGCTGCTCATCCTCAAGAGGCCTCTCCCGAAAGAGGAAACAGCAAAAACGCTCTGATATAAAACATAATCAACGAATAAAGCCCGCCGGTGTTTTCATTCGAGGGCAACGGCGGGAAAAAATAATTTAGTAAACTGCAAAAGGAGAAATCATTATGGTATCCAAAAAAGTAACACTCATCAACGCTCAGGGCTTTCATATGCGTCCGGCTTCGGTATTCGCTCAGGCAATGGCTAAGTACACCTCTGACGTAACGATCAAATTCAACGGCAACGACTACAACGCAAAGAGCCTGCTCAACATCATCGCGGCGTGCATCAAGTGCGGCAGCGAGGTTGAGATCGTGGCAAACGGCCCCGACGAGAACGAGGCGCTGGCAGAAGCCGTTCAGATGATCGAGAGCGGACTCGGCGAAGCATAAACGAACCAACTTCTACACACCGTAGTTTGATTATAGGCAATACCGTACGATTCAGGCGTGCGGATTGCGAAGCAAAAATTTTCGTCATGGCGCACAAACAAATTGAGGGAAGGCCGACGCCTTGCCGAGATTTTTGGGGCAGCCCGACGGAATAAGATTCAAACAAGGCATACACCGCGAATCGTGCGGTGTTGCCTTTAGTAAAAACGAGGTGATCAAAATGCTAAACGGTATCGGCGCTTCCGAGGGTATCGGCATCGGAAGAGTTATGATCATCAAGGAACAATCCCTTGAATACACCCCGAAAGAGGTAACCGATATTGAAGCCGAGCTTGCGCGGCTCCGCAACTCGGTCGACAAATTCTGTGACAACACTATGGCTCAGGCGGACGCTATCCGTCAGTCAACCGGCGAAAAGGAGGCCGAGATTTTGATCGGCCACATCGCCATTATCCGCGACCCGTTTATGGGCGGCGAGATCGAAAATCTCATCAAGGCAAACCAGTGCGCCGAATCGGCGGTTGAACAGGTTTGCAAGATGTTCATTGATATGTTCTCGGCAACAGGCGACGACCTTACGATGCAGCGCGCGGCGGACGTAAAGGATATCCGCGACGGTATTCTGTCTATCCTGCTCGGCGTTGAAGAGGTAAAAATCAGCGACGCTCCCGCGGGCACAGTCCTTGTTTGCCACGAGCTTACCCCGTCAATGACCGCGGGCATAAAGAAAGAAAACATCGTCGGCATCATCACCGAGACAGGCAGCAAGACCTCTCACTCCGCTATTTTGGCGAGAGCGCTCGAGATTCCCGCTGCGCTAAGCGTTCCCAACGCGGTAGCTCAACTGTCAACCGGAGAGCAGGTAATCGTTGACGGTGATAAAGGCGACGTTATCACAGCGCCCGATCAGGCGCTGATCGACGAATATTCGGCAAAGCGCGAGGCGTTTTTACGCGAGCGCCGCGAGCTTGAAAACTTCAGAGGTAAATCCACCGCGGACGCCGACGGTACCGAGTACGAGCTGTTCTGCAACATCGGCACCCCCAAGGACGCCGTAAAGGCGGTCGAAGCGGACGGCGAGGGCGTCGGACTTTTCAGGACGGAATTCCTGTTTATGGACAGAAGCTCTCTGCCCACGGAGGACGAGCAGTTTGACGCTTACAAGCAGGCGTCGCTGATACTCAAGGGCAAACCGCTCATCATCAGGACTCTCGATATAGGCGGCGACAAAGAGATACCCTACCTCGGGCTCGAAAAAGAGGAAAATCCCTTTATGGGCTTCCGCGCTATCCGCTACTGCCTGAAGAACCGCGATATGTTCAAGTCGCAGATCAAGGCGATCTTACGCGCGAGCGCGTTCGGCGACATCCGCATTATGTTCCCTCTCATCACGGCTGTCGAGGAACTCCGCGAGGGCAAGGCTCTGGTTGAAGAAGCCAAAAACGACCTGCGCGCCTCCGACATCGCGTTTGACGAGAACATCCAGGTCGGCGTTATGACAGAGACCGCCGCGTCGGGCGTTATTGCCGATCTTCTCGCCGATGAAGCTGACTTTTTCAGCATAGGCACAAACGACCTGACAGGCTACACTATGGCGGCGGACAGAGGCAACAGCGACGTTGAGTACCTCTACTCACCGTTCCAGCTTATATGGGTCGCGGTCGGAACCACTCTGGTGGTAGGGTCGCAGGTGATGTGCGCGAGATATATGGGCGCAGGCGATCTTAATAAGACGAGAGGAGTGTTTTCACTAAACTTAACTGTCGTGGTCACCATCACCGCGATAGCGACGCTTATCAGCTTTGTCCTGTCGTCCAATATCGCAGACGTGCTCGGTGCTGCGCCGAAGATCGAAGATGATCTTTCAGGCTATATAAAGAGCGGTATATCATATCCTTCAGCTTTTTCAAAAGCGTTAAATGATGCTCTCGGAAGTCTCGTATCACTACTCTATACACCCAACAATCTGCTCGGTATAGAATATATCCGTGCTCTCCTAAGGCTTAAAAAGCAAGCTGAGAGCTTGGCTTCAAATAAAGGAACCT
>CACYQK010000068.1:0-9528 GCA_902776495.1 uncultured Ruminococcus sp. | reverse complement strand
ATTACATCTATATACAATCACTGTGTATAATGTCGAGATTCATAAGCTGCAGTTTAATGACAAACAGAATAAAAAGCCGGCCTCTGAAACTCGCTTTGACGTGACCCCCAAAAGTTGGACTTAATATTTTCAAGCGTAGTAGTTTAATGACTACTGCGCTTTTGTTATGCAGCTAGAAGATTAATCCTGTAGTTAACAGGACTTAACCAGCCAAGTTTTTGCTTAATGCGTTTTTCGTTATAGTATTTGATATATTTTTCAATTGCTTGTTTTAGTTCCTCAAAGCTGTAATAAACTTTACCGTAATACATTTCTTGTTTCATTATACCGAAGAAATTCTCCATAACCGAGTTATCGTGACAATTCCCTTTTCGAGACATACTCTGAAATATTTTGTTTTCTTTTAGTGCGCGAACGTAGGCTTTCATCTGATAAGCCCAGCCTTGGTCAGAATGGAATGTGCGCCGATATGGACAATCTTTCGTAATCTCTATTGCCTCATTTAATGCCTTCATAATGTTTTCTGCAGAAGGATGTTCGGATATTCCGTAGCTGATTATCTCACTATTGCACATATCCATGAACGGATCCAAATACAACTTTTTAATTGTCATTTTGCCTTTTTCATCAACGTGATAGTATTTGAATTCGGTTGTATCTGTCGTTATCTTTTGATGAGGAATATGAGTGTTAAATCGTCTGTTGATTCGGTTCGGAGCTACTTTACCTACCTTGCCTTTGTAGGAACTGTATTTCCTACTTTTGTGAGTAAACGAAGTTACCTGCAAACCAAGCTTTTGAACGATTCTCTGAACTTTCTTTTTGTTGACACGAATATTTCGATTGCTCGTTAATTCTCCGTGTATTCTGCGATATCCAAAGTCTTTGTTTTCCTTGCGTATATCAAGAATTTCTCGCTCTAAAGCTTCATCAGGATTTTCTCTGTTAAATCGCTTTTGCCAATACATATATGTTGACTTCGGAAAGTTCAGCACGGCAAGCAAATCTTTTAATTTGAATGTTCCTCGGAGACTGTGGATTATCCGCGCTTGCCGTTCTTTGCCTCGTCCTCCAAACGCAGTCTCCTCAATTCTTTTAAATAGGCGTTCTCGATCCGTAACTTCAAATTCTCTTCTTCAAGCTGTCTCAGATACTCTGCGTCAGCTTGTTCTTTTTCTGTCTGCGGTAATTGTTTTTTCTTTTGTTTAGCCACTTTTGGTCGCCGTCCTTTTTTCTTTGGACGTAACGCATCAGGTCCGGCTATTCGATAATCATTTACCCACTTTGCTATTATGGGTGGATTGTTGATACCGACTGTTAAAGCTAATTCCTGATACGATACTTCCGTTGTTAAATACAATTCTACCACATGCAGCTTAAATTCGAAAGTGTATTTTTTCTTTTCTCGTGATCGTTTTAAACCGTTATCCCCAAATTCTTTATACGGGTGAGTTATGTTATGCTTTTTTGCTAAGTATTTAATCCCTCCTTCTCCGTTTATATATTCTGTAACTACCATTTTCTTGAATTCATAACTGTATTTTGCCATAAAAATACCGACCTCCAAAAGTTAGTTCTTGGTCTAACTTTTGGGGGTCGGGTCAATCGGAGCGGCTTATATTTTTGATTATTTAGAATCTTCCGTGCTTTCAGCCAGCATTTTCTTTGTTCTTGCAAGGATCATAATGTAAAGCACATACTGGGTGATGTTGAGGATAAGCGCTATTACCGAGAATACGGCTATGATCGCTCTGGCTGATGAGCTGTTGATAAAGATACTGCAGAATTTTGAAATCAGCGCAACGATGGCGATCCAAAGGATAACTCTGAATAGCGTTCCGCATTTTTCGACGATCGCGTTGTTTTCGTATTGAGACGCTAAACTGCTGATACCGAGGATCATAAACAGCGAACCGATAATATCCAAAACCAAAGCGACAGTTTCGCATATATTATAAACGATGGTGTTAGTTGTGATGAAGCACTGGGCAATAGCTGTCAGGAGCATACCCGCAAGGGTCAGGTAAATGACGATTTTGAAAAAGCCCTCGTCCTTTGACGCCTGGATAACACCGACAAGCTGAAAAATAAACGCGATAAACATCAGCACCAATCCGCCGATACCAAAGGCCAAAACGCCTATCGCGGGTGCGACGGCTACGGTTTCACTTCCGACGCTTTCCGCTTCAATAAACAATATCGCGAGGATCGAGGCGACCCCCGACGCTACCGTAGCTATCAGAGAAATGATCTCGGAAGTAAAGATTTTATTGATTCCTTTTGCTGCATTTGGAAATCTCATTTTTTCTCTCCTTGATTTTTATTGCAAAGCCTTGATGACTGCATATAAAATTATACCATTTTGGGGTTTGTTGTCAAGATATAATAATACACGATCCCCCAAAAAGTATAAATCAAAACCACCGGCGGGCTCCCAAACGGGCAGCGCGCCGGTGTGTTGTTTATTAATAATTTTCAAAGACAACTGTTGCGGTTACTCCAGATATGAATCTATGATGACCTGAGCCGCGAGCCTTTTTGTTATGCCCGCGTCCATTGCCGACTTTTCCAAATATTTATGGGCATCGGCCTCGCTGTAGCCCTCGTGGTCTATCAACAGCCACTTTGCCTTGTTTACTATACGTATCTCATCAAGCTTGTTTTCGGCTTTGTCCGCCTTTTTTTCTACATTGCGCAGGCGTTCGCGCGCGCAGATCAGGAACGAAAGCGCTTGTGATACTAAATTTTTAGAAGTTGGTTTATGAACCGCGAACACTCCCTGAACCGATACCTTTGCGTAGATCTCCTCATAAACATCGTTCGAGGCGAAAATCGCGGCAACGGTTCCGTTGTTGCGGCTCGCGTCTATGCACAGGCGTGAGCCGAACTCATCACTCAAAGGGGCGTTGACGATTATTATATCATACGGTTTTTCGAGCATCTTACAACGTGCGTCTGACGCACTGTGAGATTTATCCCGCAGATAAAGGTCGCCTTTAAGGAGAGTGCTGAGTTCATTAATAAATTTGTCTCCGGTCGAGACTAACAGGACCCTGTATTGATGTTCCGCTAAACTCAATGTCCGCTCTCCTTTCTCTTTATTGTTTCAGCTGTTTATTGTTTGCAGTAGAGTCGGGTAACGGACGATGGAATGAACTGCCTGATAAGCTCAGATTTTTCCGCTTCCGCAGATGCCTGCTCAAGGCTGTCGGGGAGTTTATCGGTTTTTTCGCTCTGTGCCGGCGAGATAATCTCGTCTGTCGGCTGCGGCAGCGTCCTTTTGTTTTCTATTCCGTCCAGGATCGCGTATATCATAAGCGTGTACGCGAGGTACGGATTTGCCTCGGGATCGGGAGAGCGCAGCTGCGCGCAACGCGTTCCGTTCTCGGTTATCCGTGAGAACACCAGCTGTGCGCGGTTGTTCTCGGACCATGTGATATATTTGGGAGCCTTGTGCTGACCGAATCTTTCAAATGACTCGGGGGTCGGGTTCAGAAAAACGGTCATTCCGGCTATATTGTGCAGTATTCCCGCTATGGCGAGGTCGGTGACGTCTTCGCCCGATTTCGACTTGGTCGATACGGTTATATGGAGCGCGGAGCCGGTTTTGTCCTTTATCGGCTTAGGAGAAAAGTCCGCGTGAAGTCCGTTGCGAGCTGCCAAGGTGCGCACAACGCTGAGGAAGGTCACAGTATTATCCGCGGCGGTCACGGGATCGTCGTAACGGAAGTCGATCTCGTTTTGTCCGGGACCCGCCTCGTGGTGAGAGCTCTCGGGCTTTATTCCCATTTGCTCAAGGGTCAGGCAGATCTCGCGGCGCACGTTCTCTCCTTTATCAAGGGGAGCTATATCCATATATCCCGCTTTGTCGTAAGGGATTCCGGTGCTGTCTCCGTTGTCGTCGGTCTTAAAAAGATAGAACTGCATCTCGGATTTAAAATGGAAGCGGTAGCCCTTTGACTGCGCATATCTTACCGCCTTGCGGAGCAGCGAGCGCGTGTCTGCGTCAACAGGAGCGCCGTCGGCGTCGGTCAGCGTGCAAAACATACGGACGACCTTGCCGTGCTCGGGTCTCCACGGAAGCACTGAGATCGTATCTGTCTCGGGATGAAGCCAAATGTCTTTTCCGTAGTCTCCGCCGAAGCCGAGGATATAGGAAGCGTCTATCCCTATCCCCTTTTCAAACGCCCTGGGCAATTCGCCGGGCTGGATAGAGATATTCTTTTGGACACCGTAGATATCGCAGAATGTCAAACGAATGAATTTTACATCTTCTTCTTCGATGTATGCCATCAATTCCTGTTCGGACCTATTCATTTTTCTGCCTCGTTTCTTTATATATTGGTTGAAAACGCTCACTTAAAACTCAGTCTTAGCGAACACTTTTATTACGTTAAAAACTCTACCATATAAACCGGTCTTTGTCAATCCTAACGCTTGGATAAACGCTGTTATATTTATATTTTTTTACACGTTTTTTTACAAATTTATCAACAGCGCTTGTGCATTTGACAGCTTTTGATTATTCATAATTACAAAAACACCGGTTGGATTTTGCTTGATTAATTGTATAATTTACAAGAACACATAAATGCCCTTGCAAAACATATTGACAAATGATTAACAAAGCGTTATAGTTATAATAGTGCTAACGACAGCAATGGTGTTGACGGTTTTGAGCCGCCGACGCCCTTTTTGTTTTTCAGAGTATAGTATCAGTAATAAACTCGAAAAGGAGAAAAGATATGTGCGGAATTGTTGGATATGTCGGTCACCGCGACTGTACCGATGTGCTGGTCTCTGCGCTGACCAAGCTTGAATACCGCGGTTATGACTCGGCAGGTATCGCCGTATTTGAAAAAGGAAAAATCGAGGTCGCCAAAACCAAGGGCAGGCTCTCGGATTTGGTAACTAAAATGGAGCATGATGGCAAGCCTATGGGTCACGCGGGTATAGGTCACACCCGCTGGGCGACGCACGGCGAGCCGTCGGATATTAACTCTCACCCCCACTCGGGCAGGCGCGTGACAATCGTTCACAACGGAATAATCGAAAACTACAAGCAGCTAAAGCAGTTTTTGATAGACAACGAGCGCAACGAGTTTTTGTCGGACACCGACACCGAGGTAGTCGCGCAGCTTCTTGATTTTTACTACGACGGCAACCCGATCCGCTGTATCAGGAAGGTGCTTCACGAGTTGCGCGGTTCGTTCGCGCTGGGCATAGTCTTTGCCGACCGCCCCGAGACCGTATACGCCGTTCGGTGTGAGAGTCCGCTTATAGTCGCTCAGGGACAGGGCGAGGTGTTTATCGCGTCCGACGTTCCGGCGGTCATAAAATACACCAAGGATTACTATCTGCTTGA
Source organism: uncultured Ruminococcus sp. (assembly GCA_902776495.1). Taxonomy (GTDB): domain Bacteria; phylum Bacillota; class Clostridia; order Oscillospirales; family Acutalibacteraceae; genus Ruminococcoides. The sequence goes on along the minus strand of CACYQK010000068.1, from coordinate 4,163 downwards.
ACAGGGCGAGATTGCAGTCCTTAAAAACGGCGCGGTACAGTTTTGCTCGCTCCACGGCAGAATGCTTGAAAAAGAGCTCCACACCGCCGACTGGGATGAGGACAGCGCCGAAAAGGGCGGCTATCCGCACTATATGCTCAAGGAGATCCACGAGCAGCCTACCGCTGTCAAGACAACGATCACCCCGAGGATAGAGGACGGGCTTCCGAACCTTAGCGAGTGCGGTATCACCCCCGAAACGCTCAGAGAATTCAAAAATATATTCATCGTAGCCTGCGGAACCGCGATGCACGCGGGAATGGTGGGTAAATATGTTATAGAAAAGCAGGCGCGCGTATCGGTCACCGTTGATATAGCGAGCGAATTCCGCTACCGCGACCCGCTGCTCACACCGAAGGACTTGGTAATTATCATCAGCCAGTCGGGCGAGACAGCCGACTCTAAGGCTGTGCTCAACCTCGCAAAGCAGATGGGCGCCAAAACGCTGGCGATCGTCAACGTAAAGGGCAGCTCGATCGCGAGAGAAGCGGATATGGTCATCTACACCCACGCGGGTCCCGAGATCGCCGTAGCTTCGACAAAGGCGTATATGGTACAGCTCAGCGTTATGTACCTGCTCGCGTTTGAAATGGCGTACGCAAGGGGCTTGATAAATAAAAAGGAATGTGCCCGGCTCACATCCGAGCTTGTAAAAATGCCGGAGATAATCGAAGAAACTATCGAAAGCGTAGTCGATATGTGCCAGTATGTTTCGACCAAGCTCATCACCGCCGACAGCCTGCTGTACATCGGCCGCGGGCTGGACTACGCGCTCTCGATGGAGGGCTCATTAAAGCTAAAGGAGATCAGCTATATCCACTCCGAAAGCTACGCCGCGGGCGAGCTGAAGCACGGCACTATCTCGCTTATCACCGAGGGTATGCCCGTTATCGCGGTTGCCACTCAGAACTCGATACTTGAAAAAACCGTTTCTAATATCAAGGAGGTCAAGGCGCGCGGAGCGATGACGATAGTTATCTGCGACGAGGACGCCGATATTGGAATTGACGCGGCGGATTATCTTATCCGTATCCCAAAGATAAACGAAATGCTTATGCCGATGGTCGCGACGCTTCCTATGCAGCTTTTGGCGTACTACACCTCGGTCAATAAGGGTAACGATGTAGATAAACCGAGGAATCTCGCGAAATCCGTAACGGTAGAATGATAAAAACGCAGTTTTTTTGTAAAAATTCGTTAAACTATTGACAAACTCAAGTTTTTAGCGTATAATGCATAATGTTAAGGCGAAGGTGTCTTGGGCAAATAGAACCAAGGTGTCTTTGCCTTTATTGCGTTTTTTGCAGTTCGGTGATTTTATATTGCCGATAAACACACGAGCCGCTGTTATGGCGGCGAGGAGTAATCTAATTTTTGGAGGAAAATGTTATGTCTTATGTTGATGAAGTACTTGCAAAAGTAAAAGAGAAAAACGCTTCTGAGCCTGAATTTTTGCAGGCGGTTGAAGAAGTACTCGATTCTCTCCGTCCCGCTATCGCGGCTAACGAGGAGAAGTACAAAAAGCTCGCTCTGTTAGAGCGTATCTGTGAGCCCGAGCGTCAGGTAAAGTTCCGCGTTCCGTGGGTTGACGATAACGGTCAGGTTCACGTAAACACAGGTTACCGCGTACAGTTCAATTCGGCTATCGGTCCCTACAAGGGCGGTATCCGTCTGCACCCGTCGGTATATATCGGAATCATCAAGTTCCTCGGCTTTGAGCAGATCTTCAAGAACTCCCTTACAGGTCTTCCCATCGGCGGCGGCAAGGGCGGCTGCGACTTTGACCCCAAGGGCAAGAGCGACAACGAGATCATGAGATTTTGTCAGAGCTTTATGACAGAGCTTTGCCGTCACATCGGCGCTGACACAGACGTTCCCGCAGGCGACATCGGTACAGGTGCTCGTGAGATCGGCTTTATGTTCGGTCAGTACAAGAGGATCCGCAACCTTTATGAGGGCGTTCTCACAGGTAAGGGACTCAGCTTCGGCGGTTCACTTGCTCGTACAGAGGCTACAGGTTATGGTCTTCTTTATCTTACAAACGAAATGCTCAAGTCAAACGGCGTTGATATAGCCGGCAAGACAGTTTGTATTTCAGGCGCGGGCAACGTTGCTATTTATGCGACTCAGAAGGCTCAGCAGCTCGGCGCAAAGGTAGTTACCTGCTCCGATTCAACAGGCTGGATCTATGACGAAGAGGGCATTGATGTTGCTCTCCTCAAGGAAGTTAAGGAAGTTAAGCGTGCACGTCTTGACGCGTATGCTGCTGCTCGTCCCTCAGCTGTTTATCACGACAAGAAGGCTGAAGGCTCTAACGTTTGGGACATCAAGTGCGACATCGCTCTCCCCTGCGCTACTCAGAACGAGCTCGGTATCGAGGACGCTAAGAAGCTGGTTGCAAACGGCGTTACAGCTGTTGCAGAGGGCGCAAATATGCCCACAACTCTTGAGGCTACCGAGTACTTTCAGAGCAACGGCGTGCTCTTTGCTCCCGGTAAGGCTGCAAACGCGGGCGGCGTAGCTTGCTCCGCTCTTGAGATGAGCCAGAACTCTGAGAGACTTTCATGGACATTTGAAGAAGTCGACTCGAAGCTCGAGGGTATTATGGTAAACATCTTCCACAATATTGACGCTGCTGCAAAGAAGTACGGCTTTGAGGGCAACTATGTTGTAGGCGCGAATATCGCCGGATTTGAAAAGGTTGCCGACGCTATGCTGGCTCAGGGTATCGTCTGATTTAACGCTAACCATCAAGCGCGCTCTCCGTTTCGAGGGCGCGTTTTTTAGTGAAAGATGTGCCAAACATACTGTACAAGAGAAGCAGACACGTATTTAACGGGCTGCAACATAGACAAAACGAACTTATTGTGCGAAAGGAAAGGCATTATGACGAAATATATTTTTGTAACCGGCGGCGTTGTGTCGGGGCTCGGCAAGGGTATCACCGCGGCGTCACTCGGACGGCTGTTAAAGGCGAGGGGCTTAAAGGTCGCCGCCCAAAAGCTTGACCCGTATATCAACGTTGACCCGGGCACAATGAGCCCGTATCAGCACGGCGAGGTATACGTCACCGAGGACGGAGCCGAGACCGACCTTGACCTCGGGCACTACGAAAGATTTATTGACGAGGATCTGAATAAATACTCAAACCTGACAACGGGCAAGGTTTATTCCAATGTGCTCGCGAAGGAGCGCAGAGGCGAATACCTCGGAAAGACCGTTCAGGTCATCCCTCACGTTACCGATGAGATCAAGCGGTTCATTTATTCCGTCGGCAAAAAGACCGACGCGGATGTCGTCATAACAGAGATCGGCGGTACGATCGGCGATATTGAGAGCCAGCCGTTTATTGAGGCTATCCGCCAGGTCGGCCACGAGGTCGGACAGGATAACCGCCTGTATATCCACGTCACGCTTGTGCCGTATCTAAAGGCGTCGGGCGAGCACAAGAGCAAGCCGACCCAGCACAGCGTTAAGGAATTGCAGGGCTTGGGCGTATCGCCCGACATCATAATCCTGCGCACCGACGAGCCGATCATCGACCACACGATATTCGACAAGGTCGCGGGCTTTTGTAACGTATGGCCGGACTGCGTTATTGAGAACTTAACGCTCCCCGTTTTATACGAAGCTCCGCTTATGCTCGAAAAAGCTCACCTTTCCGACATAGTTTGCCGCGAGCTGAATCTGAAATCGCACAAGCCCGATCTGACCGATTGGGAACATATGGTGCAGCGTATAAAAACGCGCGAAAAAACCGTAAAGATAGGTCTTATCGGAAAATATGTAGAACTGCACGACGCGTATCTTTCCGTTGCCGAGGCGCTCCGCCACGCGGGCTATTATCTCGACTCCGATGTAAAGATAGAATGGATCGATTCGGAGAAGATCACAGCAGAAAATGTGAATAAAAAATTAGGGGGATTAAACGGAATAATAGTCCCGGGCGGCTTCGGCCAGAGAGGTATCGAGGGTATGATCCTCAGCGCGCAGTACGCAAGAGAAAACAAGATGCCGTATTTCGGTATTTGCCTGGGAATGCAGATAGCAGTTATCGAATTCGCGCGGAATGTCGCGGGCATCAAAAACGCTCATTCGGGCGAGTTCGCGCGCGATGTTGAAAA
>CACYQK010000067.1:0-13702 GCA_902776495.1 uncultured Ruminococcus sp. | reverse complement strand
ATAAGCACGACCGCCAATAATACTGAAGCGATCCTAACTCCTGTTTTTCGTGATATTATTCTCTTAAACTTCAATTTCATTACTGTTGCCCCCTTTGGCCGGTTAAGTTAATAAACAAAACTTCTAAATAATTTATAAGTCGTTGTCGTTTTTACACAAAATATAAATCAATTTATTTTTTGATTCTTTAAATTTGACATAGTTTGACATAGTAATACAGTTTATCAATTATAATTATACTCCATTTTGTCACGCAATTCAATGAACATTATATACAGTATATTTACAAACACAACTTGTAAATTTGGTGATAATTTAAAATTTTGTATAATTACTAATATTTTATGCAGTTTTTGATGAAAAAAACTTGTAAATTTGGTGATAATTTAAAATTTTGTATAATTACTAATATTTTATGCAGTTTTTGATGAAAAAACAAAAAACAATTGATAGACAAACGATAATATTACTGGTATAATAATACTATATTTATATTATTTGAAGCTTTTTTGAAGGATTATTGAAAAAGCAATGAAATTATTCACGGTAAAAAAATGAACAAAATAGTTTTATCAATCACAAAATACAGAAAAGAACTTTTCGGTTTTTCTATCATTACAATTTTATTATTCCACTTTTTTGAGGACGTGTCCGATTTCGGTGAGGGCTCCCCTTTTTTCATCGCCTCGAAGGTTTACAACATCGTTTTCGGCAGTGTCGGCGTGGACATCTTTGTGTTCCTGTCGGGTATGGGGCTGTTTTTCTCTATGGCTAAAAACAGCAATGTGCCGAGCTTTTACAAAAGACGGCTCAAACGCATTTTGCCCACGTACCTTATAATCGGCGGGTTGGGGTGGATCGTGCTCGACCTTGTTGTGCTGAAGAGCGGCGTTTTGCGGTTTTTGTTTGATTTCAGCACCGCGTCCTTTTGGGCAGAGGGCAGAAAGCTTGTCTGGTACATCAGCTTCATTTTGATAATGTACTTTGTGTTCCCGCTGATATTCAAGCTTTTAGATGTCAATAGCAGAGCCTTATCCAATATATTGATCTCCGTTTTGACTTTTGCTGTTATTGTTTTCAACATCGCGCTGAGCATTTTGGCTCCGGAGTTCTACGGCAATACCGAGATCGCACTGTGGCGTACCGTTATATTTTTGATCGGCGCGTGGTTCGGCAAAACGGTTTATAAAAAAGAAAAGCTGACATATGAGTTTTATCTTTTGGTCGCGCTGAGTATAGTGTTCGCGGTTTTTACGCTGATCTCAAAAGCCGAGCCAAACTTCCTTTGGGGGTTGTTTGAGCTCAGGCTCCAAATGGTTTTTTATCCGTTCATCATAATCATCGCCGCTGCGGGAGTGCTCTCTCTGTGTGACGGCAAGCTGTTCAACCGCGGGCTGAGTCGGCTCGGAGAGATCTCGCTTGAGCTGTATCTTTCTCACGTTATGATCAGGGTGATTTTTAAACACATCGGTCTGCCGACGCATAATATTTTAAATTACCTGATCGTTATCGCCTTATCCTTTGCAGTTTCTATCGGCGTAAATCTTTTATTAAAGCGGATCTCAAAAAAACGAGGTTAGATATGTTTGACCCAAAAACAACAAAATACCCGTACACGCAAAAAACGGACGGGCATTACATTATTATAAAAAAAGACGACAAGACCGTTTTTGACGGCGATTATCCGTATATCGACACAAGCGCGGGCTTTCGCTTTATGCGCGGGGTCGTCAGGGCGCTGCTGTACTCGGTTGTCTTCCCCGCCTCTTATGTGCGGATGGGGCTGAAAATAAAAGGAAAAGAAAACCTTAAAAAGCACCGTGACACACTGAACAACGGCGTTATCTCGGTTTGCAACCACGTACATATGTGGGATTACATAGCGATTATGAACGCGGTCAAGCCGCGCAAGCCGTATCTTTTGGTTTGGGCGCCGAACATCCGCGGAGAAAACGGAAAAATCGTGAGGCTTGTCGGCGGAATACCTATTCCCGACCAAAGATCGGGCACAAAAGCGTATCTTAAAACCGTGAAAAATATGCTCAACGACGGCGGATGGCTCCACGTTTATTCCGAGGGAAGTATGTGGGAATACTACCGCCCGATCCGTCCGTTCAAGCACGGCGCGGCGTACCTCGCCTGTGATTTTGACAAGCCGATACTTCCGCTTGCAATATCATACCGCGAGCCGAATTGGATAAGAAAGCATATTTTCAGGCAGATAGCCTGTTTGACCCTCAACATAGGCGAGCCGATATTCGCCGACAAAAGCCTTTCTAAAAAAGAGATGAAAAAGGAGCTTACTGTCCGCAGCCACGAAGCGGTTTGCAGACTTGCGGGAATAGAACCGAAGGACAACATATATCCCCCGATCTTTAACAACACCGAGCGGGTAGATTACTACGCGACCGAATACGGCAAGGGCTACAAGGGCTCAAAATAGAAAACAAAACTTTATTAAGGCACAATTCGGCTTTACAAAAACAACATTTTACTATATAATAGTATTGTAAAAAAATCAAAACAAGGAGGATTTTTATGTTTTGTAAAAAATGCGGAACTCAAAATGCCGACGGCGCTCAGTTTTGCTGTAAGTGCGGAGCAAGCTTTGTTCAAAACGCTGTTCCCCCTCAGGGAAATCCGCTTGTAAAAAGGAGCCGTGACATTACCAAAAACTCGTGGATCTATATGCTTATAAACGCCGCGTGCGGTCTTCTGGTGGTTCTGATCCCACTGCTGCCGCTGACCGCTAGAACAGGAAGAAATGTTTTTGAGGAAAAGGCGACGTTGATCTCTATTGCGTATAATATGGGCAGCAGGGGTTTTGAAGCGAGCGGAATACTGTTGCTTTTTGTTTATCTCAGCTCTATCATTGCTATTATAACGGGGATCGTGCTCGCTGTACTTCGCTTTAAAGGCTCGGCGTTTTGTATACTCGGGGGCAGTCTTTATCCGCTGATCTACTCGTTCTGTTTGGTCAGAACAATGCTCGGCATCAAAGATTGTCCGGACAGAGCAAACCCGATTTGCTATTTCTATTTTATCTTTTGTATTCTGGCAATAATAACGTCGGCTCTTTCGCTTTCAAAGTACAAGGTCAATGAATAATGACATACAAAACGGGCGTCCGCAAATAAGCGGGCGCCCATATTTTTGTTTATTGGTTTTATATTACATTTTCACTCGCGGTCAGGGTCAGCTTTAGGTTTCTGAGCACGATGATCATACCTATTCCCTCAATGACCAGCGCCGCCCCTTGGATACGGGTCGTAAAGTTCGCAAACTGCACGGGGTTTATCAGGATGATCACTGCAAATATCAGATAGGCTATCCCGAAAAACATTGAAAAATAGAACATCGGTCCTTTGACCCTGCGAAGCTGGATCATACGGACAAACATCAAAATCGCTCCGTAAGCCAAAAGCAAGCCCGTTACGATAAAGAATAACTTGACAAAGAAATCCGACGCTATTATCAGCACGATACCCACAGCGAGCTGGAGGATCGCGATTATCAGTGCCGAAACCGTTCTGTCCTCTTTGGAGCTCATTAAAAAGAGCGCTAACCTGATAAAGCCCATTACGGCGAGCAGCCCGCCCGAAACACAGCAAAGCACCTTTAGCGCTTCGTTAGGCCATACAAGCATTATCAAGCCGAGGGCCGCGAGTATGATACCGTCAAACATATAGTTTTTAAGGTAACTTTTCTTTTCATATTTTACAATTTCTTTTGCCATATTTTACCCTCCCCATCTATTATACTATTATTGTAACATATTGCATTGTTATGTCAATAAGATTATTTAAAATATACAGAGCCGCGATATTTCGCGGCTCTGTATTCAAGGAGAATTTACAGCAAAAATGGCGTTATTGTCTTATCAAAAAATCCTGTCCCAAAGATCAGACCCATCATCCTGCGGCTGTTGCTGCTGAGGCTGAGTGTTGTTTTCGTTGGGCTTTGCTGAGGGTACATATTCCGAAAGCTCAAGTTCAATGTCCTTTGTCTGACCGGAACGCGATACTGTGATCGTCACGGTGTCTCCGACCTTGTTGTTTTCGAGCGCCTTGCTTATATCCGCCGTGCTCGTAACTTCCGTGCCGTTAACTGCGGTGATAAGGTCGCCGCGGGTAAAGCCGGCTTTTTCTGCGTTAGAGCCTTGAGTTACGGAAAGCACATAGCAGCCTAACTTGTTGACGCCGTAATAAAATGCGGTGTCTTCGGAATCTATATCTACAAACTCCATACCGAGGTCGATCTTACCTGTAACATAACCGTAGTTCTGCAGATCCTTGATTATATCGATCACGTTGTTTATGGGGATAGCAAAGGCAATACCCTCTACCTCTGTCGCGCTGTCCTTGGCGTTAACGATACCGACGAGCTCGCCGTTTGCGTTGAACAAACCGCCGCCCGAGTTGCCGGGGCTGATCTGCGCGTTTGTCTGGAGCAGAGTCATATTCTTGTTTTCGATAGTTACCTCACGTGCAAGCGCTGAGATGATGCCGTCGGTCACGGTTCCGCCGAGTGTTCCGAGCGGGTTGCCGATAGCTACAACGTAGTCGCCTACCGCGAGAGAAGAGCTGTCGCCGAAGGTCGCGGGTGTAAGTCCGCGCCGTCAATTACATGATGGTTTGTGATGATATAACCGTCAGCTGAGATGATCACGCCGGAGCCCGCGCCCTTTGTTACATACTGCTGGGCAAAGTTGCCGTTCACAACGCCCTCTGTCTCGATCTCAACAACGCTGTCCGCGGTCTTTTTTACGATTTCAGAAGTCGTTGACGCGCTGGTTGAGCTTGTATTCTTGCCTTCGGTTCCGCCGCCTCCGACTTGGTTTATCGTAACGTTACCGGATTTGGTAGTGTTGAGATTCTTTGCTAACAGTCCGCCGCCGAATCCGAGTGTTGCCGAGCAGATTATCGTTATCGCGAGCACCGCGGCGATGAATCCGCGTGAGGCGGGCTTGCGCTCTCTTTTCTTTCTTTCCTTTTTTGCGCGCCTTGCGGCTCTGCGGCTGTTGTCTTCGGAATATCCGCCGTAATAGTCTGATGAGTAAGGATTTGAATCATCCCTGTTGTACTCGTTTGATCCGCGGGCTGCCCTGTAGGCGTTGTATTCGTCTTCGTATTTGTTGGGGTTGTGGGCGGCGTTCCTGTTGTTGCCGTTTATATATGAATAATGATATTCTCCCGAGCCCCGTGTCGTTGAGTCGCTGTTCCACTCGTATGAGCTCTCGTAATTGTTCTCGGCTTCCTGAACTTCTTCGGATGAGCTGAACAGATCCTCATACTCGGAATCATCATCAAATGATGTTTCCTCTGTGGGGGTTTCGTCGTAGTCATTTTTATAGTTGTCATAAAAATCATTATCAAAATCTTTCATCGTGCTTACCTCCGTCTATGCAGCCGTTTGGCTGTTGTTGCCTAAGCCCGGGTTTTATCTGTTTTTTTGGTATTGTTTTTTTCATCAGTTTTCTGCGCGGGCTTCTTTTCTACTATGCGCCTGTTGACCTTGATGCCGTCGTATCTGCGTTTAAATGATACGCGCGCGGTAAATTTATGGTCGCAGTTTTTACAGTAGAAATCCGAGGTAAAGTTTTTGTTGTGAAGCTTCCAGCGCTTTACTCGCCTTGCGCGCTTTCCGCAGAGATCGCAGTTGAATTTGAGGTCGTTTTTATCAATACCCGGGAAGTTGAGGTCGGTAATAAAGTAGTTCTTAAACATCATCCTGTTATAGAATTCCTCACAGTCCGCCTTTAACAGGCAGCTGCTTATCGGGTACTTGCCGTATAGCTTTGCAAAACATTCGCGGCTCAACAGCGCGTCCGCCTCTGCTCTGTGCTGGTCGTCCTCTGAGAATTCTATCCCCAAAAGCTCAGCGCAAACGCCGAGCCCCATTTGGTTTGCGGCGTCGTAGCGGTCGAGAGCCCTTTGGCAGTATTCCTGCAAGTCGCAGTAGCTCTTCAAAAACGGGATATGATAATCGTCCTTGTAGAATATGTAGTTTTCAATCAGTGCGTGGATGTCGGACGTGCCCCACGTCATCAGGATGCTGTCGCCGAGAAACTCGGCAAAGCTGTCCGCCGCGGTAAAAAAGTCAACTCCGTCGTCAACAAGCTCGTCAAAATTGATCTTTGTGAGCTCCTTTACCTTGCCCGAAAGCTTTTTGCCGATCTTAGGGGCGATCAGCGAGGAAAAGGTGTCGACAACATTGAGCTCATCGTCGAGCTTTACCGCTCCGAACTCGATGATCTCGTTGACAAACTTCTGCGCGGATCTGCAGTAAGCGCCGTTCCATTCCAAATCAAGAATCACATAACTCATTTTTTGCGAAATGCCTGCTTCATACGCTGTTCCTTAGACAGTATACGCTTTCTCATTCTGATATTTTCGGGAGTGACCTCAACAAGCTCGTCGTCCGCGATGAACTCGAGGCACTGCTCGAGCGACATTATAGTGGGCGGTGTGAGCTTTAGCGCGTCGTCCGAACCCGAAGCTCTTGTGTTTGTGATATGCTTCTTTTTGCATACGTTTACGGTGATGTCCTCCGCCTTGGGGCTTGCGCCGACGATCATTCCCTCATACACGGGAACGCCCGCGCCGACAAAGAGCCTTCCGCGCTCCTGCGCAGCGTATAAGCCGTAGGTAACGGTCTCGCCTGTTTCAAACGCGATAAGCGAGCCTTGGTGGCGGGTCACTATCTCGCCCTTCCACGGCTCGTAGCCATCAAAGACATGGTTCATAATTCCATTGCCGTTTGTGTCGGTGAGGAACTCGGGACGGTAGCCCATAAGTCCGCGCGCAGGGATCCTGAACTCGATATGGGTCACGCCGCCGTCGCGCGTGCCCATATTAATAAGCTCTCCCTTGCGCGAGCCGAGCTTTTCCATTACCGCGCCGACGTAGTTGTCGGGGACTTCAACGATGAGGTACTCCATAGGCTCGTGGACTTTACCGTCGATAGTCTTTTTGATTACCTCGGGGCGCGAGACCTGGAACTCAAAATTCTGCCTGCGCATAGTTTCTATTAATATGGAAAGGTGGAGCTCGCCTCTGCCCGATACCTTGAATGTATCGGCGCTGTCGGTCTCCTCAACCCTGAGCGCGATGTTTGTTTCTATCTCTTTAAAAAGCCTGTCGCGGATGTTTCTCGAGGTGACATATTTGCCCTCGCGTCCGGCGAACGGCGAATTGTTTACGATAAAGTTCATCGTAACGGTGGGCTCGTCTATCTTTACGAACGGAAGCGGCTCTACGCAATCGTTAGAGCAGAGCGTCTCGCCGATATTTATATCCTGGATGCCGCTGATGCAGACGAGGTCGCCTAATCTCGCCTCGTCGCACTCGATCCTTTTAAGCCCCTCAAACTGATAGAGCTTGCCGATCTTGACCTGCTTTGTTGTACCGTCGGTATGGCAAAGGGTCACGGACTGGCCGTTTTTGACCTGACCGCGCTCTACCCTGCCCACGCCGATCCTGCCGACAAAGTTATCAGCGTCGATATTTGAGATAAGTATTTGGAGTCCGCCGTCAAGCTCGCCCTGCGGAGCGGGTATCTCGCGGACAATCGCGTCAAATAGCGGCTTCATATCCGTACCGGGTTCGTTGTAATCCTCGCTCGCGAAGCCGTCGCGTGCCGATGCGTAGATGACCGGGAACTCGAGCTGATCCTCGTCCGCTCCGAGCTCGATAAAGAGGTCAAGAACCTCGTCGACTACTTCCTCGGGGCGCGCGCCGGGGCGGTCGATCTTGTTGAGCACAACAAGCGGCTTTTTGCCCAAGCCGAGCGCCTTTTTGAGAACAAAGCGGGTCTGGGGCATACAGCCCTCGAACGCGTCGACGAGCAAAACTACGCCGTCCACCATTTGAAGGATACGCTCTACCTCTCCGCCGAAGTCTGCGTGACCGGGGGTGTCAACGATATTGATCTTGATCCCGTTGTAAAGCACGGCGGTAGGCTTTGAGAGGATGGTGATTCCTCTCTCTCGCTCCAGATCGTTGGAGTCCATTACCCTTTCTTCAACATTTTCATTTGCTCTGAAAATACCGCTCTGCTTCAAAAGCTGATCCACCAGCGTTGTTTTACCGTGGTCAACGTGCGCGATGATAGCGATATTTCTTAAATCTTCTCTTACGTCCATAAAATTACTCCAATACAAATTAATCATAATTATACATTCAAATTATATCACTCAACAGCATAGATTTCAATCAATATTTTTCATCACCTTTTCGCGCAATAATCAAATTTTTTGAAACTTTTTCCTAATTACCTTTTAAAAACCGCAAAAAAACCGCTAAAAAATCAATATTATATGCTTTTAGTGCTAAAATACGCTTTACAACAACCAAGGATTGTTATATAATTAACACAGTTGCCTTTTGCCATTTATGTTTGCACGGCGAACGGTTAAAAAATTTACGGAGGTAATTATATATGGGCTACACTATCGCACAAAAGATAATCAAAGAGCATCTTGTAAGCGGCGAAATGACGGTCGGCAGCGACATCGGTCTTAAAATCGACCAGACGCTTACTCAGGACGCTACAGGCACCATGGCGTACATCGAATATGAGGCTATGGGTATTCCGCGCGTTAAAACAGAAAAGAGCGTGGCTTACATTGACCACAACACATTACAGACAGGCTTTGAGAATGCTGACGACCACAGATTTATTCAGTCGGTCTGCAAAAAGCACGGTATTTATTTTTCACGTCCCGGTAACGGTATTTGCCACCAGGTTCACCTTGAACGCTTCGGCAAGCCCGGCAAGACCTTGATCGGCTCTGACAGTCATACCCCCACAGGCGGCGGTATCGGTATGCTGGCGATCGGCGCGGGCGGACTTGACGTTGCTGTTGCTATGGGCGGCGGCGCGTACTACATCACAATGCCCAAGATGGTAAGGGTCAACCTTACAGGCAAGCTCAGCCCGTGGGTATCGGCTAAGGACATCATCCTTAAGGTACTCGAGGTTATGAGCGTCAAGGGCGGCGTAGGCAAGATCGTTGAGTACGGCGGCGAGGGCGTAAAGACCCTGACCGTTCCCGAGAGAGCTACTATCACAAATATGGGCGCAGAGCTCGGCGCGACCACATCTGTATTCCCCTCTGACGAGACAACAAGGGAGTTCCTCAAGGCTCAGGGCAGAGAGGAAGACTACAGAGAGCTTTCGGCAGACGCCGACGCTGTTTATGACGAAGTTATCGACATCGATCTTTCAGCGCTTGAGCCTTTAGCGGCTTGCCCCCACTCACCCGACAACATCAAGACTATCAAGGAGCTTGAGGGTCAGCAGGTTGATCAGGTATGTATCGGCTCCTGCACAAACTCAAGCTATCTTGACCTTATGAGAGTCGCTTACATATTAAAGGGCAAAAAGGTCGCGGACAACGTATCGCTCGCGATCGCTCCCGGAAGCAAGCAGGTATTCAATATGCTCGCGCTCAACGGCGCGTTGGGCGACCTCATCGCGGCAGGCGCGAGGATCCTGGAGAGCGCTTGCGGTCCCTGCATCGGTATGGGTCAGTCACCCAACAGCAAGGGCATCTCATTAAGAACCTTCAACCGTAACTTTGAGGGCAGAAGCGGCACAGCCGACGGTCAGATCTACCTTGTATCTCCCGAGACCGCCGCTGTATCGGCGATCAAGGGCGTATTCACCGACCCGAGATGCCTTGGCGACGCTGCTGAGATCGAGCTTCCCGAGAAGTTCCTCATCAACGACAATATGGTCATCGACCCCGCTCCCGTTGAGGAGATGGACAGCGTTGAGATACTCAGAGGTCCCAACATCAAGGAATATCCCGAGACAAATCCGCTGACCGATTCTATCGAGGCTTCTTGCTCGCTCAAGGTCGGCGACAACATTACAACCGACCACATTATGCCCGCAGGCGCGAAGATACTTCCGCTGCGCTCAAATATCCCGAAAATCTCACAGCACTGCTTCACGGTCTGCGACAAGGAATTCCCCGAGCGCGCAAAGGCTCTCGGCAAGAGCATTATCGTAGGCGGAGAAAACTACGGACAGGGTTCATCGCGTGAGCACGCGGCTCTCGCTCCGCTGTATCTCGGCGTAAAGGCTGTGCTTGTAAAGAGCTTCGCAAGGATCCACAAGAGCAACCTCATCAACGCGGGTATCCTTCCCCTTACATTCAAGGACGCCGCCGATTACGACAAATTCAAGCTCGGCGATATGATCGAGCTTCCCAATATCAAGCAGGAGATCACAGACGCCGCGGACGTTACCGTTGTAAACAAGACAACCGGCGACACAATCAAGGCAAACTGCGAGCTTTCAGACCGCACAAGAGCGATCATCATCGCGGGCGGACTGCTTGACTACACAAAGGAGAACAGCTGATGGATAAAATTAAAATGATCACCCCCATCGTTGAGATGGACGGCGACGAGATGACAAGGATCATCTGGAAGATGATCAAGGACAAACTCCTTCTTCCCTACATCGACCTCAAAACCGAGTACTATGACCTCGGACTTAAAAAGAGAAACGAGACAGACGATCAAATCACTATTGATTCCGCGAACGCAACAAAGAAGTACGGCGTTGCGGTAAAGTGCGCTACTATCACACCAAACGCGGCGCGTATGACCGAGTATGACCTTAAACAAATGTGGAAGTCGCCGAACGGAACGATCAGGGCTATCCTTGACGGTACCGTATTCCGCAGCCCCATCCTTGTTAAGGGCATAGTTCCCTTTATCCCCACTTGGAAAAAGCCGATCTGCATCGCGCGTCACGCTTACGGCGACGTTTATAAGAACACAGAGATGCGCGTTGAGGCGGGCAGCAAGGCTGAGCTTTGCGTGACAAAGCCCGACGGAACTGAGGAAAGATCAACTATCTTTGACTTTACCTCCGACGGAATCATCCAGGGTATGCACAACCTTGACAAGAGTATTTCTTCCTTTGCGCGCAGCTGCTTTAACTACGCGCTCGACCAGAAGCTCGACGTTTGGTTTGCTACCAAGGACACTATCAGCAAGATCTACGACCACCGCTTTAAGGATATTTTTGCAGAGATCTTTGAAAACGAGTATAAGGCTAAGTTTGACGAGGCGGGTATCACATTCTTCTACACCCTCATCGACGACGCCGTAGCGCGCGTTATCCGCAGCGAGGGCGGTTATATGTGGGCGTGCAAGAACTACGACGGCGACGTTATGAGCGATATGATCGCTACCGCGTTCGGCTCATTGGCTATGATGACAAGCGTGCTTGTTTCTCCCGACGGCACTTATGAATTTGAGGCTGCTCACGGCACAGTTCAGCGCCACTACTACAAGCACCTCAAGGGTGAGGAAACTTCAACCAACTCCGTTGCTACCCTCTTTGCATGGACAGGCGCGCTGAGAAAACGCGGCGAGCTTGACAATCTGCCCGAGCTTATGAGCTTTGCCGACAAGCTTGAGGCCGCTACTATCAAGACCATTGAGGACGGAATTATGACAGGCGACCTCTATCTTATCTCTACGCTTGAGAACAAGAAAAAGGTCAACACCGAGGAGTTCCTTGACGCCGTTAACGAGCGCCTTGCAGCTTCTCTTTAATAAGGAGCGCGTTCACAGATGTCTAAAAACGACAGTATCTCGATGTCGGTAATCAGACGACTTCCGAGATATTACAGATTTTTGTGCGAGTTAAGCGATCAGAATGTCGAGCGTATCTCTTCTACAAAATTAGCAAAAATTATGAGATCCACTGCTTCGCAGATTAGGCAGGACCTCAACTGCTTTGGCGGCTTCGGCCAGCAGGGCTACGGCTACAGTGTTGACGGGCTCAAGAAAGAAATCAAAAAAATCCTCGGGCTCAACAACAGGTACAACACTATCCTGATCGGAGCCGGAAGCTTTGGCGCGGCGATCGTTAAGCACCTCGACTTTGAAAAGCTGGGATATGATCTTATCGCGTGCTTTGACAATGACAAGGATAAGGTCGGAACAAAGATCGGCGAGCTGACGATCAAGGACGATTCAGAGCTCGATGATTTTTGCTCCAAAAACAAGGTTGAAGTCGTTATCCTTTGTATCCCAAAAGAGAATGTCGAGAATATCCTTGACAAGCTCTACGGCTTTGGAATTAAGAATTTCTGGAATTTCAGCCACTATGATATTACTTCAAGATACAACGACACGGTAGTTGAGAACGTTCACCTGAACGACAGCTTGATGACGCTGTGCTACCGGATTAGCAACGCATAAACAGGAGATAAAAAATGAAACGGCTGTTTGGATTAATCGGTATTTTGTACCTTACGACCCTGACAGCCGTTTTCTATTTTAAATCAAAGGTTTTGATTATTCTTGTCCTGATATCCGCAGCCGCGCTTGTTGCGCTCGGGATATATAAAAGGGTAAAAAGAGACCGCTATTCATTCAAAACCTTTGTTACGGCGGGTGCGACTGTCGCGCTCGCGGTGTTGAGTATATTTCTTTATCAGAATTATTATATTGCCCCTATCATCAATAATTATTCTGATAAAGAAATAAGCGTAGAGGGCTATGTGTGCGAGGAAATAAAGTATAAAGATACATCCGTTGAGTATTTGATACAGACGACCGCGATCGACTCAAAGCCCGTGTTTACAAAAATCAAATACACCGGCTATAATGAGACCGAGATAAAAGAGTTTGACTTTGTAAAGCTCAACGTAAAAGCATACGCAGAAAACAACGACCGAAGCATCGCGCACAGGGTACTTTTGCGCGCGTATGAAAAATCACCGGAAAACATCACTCCAACCGGCGACAGCAAGCCGTCGCTGTATAAATTCGCGATCTCAGCGAGAAAAGAGATCGGAAGATCATTTGGAAAACTGATGCCGAAACAAAGCGCGGAGCTCAGCCGCGCGATAATGCTCGGCGACAAAGACGCGCTTGATGACGATGTTTTGGATAACTTCAGAAAAACCGGAACATCTTTTTTGATCGTAGTCTCGGGACTTCATCTGTCGGTCGCGCTCGCGTTTGTCACCAAAATCATCAGCAGATTTACAAAGCGGCGGATACCGCTCTGCGTGGCTTCGATCATCGTTATTATCGGCTTTGCGGCGCTGACAGGCTTTAATTACTCCGTTATCCGCGCGGCGACCGCGGTTATTATTTATCAAATCGGCAGGATCCTTTTGCGCAACAGCGACCCGCTTAATTCGCTCGGCTTTGCAGCCTTGGCGATAACGATCATAAATCCGTGCGCGGTCGGCGACCTCGGGCTGCTTATGTCGTTCAGCGCGACAATGGGAATTATACTTTGGGCAGATAAAATTAACGGTTTTTTCATTCAAAAAACAAACGCCGGAAAGATAAAAAAGAAGATCATAAAAAAGCCGTTGTATTTTTTCTTTAACCTGATTTCGGTTTCTATCGCGGCAGCAATATGGATTTTGCCAATCAGCATAATCGCATTTGGCAAGATCAGTCCGATCGTCGTTATTGTTGCGCTCTTTACCGAACCGCTTGCGTCGGGTGTTGCTCCCTCGACGTTCCAGGAACATGTGCAACAGCGCACCCGTTGGGGGCGTGGTGTGATTGCGACTGCAAAACAGCTCAAGTTCTTGCGTAACCGCAAATTGAATGTGTCGCAAAAGATGAGCTACTTGAACTCTGTGCTTTACTGGTTCTCGCCACTCAAGAACTTGATTTACCTGATTTCGCCGTTGATGTTTGCTGTGTTC
>CACYQK010000066.1:0-12855 GCA_902776495.1 uncultured Ruminococcus sp. | reverse complement strand
CTTTGCTCACGACGTAGCCGACAAGATCATCTTTATGGACAACGGCTTTATCGAGGAAGAGGGAACACCTCAGCAGGTGATCGATAACCCGACAAGCGATAGAACAAGAGAATTCTTGGCTCGCTTTAACCAATTCGGAGATTAATACACGATTTTTTAGAGATAACGGAATTTTTTTCCTTCCGTTATCTCTTTTTTTATACAAGTAAACTATTGAAAAAATCGTAAAAAAATGATATACTAATTCTAACTATGTAGTATAATTACTATAATTGCGTAAAAATGCAAATTTATTGCGAAAAATTCAGATCAGGAGGCAGTATTATGGCGATAAAAGTTACCCTGCTCGCGCACACCCCGAACCCCGAGCAAACCGTGGCAATGGCGGCAAAGCTTTGCTACTCGCCGTCGGATATCGAGAATATCCGAGAGGGCTTGACGGAGGAAAAGACAACGTCCTTCCTCAATATGCTCTCTGACCTCGGTCACGCGAGCCCCACCGAGCACGCTTCGTTCACCTTTGGAATAGAGGGCATATCGCGCGCCTGCTCGCACCAGCTTGTGCGCCACAGAATAGCCTCTTACTCTCAGCAGAGCCAAAGATACGTTGACGGCACAAGGTTCGACTTTGTCACCCCGCCCGAGATCGAAAAAAATCCCAGGGCGTTCGCCGCTTACGAAAAGGCTCTTGAAGTTGAGGCTCAGGCTTATAAGGAGATCCGCGACAGCCTTGTTGCGGGCTACATCACCGACTACCTCGGCGAGCCCCAAGACGGCACCGACGAGGAGATAATGGAGAGTTTTAAGCAGGCAGACAAAAAGCGCTATTCCGCTTTCCTGAAAAAGGCTAACGAGGACGCCCGCTTCATTTTACCAAACGCCTCAACCACCAAGATAGTCTGCACGTTCAACGCGCGCAGCCTTAACAACTTCTTTGCTCACCGCTGCTGCAACCGCGCACAGTGGGAGATCAGAGAGGTCGCAGAGCAAATGCTGCTGCAGTGCCTCGAGGTCGCGCCGACGTTGTTCAAAAACAGCGGACCCGGTTGTCTGTTCGGGCCGTGCCCCGAGGGCAATATGTGCTGCGGCAAGCAAAAGGAAGTCCGCGCAAAGTACGGCAGAGGTTAAGTATGAAAAGCAAGATTATTGTGATAGAAGGGCTCGACGGCAGCGGAAAGGCCACCCAGACCGCGCTGCTCGCCCAAAAGCTCAGCGATAGGGGAGTCAAGGTCAGGCGGCTTGAATACCCCGACTACGACAGTCCGAGCTCGTCGCTGGTAAAAATGTACCTCAGCGGAGAATTCGGCAGCAAGCCCGAGGACGTCAACGCCTACGCTGCTTCGGCGTTTTACGCCGTTGACCGCGCCGCGGGATTCCTCGGCGACTGGAAAAACGATTACCAAAGCGGCACGCTCTTTCTATGCGACCGCTACTGCACCTCAAACATCATCTACCAAATGGCGAAGGTCAGTGATAGCGAGCGCGACGCGTTCATAGAGTGGCAGGCAGATTTTGAGTACGACAAGCTCGGACTCCCGCGCCCCGACGCTGTGATCTACCTCGACGTTTCTCCCGATGTATCGCAAAAGCTGATGGAAAAGCGTTACGGCGGAGACCAAAGCAAAAAGGATCTGCACGAAAGCAACCTCAGCTTCCTGTTATCCTGCCGCAAAAGCGCGCTCTACGCCGCAGAAAAATGCGGCTGGAGGATAATCGACTGCTGTGAAAACGGAGACATCAAGCCGATCGACAGGATCTCAATGGAGATCGAAAAGGCTATAAGCGACATTTTATGTTAGATTTTAAGAGTATAGAAAAGTCAAAAATCAAAGAATACCGCGCGTTCTACGGCGATGATGAAATCGGCTGCGAGGCAAATTTTGTCAGCGCCTACCTGTGGAACAGCGAGTACAATATCAAAACCGCCGTTTTTGACGACACGCTGATAAAGGCGTATTTCCGAGGTGACGGCAGGCTTTGGGGCTATTGCTTCCCGCACGGCAAAAATGTCGGGGGAGCGATAGAGGCGATCTTTGAGGACGCGCGCGAGAACGACCGCGAGCCGTATTTGGGCTATATGTCGCGCAAGGAGCGCGATGAGTTCGAGCGGCTTTACCCCGGCAAATACATTTTTGAGCCGAGCACAACGACTCAGGATTACATTTATCTTACCGAGAACCTCGCGAATCTGTCGGGAAAAAAATTTCACGCAAAGCGTAACCATATCTCACGGTTTTACCGCAATTTCCCCGAGAGCAGGGTGGAGCCGATAACTTCAAAAAACGCCGCTGACGCTCTGACGGTAGTCTGCCTTTGGTGCGATGAAAACGGTATCGAGTTTAAAAAACACGCGGAATACGTCGTAATAAGCGAGGCGCTCGATAACCTCGAGCTGTTCAATATGCGCGGTATGATGCTCTACGCCGACGAAAAGCCGGTCGCTATGACACTCGGCTCAGAGATATCAAAGCTCTGCTTCGATGTTAATTTTGAAAAAGCGCTGAAGGACTACGACGGCAGCTACGCCGTGATAAACAACGAGTTCGCAAAGACCCTGACCTCGTACAAATACCTCAACCGCGAGGAGGACTTGGGGCTCGAGGGGCTGAAAAAATCAAAGCTCTCGTACCACCCCGAGATAATATACGAGAGATTCGACGGTATACCGAAATGACTGTAGAATACAAAACAGCCGGAAGCGGCGATATCCGCGAACTGAAAAAGCTGTGGCTCAGCTGCTTTGAGGACAGCCGTGAAGCGGCAGAATTATTCTTTGAAAGAAATAAAAACACATATCACGCCTATGCGGCGACCGCTGACGGCAAAATCGTCTCGGCATTGTACCTGATCGACTGCAAGCTCGGCGGAGAAAACGCGCACTACCTCTGCGGCGCGGCTACCCTGCCCGAATACAGAAAACGCGGAATAATGAGCGCGCTGATAGAATATTCATTAAACGACGCCAAAAGCAGGGGAGACTGCTTTTCGGTCTTACTGCCCGCAAATGCAGAGCTCTATCGCTTTTACTCAGCGCACGGATACAGAACGTCCTGCGCAGTGAGTGTGGCGAGGATCACCCGCGAGCAGCTTGAAAATGTAGGGGAGCACCCATGTGTGCTCCCGAGGAAGATGAACCGAAGCTTGGAGTTTGATCGAAATCCTATGCGTGAACAAACGTCAGGCTTGCGGGCGGACACACGGGTCCGCCCCTACAAATATGATTTTGAAGATTTGCAAAGCGGATTCAAGAAAAATAATTTTCTTTATTGGAATAATAATTATATCCGATTTGCGATCGACTACTACGCCTGCTACGGCGTTAAGACCGTTTACAGCAAAAACGCGCTCGCGATTTTTGAAGAGGAAAACGGCGTTTGCAATGTTTTCTATACTATTTATAATAACATAAAAGAATTAAAATCCCTTTTGCTGAGCAATACAGAGGCAAAATACTTTGTTATCTTCGGCAAATGCGGTGAAGAGTTCTTTGATAATTCTAAAAAGGAAAAATACGGAATGGCACGGGCGTTAAGTTCAAAGCCCCTGCCAAACGACATATACATTGGAATAACATTAGATTGACCGAGAGGAGAATACTATGTTTTACTTGTTTTTAGCCGAAGGATTTGAAGAGACCGAGGCTCTCGCCTGCCTCGACGTAATGCGCAGGGCAAAGCTCAGCGTACAGACCGTGGGCGTTACGGGTGAGTTTGTTATCAGCTCGCACGGCGTTTGTGTAAAGTCGGACGTCTCTGCCGACGATATTGATTATGAAGAGATAGAGGGCGCTATCCTCCCCGGCGGAATGCCAGGGACCCTTAACCTCGAAAAGGATGAGAGGGTGATCAAATGCGTAAAGTACTGCTATGAAAACGGAAAGCTCACAGCCGCTATCTGTGCCGCACCGTCTATTTTGGGTCATTTGGGAATACTTGACGGCAAAAAGGCGACCTGCTTCCCGGGCTTTGAAAAGGAGCTAAAGGGAGCCGACTGTTCCTCCGCTCACACTGAGACTGACGGTAACGTCATCACAGGAAAGGGCGCGGGCTGTGCGATCGAATTCGGCCACGCAATAGTCAGCAAGGCGCTTTCAAAGCAGATCGCCGACAAGGTGATAGAGGATATGCAATGCCTATAATAAACATCCGAAACCGCAAGCGCGAGCTCAGGGCAAAGTACAAGCGAACGCGCTCGTCAATGCCACCGGCGCTAAAGGCGGAGCTTGATAAAAAGCTGACCGACAGCTTTCTCGGGCTTGACGAATACAAAAACAGCGAAACGCTTTTTGCCTTTGTTTCAAGCGAGATCGAGTGCGACACCTCAAAGATAATCGAGGACGCTCTCGGCTCAGGCAAGCGTGTAGCCGTGCCAAAATGCGGCGAAAAGAGCGGAGAGATGGATTTTTATTACATAACCTCACGCTCCGACCTTGAACGCGGCAAGTTTGGTATCTTGGAGCCGGTACCCGAAAAATGCCCGATAGCGGAAGACTTTTCTTCGGGCTTGTGCATAGTCCCCGGGCTGTGCTTTGACTTGCAGGGCTACAGAATCGGCTTTGGCAAGGGCTATTACGACAGGTTTTTGCAGAAATTCGGCGGAGTTACCGTCGGTATCTGTTATTATAAATGCATACAAAACGACCTCCCCACGGGAGTGTTTGACAAACCGGTTGATATTCTTTTGACAGAAAGATTCATCAACCGCAATCCGGTAAAGGAATGAGTATATGAGTAAAGACAATAACAACTACGGACTTGAAGAACAGCGCCGCCAAAAGGCGGAAAACTTTAAGCTCAATATCCGTGAGAACTATGACGACGACGGAACGGAGTTCGGCAGTCCTTCCGAACCCGAGGAGATCAGCTCATACAGCGGAGAAGAGGTAAAGGATCAAATCGCCCGCGAGTCAAAAAAATCTCTTAAAAAGAGACAAAAGGCAGAAAAACGCGAGTTAAAGGCGCGCAACAGGCGCAACCGCAGGATCTTCAGAATCGCTTGGATCGTGTCGGTTTTGCTTATTGCCGCAACGCTTTCCGCGTATTTGATCACGGGAATGAACGACCTGCTTGCCATTAACCGCAAGGAGGATGCGTCGGTGACCGTAAAAATCCCAAAGGACGCTGATATTGATACGGTATCAACAGCGCTTAAAAACGGCGGTGTTATCTCTGAGCCAAACTATTTTAAAATGTATGCAATGGTTACCAAGAACGATAAATTCTCGCAGGGCACCTACAAGCTGAAGAAAAATATGGATTATCAGGCGATAATCACCAATCTTCAGGGTACCTCAAACCGTACCGATACTATCGAGGTAACTATCATCGAGGGTATGAACGTCATAGAGATAGCGGACAAGCTTGAAAAAGAGGGAGCGCTCGGCAACAAGGCGGAGTTTTTGCAGCTGTGCAACTCAAACAAGTTTGATAACGACTATGATTTCTTAAAGGCAATTCCCAACGCAAAGGATCGCTATTATAAGCTGGAGGGCTACCTGTACCCCGATAAATACGAGTTCTATGTAAACGAGGATCCCGCCAGCATCATCTACAAGATCCTCAACAACTATGAGAAGAGAATCTACGAGAAGCAGGCTTTTGACGGCTATGAAAAGCTGATTTCGGTCAATAGGATGCTTGAAAAATCCGACGGAGACTACACCCTTGACGAAATTATGACGATCGCGTCAATCATCCAGGCTGAGGCGGCGGACTCTGACGATATGTACTATATCTCTTCGATCCTGCACAACCGTCTTGACGCAGGCGACGACGAGGGCGTTGCGAACCTCGGACTTGACTCGACAAAGTACTATCCCTACCGCAGCAAGGACAAGCTCCCTGCTGATATAGCCGCGAGCTACAAGAGCCGCTACGATACATACGACAACGAAGGCTTGCCGCCCGGACCAATCTGCAACCCCGGTATGGAGGCTATCAAGGCGGCGCTCACACCGTACGACACAAGCTACTACTACTTCTGCCACGACAGCAACGGCAAGGCGTACTACGCCTCTACAAATGAAGAGCACGAGGCTAATCTGGAGTATATTGAGTGATGAATAAACCTGAAATACTATCACCGGCGGGAGATTTTGAGTGTCTGCAGTCGGCTCTCAGCTTTGGAGCCGACGCGGTATTCCTCGCAGGCAAGATGTTCGGTATGAGGTCGTCGCCGAAGAATTTTGACAGAGATGACCTCAAAAAAGCCTGCGACCTTGCCCATTCAATGGGGAAGAAGATCCACGTTACCTGCAATATCCTGCCGAAAAACAACGAGCTGCCGCAGCTCCCCGAGTTCCTTGAATACGCTCAGGACTGCGGAGTCGACGCGCTGATAATCGCGGATATGGGCGTGCTCGAAATGGCAAAGCGCTACGCGCCTAATGTCGCGCTCCATATCTCGACCCAGGCGGGAGTCACCAACTACGCCGCCGCCAACGCGCTGTATAATTTGGGCGCGTCAAGGGTCGTTATGGCGAGGGAAATACCGCTCGACGAGATAGCCGAGATCCGTGCCAAAACCCCAAAGGAGCTCGAAATCGAGTGCTTTGTCCACGGGGCAATGTGCGTGTCGTTCTCCGGCAGATGCTTGATTTCAAGCTACCTTACCGGCAGAGACGCAAACCACGGCGACTGCGCCCAGCCCTGCCGCTGGAAGTACCATCTTTTTGAAGAAAAGCGCGAGGGGCAGTATTTCCCCGTTGAGGAATTCGACGGCGGAACCTACCTCTACAATTCGCGCGATATGTGTATGATCGAGCACATCCCCGAGCTTGTAAAAGCGGGGGTTTCGAGCTTCAAAATAGAGGGAAGAGCAAAATCCTCGTACTATGTAGCGGTGACGACGAATGCCTACCGCCACGCGGTCGACGACTACATTGCCGAGGGCGAAAACTTCAAGCTCAAGCCATGGATAAAAGAGGAGCTTGAGAAAATCAGCCACCGCGAATACAGCACGGGCTTCTACTTCGGATATGAGCCCGGCCAGACGGTCGACAACGGCGGGTATATCCGCCGCTATGACGCCGCGGCGTTTTGCGAAAAGAGCATAGACGACAATACTTCGGTTATATCCCAGCGCAACAAGTTCTGCGTAGGCGATACGCTCGATGTTTTGCCGCCGAGCGGGATTCCGTTCAATATACAGTGTATCTCGCTCACAAACGCGGACGGCGAGCTTGTTGACAGCGCACCCCACCCGATGGAAGTGCTGACAATGAGATCCGACAAACCCGTACCCGCAGGGTCGGTTATCCGCAGAAAACGCGATTAAAAAAGCATTTAAAGCCTCCCCCGTCACTTGTTACGGGGGAGGTGGCGCGACACCAAAGGTGTCGTGACGGAGGGGGCGGCGTTTCCGTTACCTCAAGTTTTCCGTAATAAATAAATTTCACATACTAAGGAGTAATCAAAATGCAATGGACAGGACTAAACGAGCTTAGAGAAAAATTCCTCGAGTTCTTCGAGTCAAAGGGCTGCCTCAGGCTGCCCAGCTTTTCGCTCGTTCCAAAGGACGACAACAGCCTGCTGCTCATAAACAGCGGTATGGCTCCCATGAAAAAATACTTTACGGGTGAAATAACTCCGCCGAGCAAGCGCGTTACCACCTGCCAAAAATGTATCCGCACGCCCGATATCGAGCGCGTAGGTATCACAGCGCGCCACGGCACGTTCTTTGAAATGCTCGGCAACTTCTCGTTCGGCGACTACTTCAAGCGTGAAGCTACCGCGTGGGCTTGGGAATTCTTTACCGAAGTCCTCGAGATGCCCAAGGAGAAGCTCTACGTTTCGATTTATCAGGACGACGACGAGGCCTACGACATCTGGACAAAGGAAGTCGGCGTAGACCCGTCCCATATGGTTCGCCTCGGAAAAGAGGACAACTTCTGGGAGCACGGCTCAGGTCCCTGCGGCCCCTGCTCAGAGATCTACTTTGACCGCGGCGAGGACAAGGGCTGCGGCAGCCCCGACTGTCACGTCGGCTGCGAATGCGACCGTTTTGTAGAGGTCTGGAACCTCGTGTTCACCCAGTTTGAAAACGACGGCAAGGGTAACTACACTCCGCTTGAGCATCCCAATATCGACACCGGTATGGGTCTGGAACGCCTCGCGTGCGTTATCCAGGGGGTAGACAACCTGTTCCTTGTTGACACCGTTCAAAATATTATGAAGCATATCTCCGAGATAACCGGAGTAAACTACGGCGATGACGAAAAAAGCGATGTTTCGCTGCGCGTTATCACCGACCACATCCGCAGCACCACCTTTATGATCGGCGACGGCGTAATGCCCTCGAACGTCAAGGCGTATCCCGAGCTTGACGAAAAGCGCGAATTCATTACAAAGGTCGTTCGTATAGAGGAGGAAAGCTTCTCGAGGACGATCGATCAGGGCTTCAAGATGCTCCAGGGTATAATGGAGAACAACGAGATCAAAACGATCAGCGGCGAGGACGCGTTCAAGCTCAACGACACCTACGGCTTCCCGATCGACCTCACGAGGGAGATCCTCAAGGAAAAGGGAATAAAGGTAGACGTAGAACGCTTTCAGGAGCTCCTAAAGGAGCAGAAAAAGCGCTCCCGCAACGCCCGCAAGAACGCGGGTGCCGACGCTTGGATAAGCGACTCCACCGACCTTTCTAATATCGCGGATACAGAGTTCATCGGCTACACCGACCTCAGCTGTGAGGCGGAGATATTGGCTATCATCAAAAACGGCGAGATCGCAGAAGCCGCCGGCGAGGGCGAGAGCGTAGCGATAGTGCTCAACAAAACTCCGTTCTACGCCGAGAGCGGCGGACAGGTCGGCGACACAGGTACTATCACCGCCGACGGCGTTGATATAGAGGTCGACAACACTACAAAGGACACATCGGGCAACATCTTTATCCACTCCTGCCTCATTAGCGGCGGCGGTATCACGACCGGTCAGACGGTCACCGCCGAGGTCGACAAAAAGAGGCGCGAGGACATTATGCGCAACCACACCGCGGCTCACCTTTTGCAGAGCGCGCTGCGCGAGGTGCTCGGCAACCATGTCCAGCAGGCAGGTCAGCTTGTTACGGATTCATATCTCCGCTTTGACTTCACCCATTTTGAGGCGATGACAGCCAAGGAGATGCTCGACGTCCAGCAGCTTGTTAACGATAAGATTTTTGAGGCTATCGACGTGGTTACCCGCGAAATGCCGATAGAAGAAGCCAAAAAGCTCGGCGCGACCGCTCTGTTCGGCGAAAAATACGGCGACGTTGTTCGCGTAGTCAGCGCGGGCGACTTCTCGGTAGAGTTCTGCGGCGGTACCCACGTTAAGAATACGGCTAACCTCGGACTGTTCAGGATCCGTCAGGAGGGCTCGGTAGCCGCGGGCGTAAGAAGGATAGAGGCTCTCACGGGCAACGGACTTCTCGACTACATCGACAAGGCAAACGCGCTTATTATGGGAACCGCGACCGCTATGAAGATCGCCAATCCCAAGGCTCTTATAGAGGGCGCGCGCAAGATTCAGGAGGTCATAAAGGGTCAGCAGAGGATCATCGAAGACCTAAACGCACAGCTTGCCGCGTATCAGCTCAGCGGACTGTTTGACAACGCTGTTGAAGAAAACGGTGTGAAGATCTTGACAGCAAACGTTAAGGGCGTTGACGCTGATCTGCTCCGCGATATGTGCCAAAGCGCAAGGGAAAAAGACCCCAGAACAGTAGTGGTTATCGCTTCGGCAACGGACAACAAGGTCACCTTTGCTGCGGCGTGCGGCAAAGAGGCTATCGTCAAGGGAGCTATGGCGGGCAAGATCGTCAAGGCTGTGGCTCAGGCTGCAGGCGGCAACGGCGGCGGAAAGCCCGATATGGCAATGGCGGGAGCCAAGGACATAAGCAAGATCGACGATGCCTTAAAGACGGTAAAAGACACCGTTTTGGGTATGCTGAGATAACTATTTTCCATTTTTTTCAAGAAAGACCATTGTTTTTTCACTTAGTTGTGTAAAACAACCAAATTAAATAAATTATTCTTGTGCAAGAAAACGGACAAAAATTTTTTAAAAGTATTGAAGTTTTGTCATCTTTATTGTATAATGATATTACTGAGATATTATCTTTTCTCGGATAAAGGAACAATTTTAGGAGGAGATTAAAAAATGTTCAAAAAGATAGTTAGCATTGTAGTCGTTGTAATGATGATTGCAGGTATGGCTGCTATTGCTGTTCACGCGGCAGATGACGGCAGTGCAGTTGGCGCAAACTCTGATGATTCCGCAGCTATCGCTGCCGGTTCAGGCGACGATTCTGTAGGTGCAGATGACAGCGGCAGCGCAGGTGTTGGCGGCAAGGCCATCAATTTCAAGGCTGACAAAAGCCTTTGGAAAACTTTTAAGACTATTACTTGCTACATCTATGAGCACGGCGGTGACAAGCTCATCACTTGGGGCTCAAAGAAGGGTAATATGACAAATACAGGCGGCGACGTCTGGTCATTCGACCTTGACAAGGCAGGCATCGAGCTCAAGAGCGGCAAGCAGTACGGCGTAATCTTTACAGCTGACTGGAATGCTCAGTCATGTGATCTTATCATGGATTCTTCCTGCATTGGCGCTACTGCTGCTCTTACAGGTGATCAGGTAGAAAACAACGTTGACTCTAACAAGAAGAGCTATGTTGTTCACTGGGACGGCAAGGATCCTAAGAAGCTCGGACCTCCGGTATGCATCACATCTATCGGTAACGTAATCGGTGAAGCTTACTGGGACGGCGACACACCTTACAGCATGCTCGTTCAGTTCATTAAGTCAGACGGTAAAGACGGTCTTTCAAACGCTATCAAGTTCAACGGCAAAGACGAGCAGCAGACTCTTGACGATACAGCTAAGGCTCTCGGCCTTGGTCAGGACGACATTGAGAAGGCTATCAAGGAAGCCGGCAAAGAAGGCAAGGTTAAGTGGACAAAGTCAGCGTCTAAGGCTACTCCCGGCAGCTCGGCAGCAGGCGGCGGAGACGGTTCATCAGATAGTTCATCAGGTGACGGTTCTTCAAGCGGCGGCTCAGCAGGCGGCAGCGACTCTTCAGGCGGCGGCAGCTCAGCAGGCGGCAGCTCATCGGGCGGCAGCTCATCGGGCAGCTCGGGCTCAAGCTCAGTTACATCCGGTCAGGAGACAACAATCTTCTTCGTATTTGGCGGTGTAATGCTCGCAGCAGCAGGCATCATCTTCCTTGCAAGAAAGAGAAGAGATTATTAATATAATAATGGCCTAATGCATTAACTAAACAAATCAAGGGACGGTTTTGCCGTCCCTTTTTGTTATACAAAAATAACCCCTGACGTATTGCGCGTCAGGGGATTTTCGTGTGATCATATCATAATATGCCTTTGATGCGTTCAACTGCTTTCGAGGTGTTCTCGAATGAACCGAACGAAGTCAGGCGGAAGTAGCCTTTTCCGTTTTCGCCAAAGCCCTCGCCGGGGGTGCCGACTACCGCTGCGTTCTCAAGCAGATAGTCAAAGAATTCCCAGCTGCCCATACCGTTCGGACACTGCAGCCAGATATACGGCGAGTTCTTGCCGCCGGTGTAGTAGATGCCCAGCTCATCAAGGGCGTTTGAAATGATTTTTGCGTTCGTTTTATAGTACTCTAAATTCTCTCTGATCTGGTTCAGACCTTCCTTGCTGAACACCTCCGCAGCGGCGCACTGAACAGGCCACGAAACGCCGTTGAACTTGGTCGCCTGGCGGCGGTACCAAAGGTCGTGAAGATTGTGTCCGTCACGCTTGAGCTCCTTTGGAATAACGGTATAGCCGCAGCGTGTGCCGGTGAAGCCCGCAGTTTTTGAGAGCGAGCAGAGCTCTATCGCACATTCTCGCGCGCCCTCTACAGCGAAGATAGAGCGGGGACTGTCGTCCTCGATAAACGCCTCGTATGCCGCGTCGTAGAGGATGACCGCGTCGTTTTTAAGCGCGTAATCGACCCAGATCTTGAGCTGTTCCGCGCTGTACGCCGCGCCCGTGGGGTTGTTTGGCGAACAGAGATAGATGATGTCCGTCTTGACGTTTTCGTCCGGCATTGCGAGGAAGTTGTTTTCTTTGGTGGATGCAGCGTAGACTATCTTTCTGCCTGCCATAATGTTCGCGTCGACGTAGACGGGATAGACCGGGTCGGTGACGAGCACGGTGTTGTCCTTTGAAAAAATGTCGGGCAGGTTGCCGCAGTCGGACTTTGCTCCGTCAGAGATAAAGATCTCATCGGGCTGAACGGTCACGCCGTAGCTCTTGTAGTAAGAAGCGACTGCCTCGCGCACAAAGTCGTAGCCCTCATACTCGGGATAGCCCTTAAAGGTCTCCTTGAACTGCAGATCCTCGCAGCCCTTTTTCATCGCCGCGACGACGATAGGGGCAAGCGGCAGGGTCACATCGCCGATACCCAGCTTGATTATCTCTTTTTCGGGATGAGCGGCGGCGAATTCATTTGTTTTGCGCGCCACATCGGCAAACAAATAGTTCGGTACTAAGTTATCAAAATTACGGTTTATCTTCATTGTTTTACTCCTTTAACGCTGCCTTGATAAATGCCGAAAACAGCGGATGCGGTTTGTTCGGTCTTGACTTGAATTCCGGATGATACTGCACGCCGATGTAAAAATCGCGGTCGTTTATCTCAACCGTCTCCACCAGGTTGTTGTCCGGTGACAGACCCGAAAGCGTCAAGCCCGCCTCCTGCAATACCTCGCGGTACTCGTTATTGAATTCATAGCGGTGGCGGTGACGCTCGCTTATATTTGTCTTGCCGTAGGCAGCTTTGATTTTGGTGTCATCCTGCAAAACGCAGGGATAAGCGCCGAGCCTGAGCGTTCCGCCCTTGTCGGTTT
>CACYQK010000065.1:0-12756 GCA_902776495.1 uncultured Ruminococcus sp. | reverse complement strand
TGGTTTTAGCGATTTCGCTGTTTGCCGGATGCTCGGGAACCTCGGGCGCTGATGACGGAAAGCTGAATATCGTCGCGACTATATATCCCGAATACGATTGGGTAAAGAACATCACCGCAGGGGTCGATAATGTTGACGTTTCCCTTTTGCTCGACAGCGGAGCAGATCTGCACAGCTATCAGCCCACCGCAGATGATTTTGTAAAAATATCTAACTGCGATGTGTTTATCTACGTCGGCGGCGAGTCGGACAAATGGGTAGATGACGCTCTAAAGGGTGCAGTTAATAAGGATATGGTGAAAATCAACCTGATCGAATTGCTCGGCTCAAGGGCTAAAGAGGAAGAGACCGTAGAAGGTATGCAGGCGGAAAAAGAAGAAGCCGAAAAGGATGAAGGCGCTGAGTATGACGAGCACGTTTGGCTCTCGCTCAAAAACGCGTCAACACTTTGCAAACAGATCTCGGACAAGCTTTGTAAGACTGACGAAAAGAACAAGGATATCTACACTAAAAATACAAAGGATTACCTTAAAAAGCTCAATGACCTCGACGCAAAATATCAGTCGGTAAGAGATACCGCAAAGTATGACACGATGATATTCGCCGACCGCTTCCCGTTCAGATACCTTATGGATGATTATAATTTGAAGTACTACGCCGCATTTTTGGGCTGTTCTGCTGAATCGGAGGCGAGCTTTGAGACCGTAGCGTTTCTTGCAAAAAAGCTCGATGAGCTAAAGCTCCCCGCGTTAATGACGATAGATAAATCAGACAAAAAATTGGCAAAGACCGTTATTGAAACGTCAAATCAAAAGAACGCCGAGATACTCGAGATGGACTCGATGCAGTCGGTCACAGCAAAGGACGTTGAGGACGGCAAGACCTACCTCGGCATTATGGAAAGTAACCTGACTGCGTTTACAAAGGCGATAAAGGAGTAAGCTATGGCACAGTTAAGCTGTCAAAACCTGACCCTCGGTTATGAGGGCAAAGAGATACTGAGCGGATTGAGCTTTGAGGTCAATTCGGGCGATTACCTATGTATCGTCGGAGAAAACGGCTCGGGCAAGTCAACGCTTATGAGGACCGTTTTGGGGCTCAAAAAGCCAATGAGCGGTAAAATTGTTACCGGTAACGGGCTTTCCACTAATGAAATCGGGTATCTGCCTCAGCAGACGCTCGTACAAAAAGATTTTCCCGCCTCGGTCAAAGAGATCGTTGTATCCGGAAACCAAGGTCACTGCGGATTGAGACCTTTTTACAATATGCACGAAAAAGAGCTCGCCGCCCGGAATATGAAAAAAATGGGCATTTATGACCTTCAAAACCGCTGTTATCGCGAGCTTTCGGGAGGTCAGCAGCAGAGGGTGCTTTTGGCAAGGGCGCTGTGCGCCACCAAAAAGATGCTCCTGCTCGATGAACCCGTAGCCGGACTCGACCCTAAGGTCACGGCCGATATGTACAGCCTGATCGACGGGCTGAATAAAAACGATAAGATCACTATCATAATGATCTCTCACGATTTGGACGCGGCTTTAAAGTACGCAAGCCACATCCTGCATATCGGTAAGGATATTTTCTTCGGTACCAAAGAAGAATATATCAAAAACCGTTTGGGCGAAAGGGGGCAGGCTTGATGTTTGAACAGTTAGCAAGCTATCTCCAATACCCCTTTGTGCAATACGCGCTTATAGTCGGCGTGTTGATAGCGCTTTGCTCGTCCTTGCTCGGCGTAACGCTCGTGCTTAAAAGGTTTTCGTTTATCGGTGACGGTCTTTCTCACGTTGCGTTCGGCGCAATGTCTGTAGCGGCAGTCGTGGGACTGACAAACGATATGTTGATAATTATGCCCGTGACTATAATCAGCGCGATCTTGCTCCTGAGAACGGGCAGCAACGCGCGGATAAAAGGCGACGCCGCTGTTGCGATGATCTCCGTCGGAGCATTGGCGATCGGTTATCTGCTGATGAATGTCTTCAGCACATCGTCAAACGTTTCGGGCGATGTGTGTACGACGCTTTTCGGCTCGACTTCGATTTTAACATTAAGCGAGCTTGAGGTATGGGCGTGTATAATCCTCTCGATAATCGTAGTTTTCGCATTTATCTTCTTTTACAACAAGATTTTCTCCGTCACCTTTGACGAGGATTTTGCCCGCGCTACCGGAACAAAGGCCGGAGTTTATAACCTGATCATCGCTATAATCATAGCCGTTATCATCGTGCTCGCGATGAACCTTGTCGGCTCGCTTCTTATATCTGCGCTCGTTATTTTCCCCGCGTTGTCTGCAATGCGCGTATTCAAGAGCTTTAAGTCGGTAACGATCTGCTCGGCTTGTCTGTCGGTATTTTGCGCGGCGTTTGGCTTGCTGATATCGATCTGTACTGGAACGCCTGTAGGCTCAACGATCGTCGCGGTTGACATCGTAGTATTCTTTGTTTTCTGGATAATTGGTTTTATAAGGGAGAGAGCATAATGCAAAGAATAGTATGTTTGATTTGCGCAGCGGTGATGGCTTTTGCTGTTGCAGGCTGCTCGGGAAATTCAACTGATAATAAAGCATCAAAATCGAATCAAAAGGGAGTAAATGACATTATGTCAAGCGCGGCTCAGACCGACCCTTCTGCCACACAAGCGGCCACTCAATCTGCTGCTCAGGCTGCCTCAGCTCCTTTAGATAAGATACCGGAGGGTAATATCAATTACCCTGAGCTTGATTATGATGCGGAAGTTGACCTTACCAAATTAAACAGCAATATGGTTTATTCGGAGGTTTCAGCGATGATGAATACCCCCGCTAAATACAAGGGCAAAAAAGTCAAGATGAACGGTACATTTGATGTTTATACCGACATAAAGACCGGAAAATACTATTATTCCTGCATTATCAAGGACGCGACCGCCTGTTGTTCAAGCGGTATCGAGTTTTTGTGGAAGGGAGACCATAAATATCCCGATGATTATCCTGCTGTCGGCACGCCTGTGACCGTCGGCGGAGTATTTGAAACATATCTCGAGGACAATAAAGTCTACTGCCGCTTAAAGAACGCTGATGTTGTTTTCGGAACCTAATAGAATAACGCCCGCGGTTTTTACTCCGCAGGCGTTTTTCTATTTGAAGATTATTTCACTTATTAGTCTGATTCCCTCGTCTATCCTGTCCGACGGGATACCCGAAAAGCTAAGCCCGAACTCGTTGTCGGTTTTATAGGGCATAATTTTGATCGAGTTTTCCGCAAGCTCGCGCTCGATTCTATCCCTGTCAAATTCTCCGCTGAGTTTTACCTTGACATAAAGCGAGGTCTCGTTAAAAACAGTTTCGAAATTTTTAAAATACCCGTCTATGCTTTGCATAACGATCTTGCTTTTTTCAAGAAATACTCTGCGAGCTTTTCTGAGGTGAACATCAATTTTACCGGTATTTATATATCCCGCAAGCGCTAATTGCTCGACCTTTGAAGCGGTTTGGTTGATTTGCGATTTAATAGCGTTGTATTTTTTCAAGATATTCTCGGGCAAAACCATATAGCTTATCCTGACCGACGGCAAAAGCACCTTGGAAAACGAGCCTAAATAAACCGTGTTTTCC
This sequence comes from uncultured Ruminococcus sp., assembly GCA_902776495.1. GTDB lineage: Bacteria > Bacillota > Clostridia > Oscillospirales > Acutalibacteraceae > Ruminococcoides. The sequence goes on along the minus strand of CACYQK010000065.1, from coordinate 9,167 downwards.
GTGTCGTAATTCTGCACGCAGGGCATAGGATGGGTGCTGTAACGTATCTCGCCGTTGAAGTCGTCCTCAATAATCAAAACTCCGTTGGATTTTGCCCAGTTGATTATTTCAAGCCTGCGCGTTACGGGCATATTTGTGCCGTAGGGCTCGGTAAAGTTCGGATTGAGCACTAAGATGTCAGGCTTGATTATTTTGAGTGAGTCAAGCGTTGCGCCGAATTCATCGTTTTCAAAGTAGCTTATCTCATAATCAAAGCTCTTAAAAACAAATTCCGACTGAATATAGCTGTCCTTTGCCATAGCGACCTTTTTATTACAGCCCAAAACCGAGCAGAGGATGCAAAGCAACGCCTGAGTACCCGCGCCGACTACGATATTCTTCGCGCTCGAATTGACGCTTCTTGTGCCGAGAGCGTACTTTTGCAGAGCGATCCTCAGCGCTTCCTCGCCCTGAACGTCGCCGTAAGAGGTCAAAAGATAGTTCCTGTTTATGACGTCTTTTATGTTCTTTTTCCATTCGGAAAGGTTGATTATGCTTTCGTCGATGCTTTTTGTGGTAAAATCGTACCTGATTATCTCATTCTCGGTTTTGACTTTATAATCTTCTTCATCAAGCGTTTTCGGTTTATTTTCAAACTCCGCTGCAACATAAAACCCGCTCTGGGGCTTTGTTTTTATGTATCCCTCGGCGCACAGCTGGTCATAAGCCGCCGTCACGGTCGTTTTAGAGACCCCGAGTTCCTCGCTGAGCTTGCGGATAGACAGCAGCTTTGTATCTTTTTTAAGATTTCCGTTTTCAATTGCGTTTCTTATAGAAATATAAATCTGCCTGTACATCGGCTTTTTTGCGCTTTTGTCGGCAAGAATAAAGTCGTAAAGCATATAATATCACCGCTTATATAATACCACCATAATTAAAATATTTCAATATTATTGCAATCTCTTTGTAAAGGTTGAAATTTCGTCTATATATATGTATAATAAAATGGTATGATATTTTAGTAAATGAGGGATAATAATGAGTACTCAGACAGATAGATTTTTCAATTCGGTCAAGGGCAAAAAGGTCGCCTTTATCGGACTCGGCACAAGCAATCTTCCGCTTATCAAGTTGTTTGCCGACAAGGGCGCCAAGGTCATCGGCTGTGACAGACAGCCGCTTGAAAAGCTCGGAGCAAACGGTGAAAAGGCGTTGCAGTACGGCGCAGAGCTCATCTTGGGCGAAGATTACCTAAAGGATATCGACGCGGACATCGTTTTTCGCAGCCCCGGCACCCAGCCCGACAAGCCGGAGCTTATTAAGCTCAGACAAAACGGCAAGGTGCTGACTTCCGAGATGGAGGTTTTCTTTGACCTGTGCCCCTGCAAGATGATCGCCGTGACGGGCTCCGATGGCAAAACTACCACAACGACGATCATTTCCGAGCTGCTAAAGGCACAGGGCAAGACCGTTCACCTCGGCGGTAATATTGGCAAACCGCTCCTACCGGAGATCGAAAGCGTTAATGAGGACGACTATGCCGTGATCGAGCTTTCGAGCTTTCAGCTTATCTCAATGCGCAAAAGCCCTGATATAGCAGTTGTCACCAACCTTGCGCCGAATCACCTTGACTGGCACAAGGATATGGAAGAGTATGTTGAGGCTAAAAAGAATATTATTTTACACCAAAACGCCTTTACAAAGGCAGTCTTGAATCAAGATAACGGAATCTCAAACGGCTTTTCAGCCGATGTCCGCGGTCAGCTTGCCAAGTTCAGCGTAACAGAAAAGCTATATAACGGCGCGTATCTTGACGGCACTACCGTCGTTTACAGCGACTACGGCAAGACGACCGAGATTATGGATATCTCCGACATCAAGATACCCGGTATGCACAATGTAGAAAACTACCTCGCGGCGATCTCCGCTGTTTGGGGTATAGTCGATGTTGATACTATCAAAACGGTAGCTCAGACCTTTGGCGGCGTTGCGCACAGGGCGGAATTTGTCAGAGAGCTTGAAGGCGTAAAGTACTATAACGACTCAATAGCTTCAAGCCCGACAAGGACTGCGCTCGGAACGCTTTCGCTTTACGATGAAAAGATAATTATAATCGCGGGCGGCTACGATAAGCACATCCCGTACGAGCCCCTCGGACCCGTTATCAACAATAAGGTAAAAGTCCTCATCCTCTTGGGCGACACCGCTCCTAAAATCGAGGAGGCCGTAAAAAACGCTGAAAACTTTGATGAAAACGCAATCAAGATAATCAACGTAAATAATATGGAAGAAGCCGTGGCGGCGGCAAGGGAAAACGCCGAAAATGGCGATATAGTTTCGCTTTCACCCGCCAGCGCGAGCTTTGGACTTTACAAGAACTTTGAAGAAAGAGGTAATCACTTTAAGTCGATCATAAACGACTTGAAGTAATCATTATGGATATAAAGAAACTGATTTTTGATTTGTGTTCGGCTTCCGGAGTTTCCGGCAGCGAGGAAACCGCTGTAAATGTCGCCAAGGAATACCTCGCCGGTTTTTCCGAGGTCACGACCGATCACAACGGCAATCTTTATGCCGTTATGGGTAATAAAAACGCGGATAAAACGATCTTACTCGACGCGCATATCGACCGCATCGGGCTTATCGTCACCGACATCAACGACAACGGATTTGTTAAGGTCGACAAATGCGGAGGGATAGACGCGAGGGTCTTGCAGGACTCCGTGCTGAAAACCGAAAGCGGTCTATGCGGGACCGTGTGCTGTCTGCCGCCTCACCTTTCCGACGGCAGCGAGAGCAAGGCTAACCCCATAACAAAAACATGGGTAGACTTTGGTATGCCGTGTGATGAAGTTAAAAAGCAGATCAAAATCGGCGACAAACTGACATTTGATTATACTCCCAAAGTTTTGTTGGGTGATAAAATAACTTCTCCCGCGCTTGATGATCGCTGCGGAGCGGCGGCGCTGATTTGTTCTGCCGAGCTGCTGAAGGATAACGAGCTTGATTATAAGGTCGTTATCCTGCTCAGCTCTCAGGAGGAAACCTACGGAACAGGAGCTATAACAGGCGCTTATAAAATTGAAGCAGACGAAGCGATAAGCGTTGACGTAAGCTTTGCTTCTCAGCCCGATGTTACAGGGCAATATGGTTCGATCGAGCTTGGAAAAGGCGGAATGATCGGTATCGCTCCGGTGCTGAACAAGGCTATGACAAACAAGCTGGTATCGCTTGCCAAGGATAAAGCTATCCCTTATCAGCTTGAGCCCCTGTCAAATTCAACCGGTACGAATGCCGACCATATTTCCGTAAGCAAAAGCGGAGTAAAAACCGCCTTGATCTCAATTCCTCAGCGATATATGCATACTCAGGCGGAGGTCATCAGCATCTCTGATGTTGAGAGCGTATCAAAGCTGATTTACGAATATATTTTGTGCGGAGGTGCTTTTGATGATTGATTATCAACTTCTGAAAAAACTCTGCACGGCTGGCTCTATATCGGGCGATGAGGGAAGTGTTAGGGAGATAATCCTCGCCGAGATAAAAGATTACGCGGACGAAATAAGGATCGACAATCTCGGCAATATCATTGTCTTTAAAAAAGGAAAAAACCGCGCTAAAAACAAGCTGATGCTCTCCGCTCATATGGATGAGGTCGGGCTGATGATAACCGATGTCACAGGCGACGGCTTCCTCAAATTCGACGAGGTCGGCGGACTGGATAGACGTATTTTGCCGGGAAAGCGTGTGTATATCGGAGAAAACGCAGTTTTGGGAGTTATCGGAATAAAGCCTATCCACCTCACCAAAGGCGATGACAGCGATTCTATCCCCGAGCTGAGCGATATGTACATCGACATCGGCGCTGACAGCAAAGAAGAAGCGCAAAAGTACATTAATCTCGGCGACAGCGTATGCTTTGACTCCGATTATATCGAAAACGAATACACGATCAACTCAAAGGCAATAGATGACCGCTTCGGCTGTCTTGTGCTCATAAGTCTTATCAAAAGCGAGCTTGAATATGACGCGTTTTTCACTTTTGTTGTTCAGGAGGAAGTAGGGCTTCGCGGCGCAAAGGTCGCGGCATACACAGTTGAGCCCGATTATGCGATCGTGGTAGAAACTACAACTGCCGCAGATATTCCGGAAGTCGATCCCTCAAAGCAGGTCTGCAATCTCGGAGACGGTGCGGTTATCTCCGTTATGGACAGGCGCACGATCTATGACAAGGAGCTTGTCAGCCTCGCGTTTGAGCGTGCCGAAAAAATCGGCGTAAAGGCTCAGCATAAACGCGCGGTCGCGGGCGGAAACGACTCGGGAGAGATCCACAAAAGCAGGGGAGGCGTGCGCACCCTTGTGGTATCGCTTGCCTGCCGTTATCTTCATTCCCCGAGCTGTATCGCCGATAAATCCGACTGCGAAAGCGTAATGGCGCTCGTAAGCGACCTGTGTGCTAATATCCCGGGAAAATAAATTGCGCTATTATATGTTGGCTTCAGCAGACTTTTTCTGTCGAGAAACAAAAATATAGTTCTATATAAACTTAGAGAACGTTTTAAAAGGTGTATGAAATGATAAATTCAGCAAATGACGCTGACAGTTTTATAAAAGAGGTTCAGGCAATCTCTGCGGTCGATCCGTTTGCCTGCCGCATAATTTCGCTGTGCAACAGCTACAAGCCCGACCTTGTGTTTGTCGATTATTGGCTTGTACAGAACGACAGCGGCAATATGAGCTTATCCAAAAGTCCGCGGATAAAAACTTTGTCCCGCCGAATTTTGAGGACTTTTATGTTGATGTAAACCATAAGCTCAGGCATAATACCTCAAGGCTGCTCGGAATCGAAGAAAACGGAGTTCCCGCGGCGGTCGCAATGACCGTTGCCGAAAGCGATAACGCCGCAGTCCTCGGAGCGGTTTCTTGTGATCCGGAGTACCGCAGGCGCGGATTCGGCTCAAGCCTGATCAAGCACATAACAAATATCCTCGTCGGCGAAAAAAAGTCGGTTTATCTTCACAGAGCCGAAAACGACAATGTCGAGTTTTATAAAAACCTCGGTTTTACCGAGTACGGCAGCTGGCGTGAATACTATTCTATAAGGTGAGAATTTGAAGTTTTTTGATATAGACAAAAAAATCCTTGAAGCTTCAGAAAAGGCGATGAGCCTTTGCGCTGATAAGCTCAGGGAAATAGATGAAATACAGGAATATAATCAAATTAAAATGATTAAGGCGTTCCAAAACGCGGGAGTTAGGGAGAGCTATTTTAACGCTTCCACGGGCTACGGCTATGACGACTACGGCCGCGACGCTCTCGACCGTGTATATGCCTATGCTTTTGATGCGGAGGACGCGCTTGTGCGCCATAACTTCGTCAGCGGAACGCACGCGCTCACTGTCGCGCTGTTCGGAATACTCAGACCGAACGATACCGCGCTTTGCGTCACAGGTATGCCTTACGATACTTTACGCTCCGCGATAGGTATCGAGGGCAATTATCCCGGCTCGCTGAAGGATTTTGATATTGATTTTAAGATCACCGAGCTATTGCCCGACGGAACGTTGGATTATGATTCTATAAAGCGCGATATAACCGAAAAACAGCCAAAAATGGTATATATACAGCGTTCAAGGGGCTACAGTTTGCGCCCGACGCTTACGTGGAAGGAAATCAAAAAAATCTGCGACATTTCAAAAAGCGTATCTCCAAAGTCGATCATTATGCTCGACAACTGCTATGGTGAGTTTATCGAGAAGGTCGAACCGCTCAGCATCGGCGTAGATGTAATGGCAGGCTCTCTCATTAAGAATCCCGGCGGCGGTATTTCCCCGACAGGCGGCTACATAGCGGGCAGATCGGATTTGGTAGAGATGTGCGCTTACCGACTCACCACGCCCGGCACCGGCAAAGAGATCGGCGCGACTCTCGGGGTTAACCGTGAGATGTTCCTCGGCGCGTACAACGCTCCTCACGCCGCGGGCGAAGCGCTAAAAACCGCTGTTTTTGCCTCGGCGTTGTTTGAGATACTCGGTTTTGAAACCACACCCAAGTATTCGGACGACAGGGGAGACATTATCCAGCTTATAATGCTCGGCGATGAGCAAAAGCTCATAAGCTTTTGCGGCGGTATCCAGAGCGGATCGGCTGTTGACAGCTTTGTTCAGCCCGTTCCCTCCGATATGCCCGGTTATGAAAGTCAGGTCATTATGGCTGCAGGTGCCTTTACCCTCGGTTCGTCAATAGAGCTTTCCGCTGACGCGCCTTTGCGCGAGCCGTACGCCGTATGGATGCAAGGCGGACTCAACTTTCATTCAGGCAAGCTCGGCGTAATGCTCGCGGCAGACAAGGTTATGAAAGAAATCAAATAAACACTTTGACTCCTTCGATTAATACGAGGGGGTTAATTTTATTATCAAAAAGCAATTAACAATCTTGTGATTCTTTGTGAATTGTGCTATAATACATTATGGAGGTATATATGCTATGTTGTGCGATTTACATATTCATTCAAACAATTCATTTGACGCCAAATGCTCTGTGGACGAGATTTGTAAAATAGCTGTTGACTTAGGACTCGGCACCATCGCGATCACAGATCATTGTGAGGCTGAGTTTATCGACAAAGGTGAGGACTGCGAATTCGGCTCCTTTGACAGGCAGATTCCAAAGTCCCTCAGCGATACCGCAGAGGCTATCGAAAAGTATAAGGGTAAGCTTAAAATTCTTCGCGGCCTCGAGCTCGGTGAGCCTATGCACGACCCAAGGCAGACAAAAAAAGCTCTTGATTACGGCGAGTTTGATTTTATCCTCGCGTCCGTGCATAATCTCCGCGGCAGAGACGATTTTTACTATATGGATTTTAACAGCGTAGATATTGATCAGATACTCTCCGAGTACTTTGACGAGCTTGCCGAGACTGCTTCCTTTGAGCATTTTGACAGCCTTGCGCACCTAACATACCCGCTCAGATATATTTTTGAGCGCCAAGGCTTTTTGCCTGACTTGTCTGCTTATTCGGATAAGATAGATAACATCTTTAATATTCTCATAAAGAATAATAAAGCTCTTGAAATCAACGTGCAAAGCTTATTTAAGCCGATGAAGCAGCCAATGCCGAACCTTCCGCTTGTTAAAAGGTTTTACGAGCTCGGCGGCAAGTACATAACTATCGGTTCAGATGCTCACACAGCCGATAAGATAGGAAAGGGAATAGACGTCGGCTTTGAAGTCGCAAAAAAGGCGGGTTTTACCCACTATACTGTTTTTGAAAATCATATGCCGACACTTTATAAATTGTAACGGAGTAAAAAATGAAAGCTAAGTTTTTCGGGCGGGTCATCGCTATAACACTGACCTTGTGTTTGTTATTATCCGCTTTATCGGGTTCGATCGTGGTTTCGTCCGCGGCGGATTCCGCAATCGAAATTGAAAATATGGGCGATTACGCATGCGCTGATTTTTCAAATAATCGCCTTTTTACATTGAAAGGAACAAAGCTTTATCTTACCGACCTCAACTACGGCGGGGGATATATGCTTTTTGACTACGCTCAAATTGCGCCTGATTCAACTCTTACTTTGCTGGATGCTAATGTAGTCGGAACAAAATTATATACTTTGTTTTCTGATTCGGTAATATGTTATCTTAATATAATCGATATTACTCAGCTCCAAAGCTATACTAATACTCTTAATTTTTCGTGTGAAAAGTTAATTGCGCTTGAAAACGGAGATGTAATGGTGACCCTTCAAAACGGCGGCAGTGCTTTTCTCTTTTACTTACAGTCGAACGGTACGTATGATTTTTATCCATTAACTGATCATATCGATTGTTTCTACGGGTACTTGGGTAACACCATATATTACAGAACAAGTGCTGGGTTATCTTATGCGACTTTTTCGCGTTCCGGTTTTGTTCAAAGCGGCAAGACCATCAGCGGTGTAAGTGCTCCTGCAATTAACCGCGTAGGTCCTATGGAGTTTTTCGGAAGTAACATTTCCGCTTCAAATAAAGGCGAGGTATATAGCGTATCAAATGCAACTTTATTTACTAAGGAGCTGACTTTTGACCGCAGCGGATACACACAGAGCTCAGGCTCTTTAACAACCCTTATTCAAGGTGCCGGTATTCTGATCGGAGCAAATGGTGTGAATACGCTAACGGCATACGATACTTCATCATTTGAAGCAGTATCCTCAGTTCAAACGGTTTATTTGCCTTATCTTTTGTACTCTTACGGAAATACGATCCTGTGTATAGAAAAGAACAACGATAAATACTATTTTGAAACATTCGAGCTTTCGGATTTTGTTCTGACAGAGCCTACGCTGATCAATCTTAACGAAGAATCCGTTTATGCCGGAAGAACGAAAAATGACTTGGCAAAGCGATACAGCGAGGCGATCGGCGGTATGAATCTATCTCAACCTGCATTGTCCGATTACGGCTCACTCAATTCTCCGTTTGCCGGAACTCTGATCGACAGCGATGTTCAGGCTTCGCTTATTGATTTTTCCAATTATCTTCGGTATCTCGGCGGATTGAGCGGTTATGAATACGGCGGTGACGATGTCGCCCAAACAGCCGGTAAAGGCTCTGTTTTACTCAGAACCGTATGGAGCAGATATAATATTACCGGTCATACTCCGCCTCAGCCCACGGATATGGACGATGATTTTTATAACGAAGCATATTCCGTATGCGGCGGAAATATTTCCTACGGTTACGGAGGAACTGCTTACGATCAGATAAAGGCGATCCGCTCGCTCAATGACGACGTACAGAACGCCTCAAATCATGAGATAGATTCACAAGGCTATCACCAGGGTTTTAATATTCCCGGTCACAGAAATTGCTTTTTGCAGCGCGGCGGTAACAAACTGACCTACGGTTACGCCGACAGGGTTCTGCTCCAATACTATGAGCACGCGCAAAGCAATCCCAACGCAACGGGAACAATTACCGAGACATGCAACAACGAAGCTGCGTACGCGTGGCCGTCGCCGGGCGATTTCCCTGTTGAGGAGATAGATAAAGACGCTGTATGGACGATCTATTTCAATACAGATAAGCTCGATATAAGCAAGCATATTCCTGTCGTAACGATCTGTTGCATCTCACATGATGAATTCGGAGTTGACGCTCTTACATTCCCAGACCTAAGTAAGTACGTTGAGATTCACGGT
>CACYQK010000064.1:0-8785 GCA_902776495.1 uncultured Ruminococcus sp. | reverse complement strand
AACAAGGCGAACATCACCTGCGACGGCAACGACAAGATCAACAACACCACCTACAAGGCTTACAAAGAAATCCTCGCAGATCCCAAGTGCAACGTCAGCTCCATGCAGGCAAACTTCGACGAAATGCTCCGCTTCCTCAAGGGTCAGCGCACATCCAACAACAACGAAAACGGCTACCGCCAGCTCACCAACTACCTGATGGACAGAGTGGTTGCGGCAGACCTCGGCGAGCACAGCTTTACAAAGACCCCCGACTACTACGGCGCAGTTGACAGCATCAACGCAGAGATCCGCGTTATGGAAGAACAAGTCCTGATGGATTACGCCATCATCAACGCGCTCAACGCTATGCAGTTCAGAGTTAAAGAATACGAGATCGACAACGGCATTATCACCGTTAACGAGGACGAATCTCCCTATGCAAAGTTCGAGAACACCGCTACCAACCTGCACAGCAGCATGGTCGACATCGACAAGATCTTTAAGAACGTGCTGAAAGAAAACGCTTCTATCCCGAGCAAGTACGTTGTAGCAGAGCTCTATGTCATCGACGGCAACAACACCACAAAGAAGGGCTGCACATCCTTTATCGACGCTTGGTCACAGGGCATCGACAGCGGCAAAAGCTTCAACATCAGAGTTCTCAAAAAGGGTCAATACCTGGTAGCCGACGCCAAGAAGGGCTTCAAATTCGACGACAACGTAAAAGGCTTGAACGACAAGGGCGGCTTTGAGATCCCCGCAGGCAAAAAGGTTTATATCAATATGTACTGCAAGAGCAACGGCTTCGACTGCTCCGCTAAGAAGGATATGGATCTGTTCACCATCAACAACGGTGCAAGCCTTGAGCTTTGGCAGGCAGAGATCACCGGCGAAAACCGCAAGTTCGTGATACCGGACAACGCGAACAACACCGCCCTGACGCTGAAATATACGGAAATTTACGGCACATCTGACTTTTTATCCAAATACAATCCCTGCATCAGCATCTCAAAGAAATCCAACAACACCACGATCGACCTTTATTGGACTGAATTCACCGGCGAATACGGCAGCCAGATAAAGAACGACGGCAAAAACACCAAAATCAGCGAATGGTACGTCACCCGCACTTGGGAAAAACAGGTTCGCGGCGACGAGTACTGGGGAACCTGATTGTCAAATAAAAGCTTAAACAATATAGTTTGTGAAAAAAACGCCGAGGATTATTTTTCCTCGGCGCTTTTGCTCGCTTTATTATCAATATAGATCTTCATCATACATAAAGTCAGCCCAGTAATACTGGATCATATACTCGTTTTGATAGGCGTTCACCGCGCCCGCGTCAAGCTCTTTAAAGCGGTAGTAGTCGCAGTCGAGCTTGTCGACATTGACCGCGAGGGCGTTGAAGCCCTTGTGGACAGCGCCCTCCGCGCCGACCGCCTTTAAGCTTTTCATCATAGCGTAAATGAGCTGCTGAACATAGTTTTGCTGTTTTTTGTCATACGGCTCGTCCTCAAACAGCGCGGCGGCGATCTCCTTGGTCGTGCAGGAGCTGCCGTTGCGGTGTACAAGATACGCAAAGATCTCCTTGGAGCGGCTGCGCTCGAATCGGACGTGCTCGCCGCTTGGCAGGAATACGTCAAAGTTTCCAAAGCACTGAACGCGCAAAAGCGCGTCGCTTTTCGGCTCGATAGGAAAGCGCAGGTCATCAAGCTCCTGCCTGACCTCCTCGGCGGTGACGGGCTTCATGATATATCCGCTGGCGTGCAGCTTCATAGCGTCGCCCGTGTATTCGGAAAAGCCCGTGACAAAAATTATATTCATCTTAGGGTTGACCGCTTTAAGCTCCTTGGCGAGCTCAACGCCGTTCATCCCGCGCATATGGATGTCCAAAAACGCGACGTCGCAGCCGTTCTGCTTTGCCTCTTCAAGCAAATCTGACTGCTTTCTGAACGCCGTTATCTCGGCGTCGGGCTTTGCTTCTTCTACTGCAAGCTTCAACATCTTCAGAGCCAAAGGCTCATCGTCAAGACACAGAATTTTCATTGTGTTGTCCCTCCTTGGGGAGAATTACTTTTGCGGTCGTTCCTTCTCCGATTTTACTTTCTATGATTACTTCTCCGCCGCACATATCGCGCAGGCGTTTTTTTGTGTTTTCCATTCCGACGTGGCTTTTGCCGTCGTCCTTTTTTTCGTTGACGTCGAAGCCCACGCCGTCGTCCTCGATGATCACTTCATACGCGTCATCAGTCTCGCGGGTAGAGATCTTTACCGTTCCGCCGTCCTCTTTCATTCCCACGCCGTGCTTTACGGCGTTTTCAACAAGGGGCTGGATCGACAGTAACGGCAACTCAAAGTCGGTCGTTTGAATGTCATATTCGATATTGAGCAGGTCGTCAAACCGCAGCTTTTCGATATATAAATACTTTTTCAGGTGCTCGAGCTCCTGTGTAAAGGGCACGGGAGCGGTCTGCTTGAGCGAGTCCATATTGCCGCGCAGATATTTTGCAAAGGTGATAGTAGCCTCCTGCGCGGTTTTGGGCTCGATAGTGCACATCATCGCGATAGAGGTAAGTGCGTTGTACATAAAGTGCGGCCGTATCTGCGACGTCATAACGCTGACCTTCGCCTCGTACAGCTCCTTTTGAACCTGCTGATAGCGTATTGCCTCTAAATACTGCCTGCGCAGGTCGATGCCGAACCGCACCATTTGGTAAACGATAGTAAACGCCAGCCCCAAACAGAAGAATATCATTCCGCCACGGTTTATAAACAGCGAGGCAAGACCGAGCTGGCCGGACAGCGATAATACTGTCCACGACAACAGATAGCTTACTAATCCCATTCCTTTTCTTCCGCGGATGTCAATACATAGCAGCACGGTCATCACGATAGTCATCGCCGCGAAAAGTATGCTCATCGGGTGGGATGAAGCCTGCATATCCACGGTATCGGTCATATGGAGCACCACCGCGGCTATGGTTGCCGCTATATAAAGCACGCACATACCCGCGCTTATCAGGCGGACGGCTTTTCCGTTCATGAGTGATTTCAGATAATAAAGCACCGATATCGCGAAGAAGCAGAACGACAGCTTGTCGGTCATCATACAGACGGTCGAGTCCTGTATCCATAGCTCAAGGTATTCGCTCGCCCTCTGCATTATCAGGTATAATCCGCTGCCAAAGCACAGTGAGCCGAACGCGATATATTTGGCGTCGAACCTGCCCAAGATAACGCTCGCGATAGGGAAGAAGAAAACGCCGAAAAAGCAAACGATAAGAGAAATCAGGATAACCGGGAACGCGTCAAAGAAAAATTGCAGATACAGCCCGTCGGTAAAGGTCATAGTGATATAAAAGCTGTCTGAGAACTCGGGAGGCTTGTCATCATACGGGTACTCGACCTCCAATATCATCTCTTTGCCCTCGTGGAACGCATCGTCATAATCAAGCTCGTGCTCGCTGACCGAATAACCGGGGGTAGAGAGCATTCTGTCCTCCTGTCTTAGGGCGGATTCGACCATAACTTCAGAACGGTCTACGCGCTTGTTAGTAAAGAGCACCGTCCCGTCGGCGTAGCTCAGGGTGTACCACACGTTTTTGCCTGTGATGAACATCTCGTGGCAGTACTCTACCGGCTCAATAAATTTGCCCTTGAACACGGCTTTTTTAAATGGCTCATTGAGCGGTTTTTCGTTGTCGATCTTTTTCCACTCGCCGCCGTCAATTGAGTATTCGCCGTCCAACATAACGGTGGAGCGAAAGCTCGTGTCCTCTCTTACGGCGTACTTTGCATTTTGGTATATCATCCACCCGAACAACGCGAGCACCACGCAAAGAAGTACCGCTGCTGCTATTGTGTTCCGCTTCATCCTATCCCTGCTTCCGTTGCTTACTGCTTCTATTATAACGGCAAAAACATAAATAAACAAGGGTAAAGTTGCGGTGTGGGGATTGAAAACAATAATTATTTATGATACCATATTAGTATCATATATTCGTATTCAGGAGGTTTAGAAAATGAAAGCATTAGTGTGCGAAATATGTAACAGTAGAAATTTTGTAAAACAGGATGGTATGTACGTCTGCCAACAATGCGGAACTAAATATACCGTTGAAGAAGCAAAAAAACTAATGGTCGATGTACCGGACACCCCTGCCGGAACTTATAATTACGCTCCGGTAAGCAATTATGGGGGTGGCAACATAGCAGGAACAAATGAACCTAAGAAAAAAAGCCACAAGAAAGCCATAATAACCGTGTCTGTTATCGTGGGTGTTCTTATATTGCTTGCGGTCGGAACTTTTGTAGGGCTTAGAGTATATGACGATTACAGAAAAACAGAGATCATAAACAATGCTTCCAATGAAGTGTTTAGTAACACTTGGAAAAGCTTGGATTCGGATAAAACATTTAAGTTAGAAGAAAACGGAGGTTCGTATGGCGATTATAAAATAACCTCATGGAAGTTTAAAGCGCCTGTCCTGAATATTACTTATGAAGTGCCCGGCACTACCTACAAAGAGCCATCACCTGAGAATATCACCCTTAATCTTACGTTGGATCAGGACGATATTATGCTATTGACGGTAGAGGGAAAAAATGAGCGCTTTGTAAAAGAAAGCGATTACAGTAAAGCTAAGGGAGTCATAAAGTAAAACAGCTTTTAGGACTATAAGGATTGGGGAGCAGAGTAAATCTGCTCCTCTTTATTATAAGAAAACCCGACCTCCGAAAATCAGATCGTTTGTCTGACTTTCGGAGGTCGGGTCACGTTTGCTTATTTGTGAATCAGGGCTCAAGCTCCTTCTCAATCGCTTCAATGTCGTCGCTCTCTGCTTTACCGAACGGACAACATTCGGGCGCGTCGGGGAGTTCCTCGCCCTTGACGCAAGCAAAAATAGCCGCCTTGTGCAGATACGCGAATACAAGCGCGACGCCTGCCGCCAATCCGAGAATAAATCCGATAAATCCTTTGCTCATAATTTCACCTCCTGAAATAGCTTTATATAGATTTTAATTTAAAACTGCTTTTCTCGCCCAGGTCGAAACCTCTGTTTCGGAGCGCGGAGCGCTCCCGCCCTGGACTGCAAGGCTCTCGCCGATTTTAGCACCCTTGCATGATTTTCTGATTGTCTTGGGTACTCCGCCCAAGCCCGAGCCCTCGTGGGTGACTACAAAATGAACTGTCTTGCCCGAGAAATCGAGCCTTTCAAGCTGGCTGTAGACCGCCATGGGGTACACGCCCCACCAGTTCGGCGCAACAATAAACACCGTGTCGTATTCCGAGATGTCGTCAAGGTACGCCTTTAGCTCCGGACGAGCTTTGTTGCTCTGCTCGGCCTTTGCCTCTTCGATGCAGGCGTTATATTCCTCGCTGTAGGACTTAACGGTGTCGATTTCAAAAACATCCGCACCGATCGCGTCTCTGATGTATTCGGCGATCAGCTCCGCGTTGCCTCTTTCGAGCGAGCTGATATTGCCGTTGACGTAGTTTTGCCCGCGCCGTGAGTAATAAATCACTAAGCTCCTCATAATATGCCCCCAAATCGTTATAGAACCATTATAAAGAATTTTTTCGGATTTTACAATAGTATTTAACAAATTTAAAAATAAAAACGGCTCAAATGATTTGAACCGTTTAGAATATCACAGTGAATCGTATTTTCCGATGTCGCAGAGCTTGATCTCGTGACAGCCGAGCCTCGTGCTCAGCGGAGCAAGTTCCATATAATCGCCGTAAAGGAACTTCAAATACTCATCGTAACGTTTGGGTACAGGCATTGATTCGCCCTCAAAGTCAACGCGCATCTCATCTTGCAGCAGCTCGATCGGGAAGCTTCCGTTGTAGACGTTCCTGCCCATTCCGTCGTACAGGTATTTGGCGTTCTTTTTGTTTTTGAAAAAGCTGATCGTGTGGTTCATCAGCCACAGGCTGAACCTGATCGGGAATATCTTTACGCAGAAGTTCGTAACGGCGGTCTGTATCCTGCTGCCGTTGGATGTCTTGCGTTTGTTCCACTTGTTGAGCACCAGCGCGCGGGTGAATACGGTCATAGCCAGGTGCAGTTTTTGACCGAGCGCGGAGTTTGCGGTTTTGTCGTGGCAAAAGATATCGAGCGCGATACCGATGTTGATCGCGTTGTGCGATTTTGCGAATTCGGTGGCAAATACCGTATTGTCTACTCTGATTTTCGCGAACTCATAAAAGTTGTTTTTGTCGGTTTTGTTGGAGTGGAAGCTGAGGAAGGGCGGCAGCTCGCTTGGGGCGATCTCGCAGAATTTATCGTAGTCCTCCCTGAGCATCATAATGTCGGAATCATCATCCCACGGGATAAAGCCCTTGTGCCTTATCGCGCCGAGCAGTGTTCCGCCGCCCAAAAAGTAGCGGATATTGTGCTTTTTACAGATGCGGTCGACCTCCATAAGCCCGGCGAGCTGTATCTTCTGAATAGCGTCGAGCCGTCCGTCGTGGGTGTTGGGCAGGCTCGCGCCTTTAGCGTCGTCCATATAGCTCATAACGCAGAGCTCAAGCGCGGTCTCGAGCTTCAGCTGCGGCGCGCAGCCGTTGTTTTCTATCTTGCTGCCGAGTATCGCGCAGGCGTTGAGCTCATCCTTTTTGCCGAGGGTGAGCTTTGCCGTTTTGGGATAAATATCGTGCAAAACAGCGCTGAGCATTCCTGTCGAAACCGTGGAATTTATGCCTGTTACGTTGTATACCTCGTCGCTTTTCAGCGTTGTCATTGAGTAGATCATCGCCCTGAACACGTCCGAAACATAGACGAATGAATACTTTCTGTCAGAGTTGAAAAGAGTGTATTCGGTTCCCTGAGCGACCGATTTGAACAGATCGTCAAACGGAGTTTTAAGCCCTGTGTCCGCGCCGAGCACGATGCCTGTCCTGAGCGTGGTGAGCTCAAACCTACCCGCCTTTTTTTCGCAGTTGAGGTACGCTTCTATCGAGCGCAAAAGCTGACCCTCAAAGCACTTTTCATCGGTGTTTTTCAGGTGGGCATACTCGTTTTCGGCGTAGACCCTGCCGTGCTCCGCGTTGCCGTAAACCCTGCTGTCGCTGAGCGCGACAAACCTCGCTTTGCTGTACTTTGCGATCCTGCAAAGCTCCTTTAAGGCAGTCAGCTCGGTCTTTAAGTCCTCGCCAAAGCTTGTGACTGATTCGCCGCACATACCTGTGTAGATGACGTGATCGGCTTTTCTAATTTCTGATAAAGAATTATAATCGACAAAATCAAAGTCGCCTCTGAGGGCTAATTCCGCGGAGAGCGGTTTGATCCCGCTGTTGTCGATGTCCGAAAAAATAACCCTGTTGTTCAGAGCTTTGGCGTCGTTCTGATACAAAAGGGCATAGCAAAGACAGCGGGCAATTGAATGTCCGCTGATCAGTATAGTTTTATTTTTGAGCTTTTTGAGCTCGTCTTTTTCGATTACGGGCATAGCCGCCCAGTCTGCTTCAAATTCGTTAAGCTTGGTTTTAATCATTTTTTCTTCTTGTTTTTAACGCTTTCCTTGTAATCGTTATAAACCTTAAGTGTTTCCTCTGTGTCGCCGTCAAAAATAACAGCGCCCTTTCTCAGGTAAATTGAACGCGGACAAATCTCTTTAACGGAGCTTGCTGTGTGGCTAACGTAAAGCACGGTTGTGCCTGCCTCGATAATCTCCTTGATTTTGTCCTTGCACTTGCGCTTAAAGCTCGCGTCACCGACAGCCAGCGCCTCGTCGATTACGAGCACGTCGGGCTCGATGTTGACGTTGATAGCAAAGCCCAAACGCATTTTCATACCGCTGGAGTAGGTTCTTACAGGCTGGTCAATGTAGTCTCCGAGCTCTGCGAATTCGATGATTTTTTCTTCAATTTCTTTAATATAATCGTCCTCAAGACCGAGAATATAGCCTTTGAGGTAGATGTTTTCCCTGCCGGTCATCTCCATTGAGAAGCCTGCGGTAAGCTCGAGCAGAGCGGCAACCTTGCCGTCTACAAAAATCTCGCCCTCGTCGGGGAAGGCAACGCCTGTAATCATCTTGAGCAGGGTGGATTTACCCGCGCCGTTGTCACCGACAATACCAACGGACTCGCCGCGCTTAATCTCAAACGAAACGTCGTTTAACGCGCGGTTTGTTTTGGGATTTCTCGGCTTAATGAACAGCGCCTTAAACCTCGCCTGGTCGTTTTTATATAGGATATATGTTTTTGAAACGTTTTTAAAACGAATAATAGTATCTGACATAAATTGCGCCTCCAATCAGAGCACGTCGGGAAGTTTTTTTCTGAGTCTGTTGTAGTTGTAAATTCCGAGCAGGAACACTACTACAAACTCAACCATAAAGATAACAAACTCTGTCTTGTACTCAAAGAACCACCTGTTGTAGATGAAGCAGTTGCGGTATCCGTTCGCAAAGAAGTTAATCGGGTTAACGAGCATAGCGTACTTTAAGAAGCCCTTGAAGCTGTAGGAGTCGTACATAATTCCCGACAGCCAGAAAATACCCGACATAACCGATACGATAAGGCTTTCAAAGTCCTTGCTGAACGCCGCCATTGGCGCGGTTGACCACGAAAGAGCCAAAAAGAACATAAACATCAGCGGACAGTACAGGAAAAATTGCAAATCATAAACGCTCACAGGCGGCAAACCGCCTGCAACACGGTGAAATACAACATAGCCGTACATAATTATCGCGAGGAAAAGGTGAACATACAGTCTTGAAAGTCCCGTGTATGTAAGGATTGTCGACACAGGGAACTTAACCTTTGTAATAAACTGCCTGTTGGTTCTCAGCGTTT
>CACYQK010000063.1:0-8785 GCA_902776495.1 uncultured Ruminococcus sp. | reverse complement strand
AAACAGGATATTGATAGTATCTTTTTTATATTTGTAGGTCTTATCCTTGTATCTTACGGTGTTTCCGCCGTCATCAAGTCTGACGTCAGTGCTGTCGGGAGCGGTTATGGAATAAGAGTTCTCGGTGAACTGCTGTTTACCCGTACCGCGCAGATACAGCAAAACTCCCGTGACTATCAGCACAAGAGAGAGCACAACACATCCGA
This sequence comes from uncultured Ruminococcus sp., assembly GCA_902776495.1. Classification (GTDB taxonomy): domain Bacteria; phylum Bacillota; class Clostridia; order Oscillospirales; family Acutalibacteraceae; genus Ruminococcoides. The sequence goes on along the minus strand of CACYQK010000063.1, from coordinate 8,579 downwards.
AAGAAATCAACAGCTTTTTCCAAAGCTTCATTTTCTTTTTGCCGTTGCGCTTGCGAGATGAGCGATGCTTCCTGTGAGATTTTCTTTTGCTTTGAGATCTGCGGCGGCGCTTTTTTTGATGCTCGCCGATTTGCGCGTCAACAATATTGAGCTCAGAAGGATCCGCCTGAGTGTTTTCGGTATTAGTATTATTTGTCGGGTTTTCCATTTTTACCTTCTTTTAGTATCATTAATTAATTCTATACAATAGTATTTTATCATTTTACAGAATAAGTGTCAACAATATGTGACGGAAAGCTGAAAATCAAAAGAATAGTTTTTGATTTTCAGCAGGCAAAGAGATTTTGCAAAAACAGGGCAAAAAAAAGGAACAGCGCAAACTGTTCCTTTATAAGCCATATTCAGCCATTATTTTTTGTAAAAGAATTTCTTCGACGCAAAGAGCAAGCCTATAAGAGCTACCGCAGCGATACCGATGTAGATATAGTCGGTATGACCGGTCTTAGGTGACTTAGAGCTTGTGTCTACCTTTGTATCCTTGTCAGCGCCCTTGTCCTCGCTGCCGCCGCCGATTTTCTCAAACTTGGGATATGCTTTGATATCGCCTCTTATAAGAAGATCAAGCTCAGCGTCGGTGAGATTACCGAGAGCTGTGTAGTCGCCCTCGAAAGTCCAGCCGACAAATTTGTAACCCTCGTCGGGCTTTGCGGTGAAGTGTACGGTCTGGCTTCCGTCGTCACCTACAGGTGTTTTATAGCTGAAGTCATACGATCCGCCGCCGGAACCGGGGATAATTGTAATCTGGTAGTTACCCATTGTCGGCTTGGGGCTGACAACTGCAAAAGCAGGGGTTACAGATAATGCAATAAGCAAAACAGCAACCAATATAGCAAGAGTTTTCTTCATAATAAAACCTCCAATTTTTATTATTTGGCAAAGTATATGGCTTTACATTGTCTATTGTAACACAGCTTTTAATGTTTGTAAACAACTATTTGAAAATTTTTTTTAAAAAGTTGCACAAAATACTAAGCGAAAAACTGTTAAAAAAATTGACGCCATTCCGGTTTACAAAGAATGGCGTCAGGATATTTACTTTTTCTTTTTGTGCTGAATGATAAAATAGATGATTCCCGCGGCTGCCACGACCGCAATAACAACAGCGAAAATAATGGGTGTTGCTTTATTCTCGTTGGCTGTCAGCGGTTGAGCGCTCAGTGCGAAGGCGTTAAGACATCCCGCAAAAGCGACCGCCAAAGCGGCGCATAGGCTTAACAGTATGCCTGTTGCTTTACTGATTTTTTTCATATTTTTCTCCTTTATTCGGTTGCGGCTTCTGTTGCCTGAACCGCAGCAGTGGGAGCTTCTGTTTCGTTAGCCGAAAGCGGTTCGTCACCCTTATCCTCGGGCGCGATAACGTTTATTTTGCAGGTCTTGCTTACTCCGTTAAAGGTCGTAACTGTTATTGTGACCTCGCCCTCAGCCTTTGCGGTGATAGTTCCTACCTTGCTTCCGCCGGGAACAGTCACATCCGCGATGTCCTTGTTTGAGGATGTGAACGTTACCTTGCGGCTCGTTGTGCCTTCGGGGAAGAATGCCTCAAGGTCGAACACATCGCCTACGGTAGCGGTGACTTCCTCAAGGAGGTTAAAGTCCTCGGGAGCGTCAAGCACGTTGACCTTCATATAGGTGTAAACGTTGTTGTAAGCCTTGCAGCATACGATAGCTGTTCCGACTTCCTTGCCCGTAACAACGCCGTTGCTTTCAACTATATCGGCGATCTCGGGCTTGTAGGAGTAGTAGCGGACAGCGGATGTTCCCTGACCGCTCAGGAAGAAGTGGTTAAAGTCAAAGGTCTCGTTCTTGCCTATGGTGATCTCGGTTGTGTTGAGGATCAGCTTTGTGGGAGCGTTCTTAACGGTGATGTTTGCAGATTTGCTAACGCCGTTGGCTGCCTTCGCTGTAACCGTAGCGGTTCCCTTTGCCTTGGCTGTTGCAAGTCCGCCTGCGGCTGCTACGTCAACGACCTTTGCGTTGCTCGATGAGTAGAGAAGGCTTGCTGTTCCCTGACCTGCGGGCAGCCATGAGTTAAAGTCGAACTTCTCGCCGATACCCATAACTCTGTCGCCGCTGTTCATAAATACCTCGGTAGCGGGATCCATAACGGTTACCTCACAGCTTACCTTGACTCCGTTGTATGCCGAGCAGGTAATGGTAGCGGTGCCCTTGCTCTTTGCAGTCGCAAGTCCCTTGTTCTTAGCGACCTCTACGACCGCGGGGTTGCTCGAGACGTAGTTGACGATTCCCGTGCCTTCGCCCTTGTTGAACTTGCAGGAGAACTGGTATTTCTCGCCGAGTCCCATATTCTTCTTGGTCGCGTTGAGAGTGAGCTTAGTGGGAGCCTTTACGACATGTACCTTGGTAGTGGTCTTGACTCCGTTGTATGCTGTCGCGGTAACGGTGATCGTACCGGGCGATTTAGCCGTTGTAAGGCAGTTGTACTTGCCTACGGTAGCGACCTTCGGGTTACTGCTGGTGTATGTGATAGTAGATGTCTTCTGACCCGCGGGGATGCTTGCGTTGATGTCATAGCTTTCGCCCACGCCGAGGTAGAAGTTGGTGCGGTTGAGGTATATCTTGGTCGGAGCCTTGCCGACGGTAACGGTAGCGTCAACATGAACGCCGTTGAATACATAGGCGGTGATTGTCGCCGTTCCTACGCCCGTGCCCTTTGCCAAGCCGCCCGAAGCGCTGACAGAGCATACCTTGGGGTTGCTCGATTTATACGCTATGCTTCCGCAGCCCTCGCCGCTCTTTAATGAGGCGTTAAAGTCAAACGTTTCGCCGATGCCGAGCGTTCGCTGCTTTAGGTTTATACCGAGCCACGTGGGCGCCTTCATAACCTTGAACGTACACTTGGCTGTCTGGTTGCCGCACTTTGCGGTGATAACGGCTGTGCCTACGTTTTTGGTGTATACATTGCCGTTTTTAGCGTATGCTACGTTGGGGTTGTTTGAGGTGTAAACGGGGGTGTAGCGCTTGTCGTATGAGGTGGCAAACAGCTTGCCTGTCTCACCCGCGCCGAGTGTTCCGGAGGTGCGGTTAAGGGTAAAGGGAGTAGTAGCCCTTGCCTTGAGAACAACAAAGAATGTTACGGGTCTGCCCGCTCCGCGGATCTCGGTTATATGATTTTCGGGGGTAGTAGAGTGCCAGAATACATCGGACTTACCGTTGCCGTAGTAGATACCGATGTGGTTGTAGCCGCTTGCGGAGTATTCGCTGTCGGTCACGAACTGCCAGATAACGTCGCCCTTTTCAAGCAGTCCCGAGTTGAGCATAGTCCTTTTGTTGGTAAAGTAATAGCGGCTGATGTTGTAGTCGCGGTAAAGACTTACCCAGCCGGTCTCTGCCGGGACAAGGTACTTTTTGCTCGATACGCTTTGCAAAACGTGCCAAACAAAGCCCGTGCAGTTCGTTACGGGAGTTGTTGTAGGCAGGCCGTAGTTACCTGTGGCGTATTTACTGCTGCGGTCGCCGTTGGGCATACGGTAGTCGCCGTCGTTGTCAAACGGAGTTCCCAAATAATACTTGGGATACTTGCCGGTTTTGTCGCGATCCTTCATCCACTGCTGATATGTGTTCCAGTTTATTCCGAGCACGTCGCACAAGCCTCTTGAGCCCTTGTGCAGAGTGTTGACAACGTTGCCTGTGCCGACCGGAACATAGCCGGATGAGATAGTGACACTGCAATACGCCTTGTGGCCTGTCTTGATGTCCTGGGCGTAGATAGTAGTGCTGCCCGCACGCACAGCGGTAAGGAATCCGCCGCCGCGCTGGATGTTTGCCACGTTCGAGTTGTTGCTGAAATAGGCGATATTCTTTGTTGACGAGCCGTCCGAATAGAACGAGTTGATGTCAACGGTGTCGCCTACGCTCATATAAAGCGATTTTGCGCTTAAAGAGAGCGTTTTTGACGCGGCATGCGAGGTAGATATCGCCACGACGGTGATCGAAGCTACAAGCAGGACCACGATAGCTATGGCGATGATTCTGGTAACAGTTTTTTTCATAGATTGCACCTCTTGTTTATTATTGAATATTTACCATATTATTCTACCATATATTGTGTGGGGTTTTCAACTAAGTTACAGAGATGTAATGTATAATGAGAATACAGAAAAAACAGGAGCGTAAACTTCACGCTCCTGCATAATTTTGAATATTTTACTTATATTCTGCGCTTTTCTTTGATTGATTTGTACCAAGACGGGCGTAAAATCTGCTGCAGCCAAAACAATATGAACGCCGCCAGTGTAAAGCCGAACATATAAATTATCAAAAACAGGGGATAGGGGACATTGGCGTAAATCACATTGAGGAACACAAGTTGACAGGGAAAATTCGGCCCGATAAAGAACATATTAAAGGTCATATCGGTAACAAGCGGCGCGGCTATGTTCATAATCAGCGCGATCAGCACGAGCACGGCGAACACTGCGTCGGCTTTAAAAAATCGCGGGAGCGTCATCTTGCCCTCACGCACAAGCCTTCCGCCGACAAATATGCCGATGATGACCATAACGCCGTGGTGCACCATAGTCTGGATGCTTACGCCTATGTAGGTCGAGAATACATCGTCGGGATAAAACAGCACCGCAAGCCCCGCAAAAAGTGAGAAGGTGGCTAAAAACATACGGATAACGTCGCGGAACTTTTCGCTTTGCGGCAATGCCGCAAGCGGGAACAAATACAGCGGCGAGGAACAAAACTGGAACGGAAACGAGTCCCAGCGGTATTCCCAGTAGACGGTTTCCTCAAAATTGACGGCGAAAACAAGCTGCTTGTAGATTTCAAAAAGCACCAGCAGAACCCACGCGGACATCAAAATTATCTTTTCAGTCTTTGCCGACGCCTTGCGAAACGCAATGCAAATGACCGCAGCGAGGACAAAAACCGTCACAATGCATATTATGTGAAACGCTTGATAGCTCTGCGGCCGCTCCATCTGAGCGGATAAGACATAAAGGATTTTTTCAAGTGCGTTCATAGCAGTTTTCACTCTTCAAATAATGGGGTCGAAAAATATCTTTCGGCGGTGTCGGGTAGGACGGTCACTACCGTTTTGCCCTTGCCGAGCTTTTTGGCGAGCTTGATCGCCGCCGCAACGTTCGTTCCGCTCGAGATACCGCACATCAGACCTTCCTCGCGCGCAAGGCGCTTGGCGGTGTTTAGCGCTTCCTCGTCGGTCACGACATATATCTCGTCATAGATGTTCTTATTCAAAATGTCGGGAATGATACCGTCGCCGATACCCATTTGCAGGTGGGTTCCGATAGTACCCCCCGCGAGGATAGCGGCGTTTTCGGGCTCGACCGCCCAAATCTCGATGTCCGGATACTGCGCCTTGAGCACCTCGCCTATACCCGTGATTGTGCCGCCCGTGCCGATACCGGAGCAAAAGCCGTCGATCGGGTCGGCGCACTGCTGCATTATCTCAAGCGCGGTGTAACGCTTGTGAGCCTTGACGTTGTTGATATTGGCGAACTGCTGGGGAACAAACACCTTGTCGCTCTTTTCCTTCATCTTCAGCGCCATTTGCAGACATTCGTCGATGCACGCGCCGATGTCGCCGGCGTCGTGGATAAGCTTGACCTCCGCGCCGTAATGGCGGATGAGCTTGCGCCTCTCCTCGCTGACGGAGTCGGGCATAATGATTATGGTGCGGTAACCCTTGACCGCGCCGACAAGCGCCAGCCCGATACCCTGATTGCCGCTGGTGGGCTCTACGATAATACTGTCGGAGTTGATAAGCCCCTGCTTTTCTGCCTGCTCTATCATATTGAGCGCGGTGCGCGTCTTGATCGAACCGCCCACGTTGAGCGCCTCGAATTTTACAAGGATATCAGCGCTGTCAGGCTCGACCATACGGTTCAGCCTGATCAGCGGGGTCTGACCGATAGCCTCAAGAACATTGTTATAAATCATAAAAATAGACCTTTCTAAGTTAAAATACAGCCTTTTAATTATACCCGAAATCGGCAACAAATTAAATATGCACAATGACTAAATTAACTTTGTGAATTCTGTGCGAAAATTACAAATGATATTGTTGACAAATCGCGAAAAAAAGTGTATCTTTTAAATAGAGCATTTTTAAATGCTCAAAAAAGTTAAGGAGTTACTTAATTATGAAAAAAGAGTTTTTAGCGGCGATAATCGCCTTGATTCTTACAGTTTCATCTGCTGCGGTCATCACCGGCTGCGGATGCAACAATGACAAAAAGGATGAGAAGAGCACAACCGCACCGGCAACAACGGTAGCTTCTTCAACCGAAAAGACAACAAAATCAAACAAAAAGGCAACTCAGCCAAGCACCCAAAAAGCTTCCGGCGCGAACAGCCAAAGCGACCTTGCTGCCATTGCGCTCAACTCTTACGGCGTTTCGGCAAGCGACGGATATACCGCTTCGCAAGCGGGAACAACCAATGCTGCGGAGGGAACATATAACATCGTTGCAGTATATGACGCAAACGGCAATCTTTGCACACTTGTTTACATCCACACGAGCGGCCAGCCGATTTTTGTAGGTCAGGATGTTTTTGAATCGAACCACGGCGGCGGTAACGCTAACAACCAAGACAGCGGTGACGCTCAGGACAGCGGCAACAATCAGGATAACGGCGGCGGTCAGGACGACGGCGGCAACCAGAGCAGCGCTGACAATCAGGGCGGCAACCAGAGCAGTCAGGGTGGCGGTAACCAAGGCGGTAACCAAGGCGGTAACCAAGGCGGTTACGGCGGTGGCGGAAACCAGGGCGGCGACGGCCACGACTATGCCGATAAGGGATATTGATAAAGCTAAATTGCGCTTCGCGCAGCTAAATTCGCCTTTGGCGAGCTAAATTGCGCTTCGCGCAGCTAAATGTGACTTCGTCACACTGTTTTAGAATATGAAAAACAAAACCGGCTCATTATGACCCGACCCCCAAAAGTTAGACCAAGAACTAACTTTTGGAGGTCGGTATTTTTGTTGTTTTATCAGCTGAGCTTATTTCCGCACTTTGTGCAGAAAGCCGCGCCGGGGGTTGCGGGGGCGCCGCATTTTGTGCAGAAGCTTCCGCGAGACGCCTGCTGCTGAGGAGCGGGCTGAACAGGTGCTTGCTGCTGCATAGGAGCTTGTTGCTGAACAGGCATCTGCTGTTGCGGAGCGGGTGCTTGCTGCTGAGGAGGCTGCACAGGCATCTGCTGCTGAGGAGCGGGCTGAGGCGGCATCTGCGGCTGAGCAGGCTGAAAATTCTGCCGCGGCATTGACGGAGTTCTCGCCTCGTAATCAAGGAACTGCTGAACAGGAATATTGATCAGCGTTCCCTGCGCGCGAAGAATACCGTTGATAAATAGTATATAATCCCTCGCGTGCGCCTTGTACCTCGCGCCGACTGCCTGAACGATTGTATAGCGAAGGTCAACAGCGGTGCCGTTTTGATAGGGCATAAAGTGCGCGGTCAGCGAACCGCCGTTCATATTATACTTGAACGAAAAATTCAACGCGAACGACAGCGTCTTGTACGGGTCAAATTTACAGCTTTTGCCGAATTTCTGATTTGCCCCCTGAGTAAACGCGTCATAGACCTGATTGATCGGCAGCGGATAAAAATAAACTAAATCTCTTCTCATAACAATTTCCTCCTGAAAGTTTGGTTACAATTATACTTTATCGTTGATTCGTTAAAAGTCAAGTGTTTTATATCTGTATTACAGCGCGGTTAGCGGTGGGTATGCGGGGGATAGAAGGTTTTATTGATCACATTTCTTATTGTATTCCAATGATTCACGAACGTAGTATTTTCTTACCGAATACTCTGTAATAAGCACAGATTCCTGATGAAAGAACGCACAAAGGTCTTTGGCGATTTCGTTCACAGTTCTTTTTTTAACGCCAATAAGGGTAAGAAGCAGACTGGTTTCATGGGCGAATTCTCCGTTATCATAAATATACCCGCCCTCTTCCACAGAAAATGAAAACGGGACCTTATATGAATGACATACATTGCGAAGTATGCTGATATACTTTTCGTTTTCAAATAGCTGAGTGTTCGTAGTTAAATCATTCAGCCCGATATGGATTTTTGACTCGATCATACGGATGCCCTCCCGATAAATCCGGATTCATTTTTTTTATTATATCATTTAAGAATTGTTTTGTCTATCCGTCGACCAATAAAAATACAAAGAAAACAGGCGTCCCCGTTATAGGATCGCCTGTTATTGTAATTGTTTACTTATCCAAAGATTTCATCGTTGGGAGATTAAAAACGTCGGATTTATAACCTCTCACAACCTGTTATAACCTATTTTTTAAGCCGGTTTTGATTATGCCGTTTTACCATAAGTTATTATAACTTGTTATAAACGCTAGTGTCTTGAATGACTTTGATATTGATTCCGGCTTCGCACATTCGAGTAAAAAGCGTATGTCAGAGTGAGTGGCAGGTAAAATGAGGTACCCTATTTGAACTGAATAACAGACAAGGGGCTGTCACACTAAGCATATCGCTCAGTTTTTGAATGTCTCAAATAA
>CACYQK010000062.1:0-10708 GCA_902776495.1 uncultured Ruminococcus sp. | reverse complement strand
GCCAAACATCCTTTACGGAAATAGCTATAATAAACATTATCAATAATACCAAACCGATACCGTTGACGATATATTCAAATTTTCTCGGGATCGGCCGACGTATTATCGCCTCTATCAGCAGGAATACGAACCTGCCGCCGTCAAGCGCCGGGAACGGAAGCATATTGACCACGCCGAGGTTTACGGTGATAAGCGCCATAATAAAGATTATGTTGTTCACCGCGTCGCCAAAGCCTGTTTTTAAGCCCTCGGACGCAACTACCGATACCGCCTTTGTCATTCCTACGGGACCTGAGAGATCGTTAAATGTGAACCTGCCCTGAACGAGCATAACCAGCGACTGCCAAACGGTTTTTGCAAGGGTGAGCGTTTGGCTTCCGGTCTGCTGCAATACGGTACCGAAGTTCTTTTCTATCGGCTTAACGTAAAAATCCACGGCGACCGAGGGTTTGTTGTTCTCTTTGTCCTCTTCGCTCGCATAGTATGAGAAAAACTGTACCTGTTTTAGTTCGACCTTCTGACCTCCGCGATCAACTGTGACATCGCCCGTAAAACGCTGGCGCGTATCCCTGGTCTCGATCTCGGGGTACTTGTATTTGGATTTATCGGTCACTCCGAGAGAAGCGTATATTTTGTCGGTATATTCTTTAAGTATGCTGTACGCTTCTTCCTTGGATTGAGCCTTGTTGATCTTATGAGTGCCCTCGCTCAGAATATCGGTCATCTTTGTGACTTCATCATCTGTGACCTCTCTGCTGAAAAAACCCTTTTCGTTAACGATCTTTGAGCAAAGAGAGTTGAGCTCATAGCAGCAATCCTCTTTATAAACGGTAAGTGACGCGGGATCGACATCCGTGCATTGAAGCGTTTGGATTGCAAACTGCAGATCCTTTGAATTCCAAATGGGATAGCCGTTGATCGACGTGATCGTATCGCCCTCTTCAAGCCCGCTGTTCGCGGTAAACGAATATGGAACAAAATTCTGAATAGTGGTGGACTCATAGCCGGGCATTTGAACGACCACGATGAACATCAGGATAAAGCCGACGACGAAGTTCATAAACGCGCCGGCAACGATGATGATCATTCGCTTCCATATCTTGGCGTTTGTAAAAGCGCGGGGATTGTCGCTTTCAGAGTCCTCGCCCTCCATGGCGCAAAAGCCGCCGATCGGGAACACTCTGAGCGAATAGCGGGTCTCGCCTCTTTTAAAACTGAAAATCTTAGGTCCCATACCGAGCGCGAACTCGTTGACCTGTACGCCTGATTTTTTGGCGGTTATAAAATGTCCGAATTCATGAGCGAAAATAATAAACTCAAATAAAAGGACTCCGATTACTATAAGTGCTATCGTTACTAAAATTTGCATTAAACTTTTGTCAACTCCATAATTTATTCCGCAAATCTTTTCAAAATTACCCTACCTTGTCTTTTACATACTGCCGCGCAAGGCTGTCGGCTTTAATCACCTCGTCAACCGACTGAGGCACAAAATTATTAACATTTTTTACTGCACCCTCTACCAGCTCGCCTATATCGAGGAACTTGATCCTGCCGTTTCTAAACAGCATATTGGCTTCCTCGTTAGCGCCGTTAGCTATCGCCGTAGCAGCTCCGCCCATCTTCAGGGCGGTTTTGCAGGCGTTGAGGCACTTGAAGGTCTTATAATCAGGCTCATAGAACGTGAGCGTTCCGATTTGCGCCAGGTTAAGCTCCTTTACGGGAGATTCAAAGCGGCTCGGATATGTAATGGCGTACTGGATAGGTATGCGCATATCGGGCACGCCGAGCTGAGCTAAAACGGAATTATCATCGTATTCGATGAGCGAGTGGATAATACTCTCGCGATGAACGACAACGTCGATGTCGTCTCCGCCGACGTCAAACAGCCTTGCCGCCTCGATTATCTCGAGCCCCTTGTTCATCATTGAGGCAGAGTCGATAGTGATCTTCGCGCCCATACTCCAGTTGGGGTGATCGAGCGCCTGCTCAACAGTGACGCCCTTTAGCTCGTCGACAGTTTTGCCGAAGAACGGGCCGCCCGATGCGGTGAGGATCAGCTTTTTAAGCGCCTTGTTGTCGGGAGCTCCCTGAAGGCACTGGAAAATAGCCGAGTGTTCGCTGTCGACCGGCAAAAGCTTTACGCCGTTGCGCTTTACGGCGTCCGTAACAAGGTCGCCGCCCGCGACAAGGGTCTCTTTATTGGCAAGAGCAATGTCTTTTTTTGCTTCTATCGCCGCCATAGTCGGTCTTAATCCGACCATACCGACAACAGAATTGAGCACCAACTCAGCGCTCGGGATGGTGGCGGCTTCGATCAGTCCGTCCATTCCTCCCAAAACCTTTGTGTCGGTGTCACGTACTTTCAGCCTGAGCTCTTCTGCTTTGTCCTCGTTAAAAAGGACAGCGAGCTCGGGCTTGTATTTTCTGATTTGTTTTTCGAGAAGGTCAACATTTGACGCGGCTGTAAGCGCCGAAATCTTCAGCCCGAGCATATCGGCAACGTCGAGAGTCTGTGTGCCGATCGAACCGGTCGACCCTAAAATTGAAAGTGTTTTGATCATGATATACCTGCACTTAAGAAAGGTAAATAAGAATTGATTATCAGCACCATGGGAACGGTAAAGATTATGCTGTCAAAGCGGTCGATCATACCGCCGTGACCCGGGAATATGTTACCGTAATCCTTGATGTTTATGCTTCTTTTGATAAGTGAAAAGCTTAGATCTCCGACTATTGAAAGCACCGCGTCAAAAGCTCCGATAATGATAAGCGGAGCAAAGTGCACCTTCTTATCCGGTATGATAAGGAACTGAAAGATAAAACCCAAAGCAACCGCGGACAATATGCATACAGCCATTCCGCCGATCGCGCCTTCAATGGTTTTTTTGGGGCTGATCTTGGGGCAAAGCTTGTGCTTGCCGAATAAAGAGCCGGCAAAAAACGCACCCGAGTCAGACATCCACGGGATTGCGAATATCAGCACAAAGAAAAAGCTGAGGCTAAAGCTCGTGGTGCAGATATACGCGATCGAGGCGGTACCGAAGGTGATGATCAGCGTACCGAGTATAGCGTAAGTCAAATCGGAATATGAGATTTGTTCGTGCTTTAGTATTATTACAAAAAACTCAAAAATAATTAAGGCAAAAAACAAAACATACATCAGCAACGTTCCGACGAGCATACACATTGCGGCTCCGAACAGCATTGAAGGGATAGATATCCAATAGTTTTTTAACAGCTTATTTCCGTAAAGATACTCCCCTATCATCAAAGCCGTGGCAAGCGCCAACAATATGTTTAAGAGCGGATGCCAGAACTCCGATAATACTATTACGACGACTATCGCCGGTATTCCGATTACGGCTGTAAGTAGCCTGGGCTTAAGTGATTTCATTAGTAAAGCTTCCTTGTTAGTATTTGCAAATGCGGTGTCGCCGCCGCGACTTAAACTCCGCCGTAACGCCTGTTGCGCTGAGAATAGATCCTGAGCGCTTCGTCAAGGTCGGATTTTTGGAAATCGGGCCAGAGCTTGTTCATAATAACAAACTCGGTATACGCCGACTGCCAAAGCATAAAGTTAGATATCCTGTACTCTCCGCTCGGTCTGATTATCAGATCGGGGTCGGGCTGACCCGCGGTGTAAAGGTTATCAGAGATAAGCTGCTCGCATATATCGTCCTCGGTTATGCTGCCGTCTTTGACCTGCTTGCAGATGTTTTTTACCGCAGTGACGATCTCGTCGCGGCTGCCGTAATTCATCGCGATATTGAGCACCATTCCGTCGCGATCCTTTGAGCACTCCTCGTTTTCGTCCATAAGGGCACGGAGTTCATCAGAAAAACCGCTTTTGTCGCCTATAAAGCGCACGACGATATCGTCGTCCTTAAAGTCTGAGATAGCCTCTTCAAGGTACGACTTGAACAGCTTCATCAGCGCGCCTACCTCGTCCTCGGGGCGCCTCCAGTTCTCGGTCGAAAAAGCGTAGACCGTGAGGTATTTTATACCTACCTCTGAGCAGTAGCGCGTGATTTTTCTGAATGTGCGGGCTCCCTCGGTGTGGCCTGCCTTGCGCGGCAGTCCGCGCCTTTTTGCCCAGCGGCCGTTACCGTCCATAATTATGCCGACATGCTTGGGCAAGATCAGCTCTGCCGGCGACTCGGGAGCTTTTTTGTTTTTACCAAAGATAGCCATATTACAGCTCCAGAATCTCCTTCTGCTTATCAGCAGATAAAGTATCTACCTTTTTGGTGTATTTATCTGTGAGCTCCTGAGTCTTTTTCTCGGCGAGCTTGAGTTCGTCCTCTGTAAGCTCTCCGGACTTCTTCATACTCTTGAGCTTATCGATAGTATCGCGTCTTACGTTGCGGATCTGTACCTTTGTGTCCTCGGCGATACGCTGAACGTCCTTTACGATATCTTTACGTCTGTCCTCTGTGAGAGGCGGAAAAATAAGGCGGATGACCTTGCCGTCGTTCATGGGGTTGATACCGATATCTGACTTTTGTATAGCCTTTTCGATCTGCTTTACCATAGAAGCGTCCCAAGGCTGGATGGTGAGGGTCCTTGCCTCGGTAACAGATACCGCTGCGAGCTGATTTACCGGAGTGGGAGTTCCGTAGTAGTCGACCTTAACCTTGTCGAGAACGTTGGGATTAGCTCTGCCCGCTCTGATCTCGGAATACTCTGTGCAAAGGTGGTCGATCCTTCTGCCCATTCTTTCTTCAGCTTTTTGAAGTTGTTCTTTCATACTTATGCCTCCTAAATATATATTATCAAATAATTATTTTTTATTTTCTACGACTGTGCCTATATCTTCTCCGCAGACAGCCTTGTAAATGTTCTCGGGATCTTCGATGCTGAACACGAGAATCGGCAGATCGTTGTCCTTACAGAGCGCCGAAGCGGTGCTGTCCATTACAGCCAGGTCCTTGCTGAGCACATCCTGATAAGATATAGTGTCGTATCTTTTGGCGTCGGGATTGGTCTTGGGATCGCTGTCATAAACGCCGTCGACCATAGTCGCCTTCATAATAACGTCCGCCTCGATCTCAACGGCTCTGAGCGCGGCGGCTGTGTCGGTGCTGAAGAACGGGTTGCCCGTGCCGCAGCCGAAGATGACTACTCTGCCTTTGTTGAGATGACTCATAGCCTTGTTGCGGATATAGGGCTCTGCTACCTGACGCATTGAGATAGCTGTCTGGACTCTGACGTCTACATCGAGGCTTTCAAGAGCGTCGGCAACGCCGAGCGCGTTGATTGCCGTAGCGAGCATTCCCATATGGTCTGCGCGCGTCCTGTCCATATCTCCGGAGCTTCTTCCGCGCCAGAAGTTACCGCCTCCGACAACTATGCCGACCTGCACGCCGGCTTCGACGCATTTTTTGATAGGCTCGCAGATTTTAACGACTGTGTCAAAGTCGATTCCGTGCTTATTTTCACCGGCGAGCGATTCGCCCGAAAGCTTTAACAGAATTCTTTTATATTTTGGTTGCATACACATAACACCCCATTGTTTATAGTTACTGTAATTATACTATATATTGGAAGCAAAGTAAAGGAAAAACACTAAATATTTTGTTTTTATACACAGAAAAAACGCAAACCAAACCGGCTTGCGTTTTGTATTTTTCTGTAATAGAACATTGAATAGTATTTATTATAAAACTTTGGACAAAAAGTCCTTTAGTCTGGAGCTTTTGGGATTCTCAAAGAATTCCTTCGGATTGCCCTGCTCAACAATAACGCCCTCGTCAACAAACACAACGCTTGTGCCGACTTCACGCGCAAAGCCCATCTCGTGGGTGACAACTACCATTGTCATTCCCTCTTTTGCGAGCTGCTTCATTACCTCGAGGACTTCTCCTACCATTTCGGGGTCGAGAGCCGAGGTCGGCTCGTCAAAGAGCATTACGTCGGGATTCATAGCGAGCGCGCGAACTATGGCGATACGCTGCTTTTGTCCGCCCGAAAGCTGCGAAGGATAAGCGTATGCTCTGTCGGCAAGCCCAACCCTCTCCAAAAGAGCCATAGCGTTCTTTTTTGCTTCTTCTTTGCTCATATTCAACAGCTTCATCGGAGCTATTGTCATATTCTGCAATACGGTCAAATGCGGGAAGAGATTGAACTGCTGGAACACCATACCCATCTTTTGGCGGTGAATGTTGATATCGACGTTTTTGTCGGTGATATCGACGCCCTCAAAGAAAATCTGTCCCGAGGTAGGTTCTTCAAGCAGGTTAAGACAGCGCAAAAACGTAGACTTGCCCGAGCCCGAAGCTCCGATGACGACCACAACGTCACCTTTATATATCTCGGCGTTGATACCTTTTAATACATCGACGTCATCAAAGGACTTGCAGAGGTTATCAACCTTTATCAACACATCAGTGGTCACTGTTACGCAGCCTCCTCTCGAGCTTCTTTAAGAAGAACTGTAGAATCAAAACGATTATCAGGTAAATGAGCGCGATAGTGATAAGCGGGAAAAACGCTTCGTATGTTCTTGAACGGATATAGTTACCGATATAGGTAAGATCCTGAAGCGCGACATAACCCGCTACAGAGGTCTCCTTTACAAGAACAATGAACTCGTTGCCCAAAGCAGGCAGGATATTTTTGAACGCCTGCGGAAGGATAACAAGAGTCATAGTATCTCTGTAATTGAAGCCGAGCGAACGACTTGCCTCAAACTGTCCCTTGTCAATCGACATAATACCCGAACGGACAATCTCGGCAACATATGCGCCCGAGTTCATACCGAACGAGAGAAACGCAGCAAATATGCCGTTGCGCGAGCTCGCAAAGACTATAAAATACATAATCATCAGCTGGATGACAACAGGTGTTCCGCGGATTATTGTTATGTAAACATTGCAAATCACGTTTAGAAACTTTAGAACATAATCGCTGAATTTCACACACTTTTTGCCGCGAAGCTGCATATCGTAGGTTGAGCGTACTATCGCGAGCAAAAAGCCGATAATAAGACCGATTATCGCCGCGACAAGGGTTATTTCGATTGTGACCCCCAAGCCCTTTAAAAGCTGCAGCCAGCGATCGTCTGTTATAAATGTTGACTCAAAGCTTTGAGCTAAACCGCTGAAAAAATCTTCCATAAAATCTTCCTTAACAAACAACAAAGCGGGTAAAAAACACCCGCCTTGTCTTTAATTCTTTAATTAGGATGCTTTGATGTACTTGTCGATGATCTTCTGAACTGTACCGTCATCCTTGAGTTCCTTGAGAGCTTTGTTGAACTCTTCGGTGAGGTCGCTGCCCTGCTTGAGGCAAATAGCGTATTCCTCGTTCTCGAAGGGCTCGTCAAGGATCTTTGTGCCGGGGTTCTGCTCTACGAACTTCTTGGCGGGCTCGTTGTCGATTACGACAGCGTCAACCTTCTTCTGTGTAAGGGCAAGAACAGCGTCTGCACCCTTGCTGAAGCGCTCTACCTTTGCGTCCTTTACATTTTCGGGATCGGAAACATAGATGTCGCCTGTTGTGCCAAGCTGAACGCCGATAGTTTTTCCGTCGAGGTCAGCCTTTGTTTTAACTGTATCTTCGCCATCGTTTACGATGATAGCCTGGATAGCGTTTGTGTAGGGATCGGTAAAGTCAACGCTCTTCTTTCTCTCATCGGTAACAGTCATACCTGCCATACCGAAGTCAGCCTTGCCTGTGCTTACGGCAGTGATAATAGCGTCAAACTCCATATCGTCGATCACGAGTGTGTAACCGAGCTTGTCGCAGATAGCCTGAGCGATCTCGGCGTCG
This sequence comes from uncultured Ruminococcus sp., assembly GCA_902776495.1. GTDB lineage: Bacteria > Bacillota > Clostridia > Oscillospirales > Acutalibacteraceae > Ruminococcoides. Next base: position 2,935 of record CACYQK010000062.1, on the reverse strand, counting down.
ATACCGATGATCTCGTCGCCCTCTTTATATTCATAGGGCTCGAAAGCTGCGTTTGTAGCCATATGAAGCTCACCCTTTGAGCCCGTGTTTGCACTGTCGCCCGAAGCGCTGTCGCCTGTTGCGCTGTCGGCTGTTGCCTTGTCTGATGCTGCTGATGAATCTTCCTTTTCACCGCAGCCTGCAAAAGCGATCGCTGTTGTGCAGAGTAAAGCGGCAACTAAAAATAGTGCTAAAAACTTTTTCATAATAATACATCTCCTTTAAAATTATGCAAATACTAATATAGCAGAGTTATGCAGAAAAATCAAGATTTTTATCGCAATTTATGCAAAAAAATTTATGATTATTTAATTTTTATTAGTTTTATTAATCTTTTTGGCAGAAATTTTCTTGAATATTTTAATTGCGGTCAGAGTCAACACCAAAACTCCCGTGCCGATAAGGATAAAATACAAAAGCGCGTTATTGCCGGGGTTTTCCTCAATATCGTTTAGCTCTCCGAGGTTTTCGAGCGAAGCTTTTTCGGAGTCTTCCGACTCGTCCTCATCATCACCGGAACCGCCGTTTTTTGAGCTTTTACTTTTATCTTTACTTTTATTCTTACTGTTTTTTTCGTTCTTTGATTTTTCTTTTGATGAAGCGGCAGCGGATGTTTTTGAACCCGATGAGCCGTCGGTATCAACGGCGTTTGGGTCAACGCTGATAGTTCCCGCGCTGCACTTCCCTACCGAAATATCATTCGGCGCAAAATCCACACACTGAGACGCCTTAAAGGATATATCCGATTTGCCGTAATCGAGAGTTTTGAATTTGAGCTTGAATATAACGCCCGACCCGACGCTTGTTTCTGATTGATTATGATAGACAAGCTTTATATTATTATCAGTTTCGTTATATTTGACCTTGATACCGTCATCGGTCTCCGCGCCTTTGAACTCCAGTATTGATTTATCATAGGTAAGGTAAACTCAAAGATCCCCGCCGCAAGCTTGTTGCTGTTGTCACAGTTAAATTCAAGGGTTACGATCCTGTTCTTTTTGGCTTCTGCCGATTGGAGAGAAAAGTTTACGATTTCGGCGGCTGAATATGCGTTTATTGATATTGAAATAATGAACAGAAAAATAAAAAATATAGAAAAAATGCGTTTCAAGTTAAATATCCTCTTTATAATCAGTCATTTTCTGAGCGGTCTGCATATCGCCGCGCTCTACGGCGGAGAGGTAGTCGTTGTGGTTTTGTGTTACTCGGTCGGAGTATTTAATTTGTCCAGCTGCTGTATAAGTTGCTGCTCCGTTGGATTTGTCGACAAAATCTGCTCTATTTTTTGTAAACGTTCCTCCGACGTGATCATATCCTCCAATTTCAGAGTTGTATCGTCTGAGTACATATCCAAACTTTTCAGCATTACGTCTGAGTACTTCTTTAAGCATTTCCTGTTTAGCATATCGTCTCTCCTCAACACCGTTAATATATTCGGCAATAGTCCTTAAATCATTTATATTATAATCCAAATTTCCTATTGCGTAAATACTTTTTATAGGATTATCTTCAAAAGAATTATCATATATAATAAATTTATAATCATATATGTTGCCTTCTTCGCATTCTACAAGAATTGAGTTATCACTAATTCTCAAACCCGTGTCAACACCAGATGTTATAGCATTATTATACTTTGCCCATTCAGCTCCTGTCAAGGCTTCTGACCATTCTCCACCTTGTTTTGCATATCTACTTGCAAACTTCTCACTTACGCTCTCCTTATTCTCCGCCCTAATACCCTGAGCGATAGCTTTATCATAGATATTTTTCAAATCATTAACATAACCAAAAAGTTGCAAATTGAATTCAAGTTTTTTTATCATAAAGAAAACCTCCTTTGTTTAATATCTAAATTATATACCCACTACTTAAATAATTCTAACCCACATTATGAAAAAATTTTTTAATTCTTATTTGTTTTACTCATATATTTTATTTCAATAAATATGTAATTTCTGCTCAACAACTGTTACATGTTGAATGCATTCCTGCAAACCTGCAAATAAAACCTGCAATTATAAAAAAATAAATTATTATTTACTTGATTTTTAAAAAAATATTTGTTATAATATGTAGCGTTGTTTGGAGAGATGTCCGAGATGGCCGAAGGAGCATGATTGGAAATCATGTGTACGGTAATCACCGTACCAGGGGTTCGAATCCCCTTCTCTCCGCCAAAATATACGCCTTGCTTAAACCAATTCAGGTTTTGAGCAAGGCGTTTTTTAATACTTATTCCCTTGTATTATATTTCTTTTGTTAAATTCTCTATTGATCGTGTTGAGCACACGCTTTTTATCGGCGCTCCACATCGGCGCGACAAGCAGTTTTTTGTCGCCGTCGCCCGTGATGCGGTGGATCGCGGTATCCCTTGGAATGTGCTCTATGCAATCGCAGAGAATGTCAACGTATTCATCGAGAGTCAGGGTCTTGAAAAGCCCTTTGTTGTAGTCGTCAAGCAGGTCGGTTCCCTTTAGAACGTGCAAAAGCTGGAGCTTTATTCCGTCGCTCCTTTCGGCGGCGTAAACCGCGCTTTCGATCATCTGCTCCCTGCTCTCGCCCGGCAGACCTAAGATAACGTGGGTGATAATATATACGCCGATCTTTCGCAAGTCTGATATCGCCTTATCATACACGTCAAGCTCATAGCCGCGCCGGATATAGTCGGCAGAGCTTTTATGGATAGTCTGCAAGCCGAGCTCGACCCAGACGGGTTTGATTTTATTTATCTCATCAAGCAATAAAAGCACGTCATCGCCGAGGCAATCGGGTCTTGTGGCGACAGACAGCGCGACTATCTCATCCGGCTTTATCGCCTCGTAATAGATTTTTTTAAGATACTCAACATCGGCGTAGGTGTTTGTAAACGGCTGAAAATAGGCTATGAACTTTT
>CACYQK010000061.1:0-9276 GCA_902776495.1 uncultured Ruminococcus sp. | reverse complement strand
AGGGACAAGAAACTCAGCGAACACAGGTGCAGCAATCCGAAGTGCGTTACACAGGTCGAGGAATACCTGCCGAATTACTGCTATGAAAAGCTCGGTATGGAGATGTGCGACTACTGCGATAAGAGAATCGACTAAATCATTTTTACATATACAAAAAGAGCCGGTAAAAACCGACTCTTTTTTCTTTTGTAGAATTATATCTCTTTATCTGTTGAGTCCTCTGCAGGCGTGAAATCCTCAAAGGTCGTAGCGGGATCCTCTGCGGGTTCAACCGTAGGGGCCGTTATGGTTTCCGCTGTGGGCTCAGGGATGAACTCATCCTCATCATCGTCATCTTCTTCGATCGGCTCAACATAAGTGCCGTTCATAACAGCCTCAAAGTCGGTGCTGCTCATCTTCTCGTGTTTGATAAGATAAGCCGCGATCTCGTGAAGCTTGTCTATGTTCTCGCTGAGGAGCTTCTCAGCCTTGGCATAGGCTTCGTTGACGATCTCGAGCACGAGCTCGTCGATCTTAGCGGCGGTAGCCTCTGAGTAGTCCTGAGTTCTGCCGTAGTCTCTGCCGAGGAATACGCTTCCGCTCTCGCTGCCGTAGTTTACGCAGCCGAGCTCCTTGGTCATACCGTACTTGGTGACCATTGAGCGCGCGGTCTTTGTCGCCTTTTCAATATCATTTGAAGCGCCGGTAGAGATATCGTCGAGGATAAGAGCCTCGGCAACACGTCCGCCGAGAGATACCACGATATCCTCGAGCATTTCTTTGCGTGAGTTGTATGATTTATCCTCGGTAGGCAGCGGCATCGTATATCCGCCCGCCATACCGCGCGGAATGATAGAGATCTCGTGAACGGGGTCTTGGGTCTCGAGTATATCGAAAAGGATAGCGTGACCCGCCTCGTGATAAGCGGTGAGCTTCTTTTCCTTTTCGCTCATCACCTTTGACTTTTTCTCCGCGCCGACTACGACCTTGATCGTAGCCTCCTCGATTTCTTTCATCGTGATAGCTTTTTTATCCGCCCTCGCGGCGAGCAGAGCCGCCTCGTTGAGCAGATTTTCAAGATCCGCGCCCGTGAATCCGGCGGTGGTCTTGGCGATAGTTTTCAGCTTGACATCGGGAGCAAGCGGCTTTTTGCGCGCGTGCACCTTGAGGATAGCCTCACGTCCGGCAACGTCGGGATAGCTTACTACTACCTGACGGTCAAATCTGCCCGGACGGAGCAGAGCGGGATCGAGTACATCCGGACGGTTAGTGGCGGCGATGAGGATAACGCCCTCGTTTACGCCGAAGCCGTCCATCTCTACGAGCAGCTGGTTAAGAGTCTGCTCGCGCTCGTCGTTACCTCCGCCGAGGCCCGCGCCTCTTTGGCGGCCTACCGCGTCGATCTCATCAATGAAAATGATGCAGGGCGAGCTTTTCTTTGCCTGGTCGAACAAATCACGCACACGCGAAGCGCCGACGCCGACAAACATCTCTACAAAGTCGGAACCCGAAATTGAGAAGAAAGGTACTCCCGCCTCTCCCGCAACTGCGCGGGCGAGCAGGGTCTTACCTGTTCCGGGAGGTCCCACAAGCAACACGCCCTTGGGGATACGCGCGCCTAACTTGTTGAATTTATCGGGCGATTTAAGGAACTCAACGACTTCCGCTAACTCTTCCTTTTCCTCATCCGCTCCCGCGACGTCGTCAAAGGTAGTTTTGCGCTTGTCATCGTTGCTGTTTTTGATCTTTGCCTTGCCAAAGCTCATTTCCTTGCCGATTCCGCCGCCGCCCATTCGCTTCATAATGAAGATCCAAGCGCCGATGAATATCGCGACCATAATGATCGTGGGGATTATTTCAACCAGGAATGAGTTATCGCTTGCCCTTACAAGATTGTACGGTATAGTCTTGCCGTCCTCATCCTTTTGATAGGGCTCTATCGTATCCAAAAATCTTTGGATATCCGCAAGCTGTCCCTTGACGACAACATTCTCATCGGAATTTGTGGTTATATTCGAGGAAATCGCCGAGCTGATCGGATTACCGGAATTTGAATCCTTTGAATCCTCGTCCTTGGGATAGGCGGTCTCGCCCTCCTTTAGGGTTATCTCGATCGCACCCGAGCCGTAGTTGATGGTATAGCTTTCTACCTTGTGGTCAGCAAAGTACTGTACAAGCTCGGAAGTCTTGGGCGTTTCGGTCTGCCTTGTTGTCAAGAATATCGCGGCTATGATAATAAGGATTATCGGTATCGCGAGATAGAGAAGCAGGCTTGGGCCTCTTTTTTTATTGTCCAAATTATATCAACTCCTTTGTTCGCATTTGGCGAGCTAAATTGCCGCTTTGCGGCAATGGCAATTTAGCTTACTCATAAACAGAACGCTTTAATACGCCTATGTACGGCAGGTTTCTGTATTTATCTTTATAGTCAAATCCGTAACCGACAATGAACTCGTCGGGTATTTCGGTTCCGACATAATCGGGTGTAAAAGGAACCTTGCGGCGGGATGGTTTATCGCATAAGACAGCAACGCGAACGCTTTTTGCTCCCTTTGTAACAAGGTAGTTGCAAACAAAGCTGAGCGTGTTGCCCGAATCGACAATATCCTCAACAACAAGGACATGCTTGCCCTCTACGGGTATCGTGCCCTCGCTCTTGATTTTTACCTTTCCTGAACTCTCGGTCCCGTAGCCGTAGCTTGATGCTACCATAAAGTCAATTGCAAAATCAAGATCGATTTTTTTCATAAGATCGACCATAAAGGCAACACTGCCCTTTAGCAGACCGATCATTATAAACTCTTTGCCATTATAATCTTTTTCTATCTGTTTTGCAATAGTGTTCACAATTTTTTCAAGTTGATTTTCGTAAAGAAGTATGGATTCTATGTCCTTGTGCATTGTTTTACTCCTAAAATTTGCACTATTTTTCTTTTATCGAATAATAATTTGTATATCAAGCTCTTCTCCCTGCTTTGATAATCCCAAGCCCTCACACCAGAGAACAGTGCTGCCGTCACAGAGTACCAAAAGCTCGTCCCGCAGCTCGGCGGGGATCTTTTGCTCGTTTAGCGCGCGGCGAAGCGGCTTTTTAACATTTCTTACCGGAAAAGTAAAGAAATCTCCGCTTTTTCGCGTTCTGAATACAAGTTTTTGGGCTTTTATGAGAGAATGATCCATTTTTGCCTCGATATTTTTGCCGAGGTAAAAAAAGCTCATATTTTTATCAAAAGCAAGGGAAAAATGCGTATTTTCGGTTTTGTCGGTAATAATTCTAAGTGTATTTTGAGCGCAAACGGCTTTTTTACCGTTTTTTAGCTCTACGGCTCCTCCGCTTTTCAGCATTGATACTATGAGCTCGATGTGGCGTCGTTCGGCGTCGGCGTTGTTATCCCTGCACAGCTTGGCGATAGCCGCCTTTAGTACGGCGGGATCGTTTTGCAGCAGCGTTTGGATGTTAAAGCCGTATTTTTCTTTTGAAGAATTAAGACACTCTTCCGCGCTCTTTTCAAGGAATTCTGAAATCTCAGCAGCGTCGCGGGAAAATGCGAGCATAGCGTTTTCAGCCTGCGGATTGATCTCCTTCAGCGCCGGGATCACATTGTGGCGTATCTTGTTGCGCGTATAGCTGTCCGACATATTAGTGCTGTCAGTGACATATGCAAGCGAATATGCCGCGCAGTAGCTTTCGATCTCATCCCTTGTGACTGTAATAAGCGGTCTGATGATGTTGCCTCTTTTAGGAGGGATCGCCGCCGCGCCCATCAATGAACTGCCTCTGCACAAGTTAAAAAGCAGTGTCTCGGCGTTATCGCTCGCGGTGTGAGCCGTGGCGACCTTGGCGTTAAGCTCTGAGGAAAGCTCGTCAAAAAACTTATAACGCTCGTTTCTGCCGCAAAGCTCGGCGCTGATTTTTTGCTCGGCGCACAGCTTGGGAACATCAATATGCTTTACAAAAAGTTTGATATTATAATTCTCACACAGAATTTTACAGAATTTTTCATCATTGTCGGCTTCCTCGCCGCGGATACCGTGATTTAGGTGTGCGGCGTAAAGCGTCAAGTTATATTTTTCTTTTATAGAATTAAGAACACTTAGGAGCGTGACCGAGTCCGCTCCTCCCGACAGCGCGATGATAACGCTGTCATTTTCGGATAATAGGTTATATTTTTTTATTGCCGCCTGAGCTTTGGTAATTACCTCGGCGGCGATTTCGTTACGGCTCATGGTGGCGGTTATCGGTTCCGGTAAAGCGCATAAACTCACCCTGCCAGTGGAGTTTTACGGTGTTGGTCTCTCCGTGGCGGTTCTTTGCGACAATACACTCGCCAGAATTCATATCTGCCGTGGGGGCGGCATTTTCGCCGTCCTCTTTATCGTAATATCCCTCGCGGTAAAGGAAAAGCACGATGTCGGCGTCCTGCTCGATAGAACCCGAATCTCTCAGGTCGGAGAGTTGCGGACGATGGTCGCCCGTGCGCTGCTCTGAAGCACGCGAAAGCTGGGATAATGTGATGATGGGAACGTTTAGTTCCTTTGCCATAATTTTTAGGTTTCGGGTGATAGCCGAAATCTCCTGAACGCGGTTGTCTATCCTTCTGCCGCTCGCCATAAGCTGGAGGTAGTCGATGACGACCAAATCTATATTTTTGAGCCTGCGGATCCTCGACTTCATCTCTGTGATGGTGATCGTTGAAGTATCGTCAAGGTACAGCGGAGCTTCTTTTAAAATGTCGCTCGCCGGAATAAGGCGGTTCCAGTCCTCGTCGTTGAGCTTGCCCGTGCGAAGCTTTGTTCCGCCGACGAGCGCCTCTGAGGACAAAAGACGGCTGGCAAGCTGTTCCTTGGGCATTTCGAGCGAGAAAAACGCTACTGTCTTTTTGGACTTGCAGGCAACGTTGCGCGCGATGTTGAGCGCAAAGCTCGTCTTGCCCATACCGGGACGGGCTGCCAAAATGATAAGGTCGGAGCGGTTGAGTCCGGTGATCATCCTGTCAAGGTCATCGATACCCGTGGGAACAGGGCGCAGAGAATCATCGGCCTCGCGGTTGAGTGAATCGAGTCGGGCAAAGGTCTGGAACAGCACCGAATCGATGCGCTCAAGCCCTGTTTTGCTGCTGTCGGAGCGGATGTCAAAAAGCCTTTGCTCCGCCGAATCAAGCAGCAGAGAGGTCTCCCCTTCTCCCGCCGTTGCCTCGTCGATCGTCTTGCGCGACGCTGTGATTAATAGTCTGAGCTGGTATTTTTCTTTGATTATTTTGGCGTATTCCTCGGCGTTGGAGATAGACGGACAGTTTTCCGCCAAGTCCATAATATAGGTTTTTCCGTTTGCCTCGTCGAACGCGCCGCTCTTTTTTAATCTGTCAAGCAGAGTTACAACATCAATAGAAGTGCCGAAGTTCATCATATCCTGCATCTGCTGAAAAATCTGCTTATGCAGTCCGATATAGAAGAAATCCGGCGAAGTTACATGGTCGAGGACCTTGTCAAAAACAGTGCTGTCAAGAATGATAGCTCCGAGCACAGCCTGTTCAGCCTCGGCGCTGTACGGCAGAGTTGTAAACTCGCTTGTGAATTCCGTATTAGCCATTTTGGTTTCCTTAAAGTTTTTTATGCTTCCGATACCTGGATCACAATGTTAGCGGAAATGCCTGTATAGAGCTTGACCTCCGCGTTATATGTACCGAACTCCTTGATGTCGCGCTCAAGAACTACCTTGCGCTTGTCGACATTGATACTGTACTGCCTTTTGATCTCCTCCGCTACCTGCTTTGCGGTTATGCTGCCGAAGAGCTTGCCACCCTTGCCGGCTCTGGCGGTCATCTTGAAGCTCTTGCCCTCAAGAGTTTTTTTGTTAGCCTGAGCCTGAGCCTTTGCGGTGTCGATTTTGTACTGCTTTGAGTTTTCTGCATTTTTATACTCGTTCATAGCCTGGGCGTTGGCTTCCTTTGCCATATTCTTGGGAAGCAGGAAGTTTCTGCCGTAGCCCTCTGATACGTCTACAAGCTCGCCCTTTTTGCCGAGTGACTTAACGTCTTGCAATAAAATTACTTTCATAATATTTCCTTTCTATATGCCGATAAATTGATAATCTTTTGTTGGGTTATTCCTCGTTGTCGTCCAAAACCTTGTCTATCGCCTGCTTTAGCTGTTCAAAAGCGGACTCAAAGGTAGTATCGTAAAGCTGGGTCGCTGCCATAGTCTGATGACCGCCTCCGCCGAGCTTTTCCATAATAAGCTGAACGTTGACGCGTCCGTAGCTTCGAGCGGAAATGTTTAGCTTTTTTTCATTGCCGAAGATTACAAACGACGCCACGATGCCCTTTAGGGTGAGCATTTCGTCGGCAGCCTGTGCCGCCGCGAGACGGATATCTTCCTTTTGCAGGTTTGTTTTTGACACGGCACAGCCGCGGTAAACTTCGCTTCTTACGACGATATCGACCTTTTCGCGGTAGGTTTCTATGCTTCCTGAGAACATCTCTTTGACGGTGAGGGTATTTGCGCCCTTGCGCCTTAGATACGCCGCTGCTTCAAAGGTGCGAACGCCTGTTTTAAGCACAAAATTTTTGGTGTCGAGCATAATGCCCGAGAGCAGCGCGTCAGCTTGTATATAGCCGAGCGACTGGTCGTCGAAGTAGCTAATGATCTCTGCGCACATTTCGCTCGCTGATGAAGCAGACGGTTCGTGGCAGAATACGAGCGAATTATCAATATAATCGACCGCTCTGCGGTGATGGTCGATTATTACAATCTTTTTGAACTTTTCATAGAGCTCGGGGCTTTCGAGCGAGCTCTTTATATGTGTATCTACAATAATCAGCAGAGATTTGGAGGTCACGCCTTTAATTGCGTTTTCAGGGGTAATGAACACTTCGGTATCAAGCTTTTCTCGCGTATAATCGATCAACTGTCTTGCCATTGAGGTTTCTTCGTTGACAACGACCTTGCTGTACTTTTTGAAGCTTTGTTCCATTATACACTGCAGACCCACACCCGCGCCGATGCAGTCGAGATCCGAAAAGCGGTGTCCCATTATGTAGACCTTGTCGGAATCGGCGACCGAACGTCTTATGGCATTGGCGATGACCCTCATACGCACCTTGCTGACCTTTTCCGAAGCCGCTGCGGTACCTCCGAAGAACTCATAGCTGTTATCTTTAATGATAGCTACCTGGTCTCCGCCTCTGCCAAGCGACATTTCGAGCGCCTTACGCGCCGCGATCTCGCTTTCATGGACAGTTTTGCAGCCGCGCGCGAGACCTACGGAGATCGTCGGTGTATAGCGCGCCGTACCGATCGAGCGAATATCCTTTAGGATCGGGAAACGCAGCGAAATCATTTTGTCAACATCGGCGTCGCGGAATATGAGCATATAACGATTGTTGCTTATTTTTTTATACATCGCGTCGTAGTCCATCGCCCAGCCCTGAAGATTAGCCTCTACCGAAATAGCGACAGTGGAGTAGAATTCCTCGGAGCTTGTAAGGAAGTCGTCGGCGTTATCAAAGGTTATAAGCGCTACGCAGGGCAATGACGCGTTGTATTCGCGTACAACGGACTTGTAGTAAGTGTTGTCTATAAAATGACAGATAATACCATCGCCAACCCATAGCGCGTAAACGGTAAATTCCTTGCCGTCTATGGCAACATCCACACCGTCGGAATCGGCAATGTCAAAAATGCTTTTTCCGCCGAGGTACGCGTTGATGCTATCGCCCTCGGGGCTTCGGCTGCCGAGCACCTTTCTGAAGCGTGAATTGCACCAGAAAATATCACCCTTGGAACCGACTACTACGACCGGATATTTATATTTGTCAAGAAAATCAGAGTTAAAACCGCTGATATGGTTTGCAGTGGTTTTGACCATATTCTGGATGTATCTGCGAAAATTGATCGACAATACAAGTACAAGGACCGCTGAAGCGCCGGAGACAATAAGCTCCAAGCAAGCCAATAATTCGTTGTACTGTATCGTGAAAACCGCCATAACGAACATCGCTGCCGAGAACAGCAAAAACCACGGCGCCAATGTCCAAATTCTTTTTTTCATTTCAACCTCATATCAGCTGACCGTATGCTTTATACCTCCTGAAGTATCGGGAGGATCATAGGCGCGCGGCGCGTCTTTTGCGCGATCAGCTTTGAAATCTCATCTTTGATCCTGTTTTTGATTATACCCCACTCGTGGATATTCTTCTCGGCACAATCCTCGAGAATATCGAGAGCGAGTTTTTTGACCTCATCAATCAGACCCTCGTTCTCACGCACATATACAAAACCGCGCGAGACGATATCGGGGCCGCTGATAACGTGGCCGTCGTAGACATCGAGTGAGGCAACTATTATTATCAGTCCGTCCTGACCGAGATGCTTTCTGTCTCTTAATACGATGCTGCCGACGTCGCCGACTCCGAGTCCGTCAACAAACACCTTGCCGGCGGGAACAGACGCGGCTTCTTTCATTTGATCCTCGTTGATCTCAACGGTCGTTCCGACGTCGGGAATGAAGATATTGCTTTTAGCCATTCCGAGAAACTCGGCAAGCTCAGCGTGCTTTCTGAGGTGCTTATGCTCGCCGTGGACGGGAATGAAGTATTTTGGCTTTACGAGCCTGTGGATGATCTTGAGTTCCTCACGACAGGCGTGTCCGGAAACGTGGACATCATACATACCCTCGTAAATCACCTTGCAGCCGCGCTTTAGCAGCTCGTCAACAACGTTGCCGACGGTCTTTTCGTTGCCGGGGATCGGGTTGGCAGGTCGGAATACGCCATTCGTGAGAGCGCACTCATAGGCTCGCCCTGGCTGCCCGTTGTTACAAGCACTATCTGCTCGGGCGGGTATTTGTCGAGCATATCTATGTCTATCAATATGTTTTTCGGAAGGCTCAGATAGCCGAGCTTTTGGGCAACGTCCATATAATTGACCATACTTCTGCCCGAAAACGCGACCTTGCGGCCGTATTTTTCGGCGCAGTTGATGATCTGCTGTACACGGTTGACGTTTGACGCGAACGTCGCGATGATTATTCTGTATTTTTCTGCCTTCTTGAACAAATTGTCAAGGCTTTCGGAAACGAGCATTTCGGTAGGCGTGTAGCCCGCACGCATCGCGTTCGTGCTCTCGGCAAGAAGTGCGAGAACCCCGCTGTCGCCTACTCTGGCAATGCTCGAAAGGTCGATCATTTCGCCCGTAATAGGCGTACAGTCGATTTTGAAGTCGCCGGTGTGAACAATCGTTCCGGCGGGAGTGTCGATCGCGAACGCTACCGAGTCCGGGATCGAGTGGTTTACGTGG
>CACYQK010000060.1:0-11060 GCA_902776495.1 uncultured Ruminococcus sp. | reverse complement strand
GAATATTGATATGAAGACCTATATGCAGTATATGGGTATGGAAGAAAGCACTGTAAGAGAGATGTACAGGGAAGAGGCAGAGAAGAAGGTCAAGCTCAGACTTGCACTTCAGGCTATTGCTGTTAAGGAGAACGTTGAAGTTACCGACGCCGACATCGAGGATGAGTACTCCAAGATGGCTGAGGCGTACAAGATGGACGTTTCAAGGTACAGAAGGCTCTTGATATCGTAAAGAACAGCGCTGTAATCAAATAATTGAATATTACAGCCTGTTCAGTCAATTATAAATTAGAAAGGTTTTGATTTTATGGCACTGGTACCTTATGTAGTGGAACAAACCAACCGCGGCGAGCGTTCCTATGATATTTTTTCAAGACTGTTAAACGACAGGATCGTTATTCTTAACGACGAGGTCAACAGCGCTACCGCAAGCGTTGTTGTAGCTCAGCTTTTGTACCTCGAAAGCCAGGATCCCACAAAAGATATCAGCCTGTACATCAACAGTCCCGGCGGAAGCGTTTCTGACGGTTTTGCCATTTATGATACAATGAACTACATCAAGTGCGATGTTTCAACAATTTGTATGGGTATGGCGGCAAGTATGGGAGCGTTCTTGCTTTCATCGGGCGCCAAGGGCAAAAGGATCGCCCTGCCCAACAGCACGATTATGATCCATCAGCCTCTCGGAGGATATAAGGGTCAGGCGACCGATATGGAGATCCATACCAAGTTTATGCTCGACACTAAGGCGCGCCTGAACAGGATTTTGTCCGAGAACACGGGCAAGCCGCTTGATGTCATCAAGAACGACACTGAGCGTGATAACTTTATGGACGCTCAGCAGGCTTTGGAATACGGTCTTATAGACAAGGTAATCGACAAGAGATAAGGTGAGGAAAGCAAATGGCCAACAATAACAACAATAAGGAAATATACTGCTCCTTCTGCGGAAAGCCGCAGGATATGGTATTGCGCCTTATTGCGGGCAACGGCGCATATATCTGCGATCGCTGCGTTAACCTTTGTATGAATATTCTTGACCAGTCGGGAGAAACATCAGACCTTGCTCCTGCAAAAGGCAAGCAGATCCCGACAGCAGAGTTTAAGGAGAATGTACGCGACCTTATTAAACCTAAGGAGATCAAGGCGATTCTTGACGAGTATGTTATCGGTCAGGAGGACGCCAAGGTAACTTTGAGCGTAGCGGTGTATAACCACTACAAGCGCGCTATCTCCAACGACGACAGCATTGAGTTCGCAAAGAGCAATGTGCTTCTTTTAGGACCCACGGGCGTCGGTAAAACTCTCTTGGCTCAAACATTGGCAAAAGCTCTTGATGTGCCGTTTGCTATTGCCGACGCGACCACTCTTACCGAGGCCGGTTATGTCGGCGAGGATGTAGAAAACATCCTATTAAAACTCATTCAGGCTGCCGATTACGATATTGAGCGTGCCGAGCATGGTATCATCTATATCGACGAAATAGACAAGATCGCCCGTAAATCCGAGAACCCCTCGATAACCCGTGACGTTAGCGGTGAGGGCGTTCAGCAGGCTTTGCTCAAGATAGTTGAGGGTACGGTGGCGAATGTTCCCCCGCAGGGCGGCAGAAAGCATCCCCAGCAGGAGTTTTTGCAGATCGATACAAAGAACATCCTCTTTATCTGCGGCGGCGCCTTTGACGGGCTTGAAAAGATAGTTGAGAAACGCCAGGGCGGTTCGGTTATCGGTTTTGAGTCTATCGTTAAGTCCAAAAAAGAGCTTGATGAGACCTACTGGATGAAGGATGTTGTGGCTCACGACCTTGTAAAATACGGAATCATCCCCGAGCTTATCGGCCGTTTGCCTGTTATTACAGCGCTCAGCGGACTTGATACCGAGGCGCTTGTTAAGATCCTCACGGTTCCCAAGAATTCGATCGTTCAGCAGTATAAAAAGCTGTTTGAGCTTGATAATGTTGAGCTTTACTTTGAGGACGAGGCTCTTGAGGCTATCGCCGACACCGCTCACGAGCAGCGCACGGGCGCGAGAGGTCTGCGCGGTATTATGGAAGGTATTCTTAAGGATCCTATGTTTGAGACTCCGTCAGACAGCTCGATTGAAAAGATAATTATCACAAAAGAAGTTGTCACCGACAACGCACGGCCGCAGGTCATAAGACGCAAGGAAAAGGCATCTTTTCCCGTGAAGCTTGCGAATAAGGCAACATCTAAACGCACAAAGCGCAGCTCTGCGTCGTAACTTCACAACAAATCAATAGTATTACACGGGCAATACGGTGGTTTTTGTATTGCCCGGTTTGTACTTTACGAAAGGATATAAAATGGATTTTGAAAACTCCAACACCCTGACTCTTCCTGTTTTACCGCTCAGGGGTCTTGTTGTTTTTCCTAAGTCGCTGATACACTTTGACGTCGGCAGAAAAAAGAGCATTACAGCTATTAAAAAGGCGATGGAAACTAACCAGCTCATCTTTCTGTCCGCTCAGATCGACGCTTCAAACAATGAGCCTAAGCTTATAGATTTATACAAAACAGGTGTTGTAGCCAAGGTCATTCAAATTCAAAAGCTCCCCGAAAACACCACAAGGATAGTTATTGAGGGCAAATACAGGGCAAGGATTGCTGCTCCTGTGTATGACAAGGGCTGTATTATGGCGGAAGTCGAGCCTTTGCCCGACGCTTTAACCCCTTCGACCTCGCGTGATACCGCGCTTATCCGTGCGGTGAGGGAGCAGTTTGAAAGATACATAGAAATCGCACCTAAAATGGCGCCCGATATTATATTTAAGGTCGCGCTTTGTAAATCAACAGGCGAGCTTGCAGATTTTAATATGGCTAATATGCCGATCGATTACACTATAAAGCAGATGGTTCTCGAGACTATGGATCCCTACGACAGACTTGAGACCGTGCTTGACGAGCTTGTTAATGAGATCTATATCCTCAAAATCGAGGATGAGATCACCATCAAGGCAAAAATGAGAATAGACGAAACTCAGCGCGACTTTTTTCTAAGAGAGCAAAAGAGGGTCATCGAGGAAGAACTCGGCGAAGACGATAATCCGTCCGAAGAGGCGGAGGTATACGCCGAGAAGATCGCAGAGCTTAAGCTTGACGAAAAAAGCCAGGAGGTACTATTTAAGGAGTGCCGCAAGCTGATGAAGATGCCGTACGGCAGTCAGGAGGCTTCGGTCATCCGAACTTATCTTGACACTGTTCTCGATTTGCCGTGGAACACCTCAACAAAGGATAAGATAGTTATCTCAAAAATCCGCAGAGAGCTCAACAAAACTCACTACGGACTTGAAAAGATAAAGGACAGGATAGTTGAACAGCTCGCTGTTAAAAAACTCAGCGACAAGCAAAAGGGGCAAATCATTTGCTTTGTCGGACCTCCGGGCGTCGGAAAGACCTCGATTGCAAAGTCTATTGCTAACGCCATAGGCAGAAAATGTGAGAGGATCGCGCTCGGCGGCGTTAAGGACGAGGCAGAGATCCGCGGCCACAGACGTACATATATCGGTTCGATGCCGGGCAGGATAATGGCTGCCGTTCAAAACGCGGGCACAAACAATCCTTTGATCATTCTTGATGAGGTCGACAAGCTGTCGGCTGATTATAAGGGCGACCCGACCTCCGCTTTGCTTGAGGTTCTCGATATTGAGCAGAACAACAAGTTTACCGATCACTATATCGATATCCCGTTTGATTTATCTAATGTGATGTTCATTACGACCGCGAACGATCTCGGGTCGATCCCCGCTCCGCTCAAGGATAGGATGGAGATCATCGAGATCAACAGCTATACGCGCGAGGAAAAGTTCAATATTGCCAAAAAACATCTTGTGCCGAAGCAGCTTGAGCTTAATGGATTTTCTTCTAAAGAATTAAAATTCACGAATAAATCATTGTATTTCCTGATTGATTATTACACAAGAGAAGCCGGTGTGCGTAATCTCGAACGCTGTATCGCATCCGTTATGAGAAAGTGCGCGGTCAAAAAACTCGAAGATAAAGTCGAGACGTTCAAGATCGACGAGAAATTTGCCGAGGAGCTTTTGGGCAACAAAAAGTATTTGCCCGATAATTACAGCAAAAAGAATGAGATCGGCGTTTGTAACGGCCTCGCATGGACTTCCGTTGGAGGCGAATTACTTCCTATTGAAGTCGCTGTGATGGACGGCAAGGGCAAGATTGAGCTAACTGGCTCGCTCGGTGATGTTATGAAGGAGTCCGCGAGGATCGCGATCACCTGTATCCGCAGTCACGCAGATGTGCTCGGTGTTGATCCCGAGTTCTATAAGAATAAAGATATTCACATCCACGCTCCCGAGGGTGCTGTTCCCAAGGACGGACCTTCGGCGGGTATCACAATGGCGACCGCCATTTACTCTGCTTTGTCCTTAAAGCCCGTCAGATGCGATATAGCTATGACAGGTGAAATTACACTTAGAGGCAAGGTTCTGCCGATAGGCGGGCTTAAAGAGAAGAGTATGGCGGCGTACAAGCACGGAATCAAGCTCGTGCTTATTCCAAAGCAAAACGAGCCTGATATCAGCGAGATCGATCCCGCCGTAAAGGATAAGGTCGACTTTGTATGCGTTGAGGACTTTAAGGACGTTGTATCGCTTGCCGTGATCGATCCGGTAGAAGTCAGTGAAAAAGCGTGGAATGATATCAAAGTGCCTGTTCAGCCAAAGTCAAATTCAACGGTTGTAAGGCAATGAAGGAATGAGTTATGAATTTTAATGAAGTAAGTTTTGAGTTTGCCGCGGGAACTGTCGACCAGCTTCCCGAATCGGATATGCCCGAGGTCGTTTTCTCGGGACACTCAAATGTCGGCAAAAGCTCGCTTATAAACAAACTGGTTCAGCGCAAGGCTCTCGCGAGAGTAAGCGCTCAGCCGGGCAAAACCGCGACGATCAACTTTTACAGGCTGCAGGATTTCCGTATGGTTGACTTGCCCGGTTACGGTTACGCCAAGGTATCAAAGGCTGAAAAAGCTCGCTGGGCAAGCCTTGTAGAGGGATATTTATCAGCGCAGAGGAACATAAAGCTTATAGTTCAGATCATCGATATCAGGCACAAGCCGACAAAAGATGATTACGATATGATAAGTTTTCTTTATAACGCCAACGCGCCGTTTGTGATCGTCCTAACCAAAAAGGACAAGCTCAAAAAGACAGCCTATGAAAAGCGTATCGATGAAGTAATCGACGAGCTTCAGGATTATGAGGGCGTAGAGCTTATACCGTTTTCTGCGGTGACAGGCGACGGGCTTGATGATATCAAGGAAGTAATTGAGGATTATATAAACGAGGAAGAATAAATCAGGGGGCAAATAATGGAAAAGAAGCCGTTTATCACATTAGAACAGGCGAAGGATATTATAAAGGATATCCCGACGCCGTTCCATCTTTATGACGAAAAGGGTATTAGGGAAAACGCCAGAGCACTTTTTAAGGCGTTTAGTTGGAATAAAGGATATAAGGAGTTTTTTGCGGTTAAAGCGACTCCGAATCCGTATATTATGCAGATCTTAAAAGAAGAAGGCTGCGGTATGGACTGCTCGTCCTACACCGAGCTGCAGCTTTGCAAGGCTTGCGGTATTACAGGCGAGAACATTATGTTCAGCTCAAACGTGACTCCTGTAGAGGATATGAAGCTTGCGTATGATTTGGGCGCTTACATCAATCTTGATGACTACACTCACGTTGAGTTTATCAAAAAGGTCTGCGGTGTTCCCAAAACTATTTGCTGCCGTTATAATCCCGGCGGAGTTTTCAAAATGTCCGACAGTGAGGATAAGGTCCAGGTAATGGACACTCCGGGCGATTCCAAGTACGGAATGACCGAGGACCAGATGGAAAAGGCATTTATAGAGCTAAAAGAGGCAGGAGCCGAAGAGTTTGGTATTCATGCATTTTTGGCTTCAAATACGGTTTCTAACGGCTATTATCCGGAACTTGCGGGAATTCTGTTCAACCTTGCGGTAAGACTTCAAAAGAAAACCGGCGTACATATCAAGTTTATCAACCTCGCGGGCGGTATCGGTGTTGATTACAAGCCCGAGGAGCAGAAAAACGATATTGAAGTTATCGGCGAGGGAGTAAGGAAAAAGTTCGAGGAGATCCTGGTTCCTAACAATATGGGCGACGTGGCGATCTACACTGAGCTCGGCAGATATATGCTCGCTCCTTACGGTGCATTAGTTACTACTGCGATCCACGAAAAGCACATTTATAAGGAATACATCGGCGTTGACGCGTGCGCGGCTAACCTTATGCGCCCGGCGATGTACGGTTCATACCATCATATCACGGTACTCGGCAAGGAGAATCAGCCCTGCGATCATAAATATGATGTTACCGGCGGTCTGTGCGAGAATAACGACAAGTTCGCGATCGACCGTATGCTGCCGAAAATCGATATGGGCGATATTATTTATATCCACGACGCGGGAGCTCACGGCTTCTCAATGGGATATAACTACAACGGAAAGCTCCGCTCGGCGGAAGTCCTGCTCTGCGAGGACGGAAGTCATAAACTCATAAGAAGGGCAGAGGAGCCGAAGGATTACTTTGCTACCTTTGATTTTGCGGATTATAAAGAATTAGCAGAATAAATACAAAATATAAAAGACGGTTCAAGCTCATTTTGAGTGAGAACCGTCTTGTTTTGTTTTAAAAGAGAGGGGAGAGGGTCAGTCAACGAATTTCTCAATACCGAGTATATAGTCGGCGGATACCCTGTAAAGACAGCACAGCGCTATAAGATGTCTTATCGGCAGCTCACGCTTACCGTTTTCGTATTTGCTGTACTGCTCCTGACGTGTGTGCAGGATATATGCGATCTGTTCCTGCGTGAACCCGTTTTCTATTCTAAGTTCTTTTAATTTTTTACAGTATTCCATAACAAAACCTCGTATTACAAATAGTATAATTTGTCTTTTAACATAATTATAACATGTTAGTATGTCCAAATGCAACTAAAATTTATGTTGACAGTACTGTTAATAATACAAGTCCCAATTATACAAAACGGTATTTTGATGTGGAAAGTCCGGTTTTTGCAAGATGAAAATACTGAATTTGATGTAAATACATACAAAATCTTGCAAAAACCATTCTGTTTATTCTATTTTTGCTTCAAAAATGAACAATTTAATTATAATCTTGCAAATTAATACTTGAATTATTTAGTAAAGCATAGTATTATGTTAACGATAAATATTTATTATTTTATGGGGTAATAAATATATAATAAAGGGCGTTCGGAGTGATCCGGACGCTTTTTATGTTGACGTTTGATAATCTATGCTTTATAATGAAATGTATGAAAAAGTATATTTTAAGATCGGTCAAGTTAATAGCTCTGATTATGGCTGTTTTGATCTCGGCCTTGTTCCTGCAAAACTATGTGCTGTGCCATCTTGATCACAACAAGGTGCGTATAGACGGGTTTTATCTTGAAGACAAGAATTCCCTTGATGTAGTATTTACAGGCGCGAGCGAGCTTTATACGGGCTTTTCTCCGGGACTTGCGTATGAAAAGTTTGGTTTTACAAGCTATCCGTACGCCACGGCATCTGTCACCGCCGGAGCGGCGCTTACTCAGGTAAAAGAGATACAGCGCACGCAGAATCCTAAATTGATAGTGATTGAGATAAATCCGTTTATTTATCCCGATGACAGCAACGAGACAAATGAAGGCAGTATCAGAAAGTATATTGACTGTGTTCCGCTCAATGAGAATAAAATCGAATATATTGAAGAGTTAAATCCTGAGCATAAGGAAGAATACTATTTTCCGCTTATAAAATATCATTCCTGCTGGGATGAATACCCTGGCGGATTAAAGTATCTCGGCACGCTTATTCAGCAGCATTTCCGCGGATATACGCTTTTAAAGGGCTATAAGTCAAATATAGGCAAGTGCGGCTATGACGAGGAGTATCTTAACAAACAGCTTGTAACGGATAATACCGAGGCAAGCTTGACAGAGTTCAGCGAGCAAAAGCTGCGCGAGTTGCTCCAGTACGGTAAGGATAATAACATTAAAATGCTGTTTTTCCGTGCTCCGCACCTTGAAAGAGAAGTCGATTACGAGAGCTTTTGTATGTCGAACCGAGCGGGAAAGATAATTAATTCATACGGTTTTGACTTTATAAACTTTGAGCGCGATCCCGTTACAATGGGGTATACGCCGGATTTGTTCTATAACGTTCAGCATCTTAATGCCTACGGTTCGGCAAAGTTCACCGAGTATTTCGGAAAGATACTTGTTGATAATTATGGTATAGGTAAATCCGAGCTTACAGACGCGCAAAAAAGGAATTGGGAAGAAGCGGTTGATTATTATCATCAGTTCTATAAATGCTGTGATGACTTGCTCAAAGAGCGTCCGGTGGGTACACCGTCGATCATCAACGAGGAACACCCGGAATTAAACACCGATGTTATAGAAATAGCTGAGGATATGGACGGAACGGCAATTATCAAAGCTCATAATGAGTAAATAGGGTATAGAAATGAATTTGATAGGTACAGTTACTCTTGAAACTGAGAGATTGATTTTGAGAAAAACAATGGATTCTGATGTTGAGCCTATGTTTTATAATTGGGCAAACGACAAATGCGTTACAAAGTATTTGACGTGGTTGCCTTATGAAAGCCCCGAACAACTGAGGGCTACATATCATCAGTTTCTTATGGAAAACCAAGACAGACCAGACTTTTTTGACTGGAAAATAGTATTAAAAGATACAGGTGAGCCGATCGGTTCGATCGGGGTCGTTAAGATTATTGAAAATATCGACGCGGTTGAGATCGGCTATTGTTTAGGATATGATTACTGGCACAAGGGCATTATGACCGAGGCTTTTAAGAAGGTTATTGAATTCTTGTTTGACGAGGTAGGAGTCAACAGGATCGTAGCTCAACATGATGTGAACAATCCGAACTCAGGCAAGGTTATGAACAAGTGCGGTCTTATAAAAGAAGGAGTATTTAAGCAGGGCGGAAGGAATAATCTGGGCATTGTAGATATCGGCTATTGTTTAGGATATGATTACTGGCACAAGGGCATTATGGGAGGTAAAGAATGTGATCGATTGTGTGCCTGATGAGCTGTGGAGCAGAGAATACTGCGAAATGCCGCTCTATAAGCATATCTATCATATGATGCATTCACTCGATCTTTGGTATATAAATCCCAATGACCCAAGCTACCAAGAGCCTGATATACATATAGATAGCTTAAATAATCTTGATGTTAAAACTGAGCGGTTTATTTCAAGAACCGAGATGAATGATTACTATAGAGCTGTGAAATTTAAAATTACAGCTTATACAAATTTTCTCAACGATGGAATGTTAAACGAAAGACCTGTAGATTGCTCACATTCAAAATTTGAATTGATACTTGCGCAGTTCAGACATTTGCACACGCATATGGGAATGGTAATGGGTTTTATAATTGAAGCAACAGGTCAGTGGCCGACAGTGCTCGGACTTGAAAAACCGATACCCGAAGGGGACAATTATAATAAGTTTTGTTAAATATAAGGAAATGAGCCATAAATACGCCATTGTTCAATATATAGTAGATTATTATATAGTTATAGGTTTTGGCGCTTAATTAGCTCATTTCCTATTTTAACCCCTACCCGAATTATACAAAATATTCATTTTGTATAATTATTCTAATTTAGAATTATACCTCTCTCTTTTTGTGATATACTATGAAAAACCAAACTTCTTAAATATCGAGGTAAGTTTATGGCAGTTGATTTTCGCGATGAGTCATTTCCTATTTTAAAAGATTATCTTTTTTATCAGCAAACTGTTCGTCAGAAATCTCCCAAGACAGTTGACGAGTATTTTTTGGACTTGCGTACGTTCTTTCGCTTTATGAAGGTTTACCGCAAGCTTGTTCCAAAGGACACTGAGTTTGATGAAATCAAAATTGATGACATCGATATAAACTTTTTAAAAAAGGTTGACCTTACCGACGCTTATGAGTTTATGAATTATCTGCAGCGTGAGCGTCAGCTGAACGCCTCCTCCCGAGCGCGCAAGTGTTCGAGCATCAAGGGCTTTTTTAAGTATATATCAAAAAAGAAGCATTTACTTGAAAATGATCCTGTCGAGGAGCTTGAACTTCCTAAAAAGAAAAAATCCCTGCCCAAGTATCTTACGCTTGAGCAGAGTATTGAGCTTCTTAATGCTGTTGAGGGTTCCAACAAGGAGCGCGATTACGCAATTCTTACTCTCTTCCTCAACTGCGGGCTTCGTGTGTCAGAGATGGCGGGCTTGAATTATACCGATATACGTACAGATAACACGATCAGAGTTGTCGGTAAAGGCAATAAGGAACGTGTTATTTACCTGAATAAAGCCTGTCTGGACGCGATAAACGATTATATGCGCGTCCGCCCTGTTGACGGTATCAACGCTAAGGATAAGACTGCGCTGTTTATCAGCCGTAACAGCAGACGTATGTCGGTAAAGACTATTCAGGCTATGGTTTATAAATATCTTGAAAAAATCGGTCTGAGCGCGCAGGGCTACTCCTGCCACAAACTCAGGCATACTGCGGCAACGCTAATGTATCAGCACGGCGGCGTTGATGTAAGGGTTTTAAAGGATGTTTTAGGTCACGAAAACCTCGGTACGACCGAGATCTACACCCACCTGAGCTCTGAGCAGATGAAAAACGCCGCGGAGTCCAATCCGCTTTCAAAAGTACATAAGAAAGATGAATAAAAACAGGCGAGCAATGCTCGCCCCTACATTATTATAACCGTTCCGCCGATGTCGGCTATTGGCATATCTTGGCATAATACTTCTATATTGGAATTATATTTTTTGATAAACTCCCTGATTTTGTCATAATCGGGGTGTTTTTTTATGTTTCCGAAGAAATAGACAGTGTTGTCGTCATAGAATCCCGCGCCGTCGATAAAGCCGTAGTCATAGCCTTTAAGTTCGATATGACCCTCGCTTATCAGCAAGACATCTGCCCCGTTGTTTTTGAGCGCGTTTTCAATGGACTTGT
>CACYQK010000059.1:0-9054 GCA_902776495.1 uncultured Ruminococcus sp. | reverse complement strand
CTCGTCATTAACATAATCCTCAAGATCGGAAACTTTGGTGTTTGTATAATCCCTCACCGCGCCGACGGTCGGGTAATTCGTGTCGCTGTCGCCTGTTTGCGATTGGTTTGAAATCGAGGGTTTTTTGTAGATAGTATCCTCTTTGCCGCTGATGTCCACCATTCCCGCGATCTCCTGCTTGTCAGCTTCGGTCAAAACGTATCGGTCGCCCTCGATGATCTCGCGCGCTTCTTCCAAAAGCTCGGGGACCGTGCCGCGTGATTCATCGGTCACCTCCGCGTCGTCAAGGATAGACGGATTGACCCTTATCCACAGCGGGTAGGGGAGTGTGAGCACCTTCGTGTTTGAGCTGTCGTAAACCGTCATCTCAACATTGATATCCATTTTGCTGCGGAAATGAAGATCATCTATAGGAATAATTATCTGTCCATATTCATTGATAGTGCAGGCAATGCTGCTGTTTATCAGCCGCTTGGTTCTGCGTTCAACGACCGAGGCTGCCGCTGTCGAGCCTTCGCCGAGTTCAAGCGTATCGCCGCCCTCGGTAAGCGTGAGCTCGATCACCCTTGTGTTGACGTCGTTTACGTGGCTGACAAGGACTCGCTTTGGCGGAAAGTCCCTGTTGATGTCATAAATTAGTTTGATGTTTTTGATTTCCATTTTACCTCCTGAATTATTTTGAAATCTCGGAGAAGATATACCCCTCCATTAATAGTTCCAAATCAGGAAAAATTGCACACTTTTGTGCAATTTAAAAATAAAAAGTATAAGAATAGCAAAATATAAATAGAATCTGAGCAAGATATGATTTTATATTTGCTGCGTTAAATTGACAAGCAACTTTTTTGCGGATATAATTGTAATCAAGGAAATCATTTCGGTCGGGGGAAAAGAAAAATGAGTAATACCGACAGTCAAAAAAATTCTTTGGATCTTGTATACCTTGTGTCCTGTGCTGTCAATAATAAAATACCCGAAAAAACCGCTGCGCCGAAATGGATATACCGGCGGTGCTTGAGCTTGCCTGCCGCCATTTGCTCGCGGCAGCGGCTGCATACGCGCTTGAAAAGACAGTTGCGCTTTCCGAGGAATTCAGAGAGGAAAAGTACAAGGCTGTCAGAAGACTGTCGCTGTTTAATGTTGAGCGCGCCAAGGTACTCAATGAACTTGAGAATAAAAAAATATGGTATCTCCCGCTAAAAGGAATAATTATAAAGGATTATTATCCCAAGTCAGCTATGAGGGAAATGGGCGACAACGATATTCTCTTTGACAGCACAAAAGCGGAAGAGGTCAAGAATATAATGGAAGGCTTGGGCTATACCTGCAAGGGCTACGGTGCAAGCCATCACGACGTTTACTCAAAGCCGCCTTATATAAAATTTGAAATGCACAGAAGGCTTACGGATTAACCGGAATATCGAGAGTACTTTAAAAACCTAAAGGACAAGCTTATAAAGGACAGCAATAACGGATTCGGTTATCATATGACCGATGAGGATTTTTATATTTACCTTATTTGGCATTTGTATAATCACTACACGCTGAGCGGAACAGGGCTCAGGGCGGTTCTTGACGTTTATGTGTTCAATAGAAAATTCAGAGAAAAACTTGATTTGGAATACCTCGATACCGAGTTTCAGAAGCTCGATTTGAATGTTTTTGAGTGTAAAATCAGAGATTTCGCGAACAGATTATTTTCCGAGCAGGAGCTTACGAAAACAGAGCTGAGCGAGCTTGATTTTTTAGTTGAGTCGGGTGCGGACGGGACAAAAGGTTTTCTTTGGATGTACCGGCTCAATAACGATGACAGCGGCAGGGCAAAAACGAAATATTTGCTTTCGCGGTTGTTCCCGTCAGAAGAATTCGTAAAAGAAAATCACCCATTTGTATACCGCCACAAAGCGGTCTATCCGTTTTGGGTCATTTACCGTCCGATCAAAGGCGTGGTAAAGCACCGTAAGATGATGTTCAACGAAATAAAAAGGCTCAAACGGTTCAAGAAAAAAGAAAACACCGGACAATTCAATAAATGATTAAATCTACCAACGGTTGATTTCCCGTTTCAACCGTTGGTATGTTGATTATTTTACTTTCATAGTGTAAGGTGATAGTTGAAAGGAGGCAATTCGGTATGGATCAAATCAAAACAGGCAAATTTATTGCTGAAAAAAGAAAGGAACAAAACCTGACTCAGGTACAGCTTGCCGAAAAGCTCGGCATCACCAACCGCGCCGTCTCAAAATGGGAGACAGGCAAATCTTTGCCGGACGCCTCGATAATGCTCGAGCTTTGCGGTGTGCTGAAAATCACGGTTAACGATCTACTCAACGGGGAGGTAGTATCAATGGAGAACTACAACAAAAAGACAGAACAAAATCTTATAGAAATGGTAAAGCAAAAAGAACAGGCAGACAAAAACCTTTTGACGCTCGAGATAGTTTTAGGCGTTGTTTCAACGGTGTTTTTGCTCATGATGATCGCCGTCGGCGCGGTGTTTATGCAGTTGGGAATGGAAATGTGGGTGTTCTGGCTGCTGTTCGGCATAGGCTTGGCGCAGTTCATCGTCTGTATGATATTCGCGTTAAAAATCGAGCAGGTCGCGGGATATTACGAGTGCGAAAAATGCGGACATAAATACGTTCCGACTTATCTCAGCGTGAATTTTGCTCCGCATATGGGCAGGACGCGATATATGAAGTGCCCCAAATGCGGCGAAAAATCGTGGCAGAAAAAGGTTATCAGCAAGGATTAAAAGGTGAGAGAAAAAAATAAAAGAATTATAAACATTTAAGCATTTTTTAATATTGACGGTATAAAATACAAGCAAATAAAAGATAGGAGGTAATCGTAATGAAATTCAAACTAAGTAAATCATACATCATTTTGATCTCCGTGCTCACTGCAATTGCTGTGATTTTATCCGTCAGCGGCTGCGGCAGTCAGGAGTCATCATCAACAGATTCGTCGTCTTCAACGGTGAGCGAGGCGAGTCCCGATGAAGCGATAGGCGAGATTACGTCTGCCGCGTCAAAAACGCACCTTTCGGAGAGCGACATAACCGTTAACGAAACGATCAATAACAGCGAGAACGGCGGCCACGCCATTACAGCCGACGGCGAGACCGCAGAGTATTCAAACGTGCTCGTCACAAAATCGGGCGATTCCGAGGGCGACGAAGCGGACTTCTACGGCGAGAATTCAGCGATATTCGCAACAAACAAAGCTACGCTTGACCTTAAAAACATAGTCGTAAAATCAAACGGAACACACGCCAACGCGGTGTTCAGCTACGGCGAGGGCACGACTGTGAATATCTCGGATTCATACATTAACACCACGGGCAACTGCTCGGGCGGACTGATGACGACGGGCGGCGGCACGATGAACGCCGAGAATCTGACTATAGAGACCTCGGGTAACTCATCCGCGGCTATCAGAAGTGACCGCGGCGGCGGAACGGTCAACGTCAAAGGCGGATATTACTCAACGAGCGGCAAAGGCTCGCCTGTGGTTTACTCCACTGCCGATATAACCGTCAGCGACGCGGAGATGGTTTCGACCACCTCAGAGGGCGTTGTTGTTGAGGGCAAGAATTCCGTGACGCTCAATAACGTCAGCCTTACCGCGGACCACAACGCGCACAACAGCGATAAATCGGATAACTTTAACGCGGTAATGATCTACCAGTCGATGTCCGGCGACGCCGCGCAGGGATTGTCGAGCTTCACGATGAACGGCGGCAGCCTTGTAAATAAAAACGGCGACATTTTCTTCGTCAACAATACGGCTACGCAGATCAGTCTTAACAATGCGTCTATCACCAACGAGGGCGACGGCGTGTTCCTCAGAGCCGCGGCGGCAGGCTGGGGCAAAGAGGGCTCCAACGGCGGACAGGTCAACCTTAACGCCGAAAACCAGACCATTAACGGCGATATGATAGTCGACAGCGTATCCGCGCTCAATCTGTACCTAAAGAGCAATTCAAGCTTTACGGGCGCTATCAATTCCGACGGCGCGCAGGGAGATGTGTACGTAGAAATCGAAAAGGGCTCCAAGTGGACGCTGACAGCTGATTCCTATGTATCGTCACTGACCTGTGACGCAGACTCTATAAACCTAAACGGACACAAGCTTTATGTGGACGGCAAGGAATACAAAGAGGGTTCGGCTTCCAAGGGCTCGGCGATAGAAATCAAAGCTTCAACCGACGGCGGCGGAAACGAAGCTCCGCCCGACGGACAGACATCTCCGGACGGCCAAGCGCCGCAAGACGGTCAGACTCCGCCCGAAAAACCCGACGGACAAGCCCCTCAGAACGGACAGGCTCCTCCGGATAAGCCTAATCAATAAAAAATAATAATGCTGCTGACTTTTTCGGTCAGCAGCATTTTTTATGCGTTGTTTTTGATTGTTTTATTTTTCCTTATCAAAAATACTAAATAGATGACAAACAGTACGACCGCAAAGGCTATGCCGACGGGATATGCAATATCGGTAGAGATCTCAAAGCCCTCGTCAGAGCAAAGCAAATACGTCAAGCTGACCGCCGACATAAACGACGCGGGCAGCGCCGTGATCAGCGAGCCAAAGCGGTATTTGCCCTTTTTGAGCAGGTATGCGGTCGACACCCAAAGCGCGATCATAGCGAGCGTCTGGTTGCTCCACGAGAAGTACCGCCAAACGATTTGGAATCCGTCGTCGTTGACGATCGCGAACCACGTCAGTCCGCCGCCGATAACTAACAGCGGAATCGTTATGAGCAGTCGGTTACGGATTATCTTTTGGTCGAGCTTGAGCGTCTCTGCCAAAACAAGCCTTGCGCTTCAAGGAGCTTGATTCGGGTGCTGTGAACGCCTATCAAAACGAGTATATGAGCCAGTACTACCGGGCGGATTTTCTGTATGACGAGGATTTTTATTAATTAGTTTATAGTTAAACAATAGCTAATTGATTCATTTGAAATATTATGAAGTTTTTTTGAAAATTTCCCGCTAAACATTGATTTTTGCTGTGGGTTATAGTAGAATAAATCTAAATAAAATTAACAAGAATAAAGAGAAAAGTATTATGAATAAGAAAATCATTGCACTGGCTGCGGCGCTTATTCTCAGCGCTTCGGCGTTTTCGGGCTGCGGATGTGACAGCGATTCAGACAAAGCTACTCCCGATTCCGCAGCTGCTACCCAGGCAGATTCAAACCAGTCTGCGACAAATTCGACTGAAAGCAAGACCGAAGCCGCTACAAATAAGGACGGTTCACCTTCTTCATCTTCTGCCGGTTCCGCTAAGTCGGGCGGTTCGGCTCAGGGCTCGGGCAGCGCTCAAAGCGGCGCACAGGGCGGCGCTCAGGGCAGCGGCAGCGGTTCCGCTCAGTCGTCCGCGAACAACGGAGGCGGCAGCGGCTCAAAATCCGGCGGTAACAGCGGCAACGGCGGCGCTCAGTCATCCGCTAACAACGGCGGTTCAAAACAGTCCGGCGGTTCAAAGCAGTCGGGCGGATCAAAGCAGTCGGGTTCATCCACACCTAAGCAGGACGGCGGCTCACAAAGTGAAAGCAAGCAGAGCGTTGTTGAGATGCCCACCGACGAGTACGAACTCCCGTTCATCCCAAATTAAGGCTCGGTGATTTAGTTGAAAGAGAAAATAGGAAAATGTCTTAACTGGGGTATCGGCGCGTTTTCTATCATTATGAAGAACAAGCTCGTCGTTATCGGCTGTATGCTGTTTCAGGGGATAATCCATATGATCAACCCGCGCGGTTCGCTCCAATGGTCGGCGGGAATGCTCTCGATATTCGTGGCTCTGTATGCCTTGGTTTCTATTGTTTTTCTCCTGACTAACAAGAACGAGACCGTAGGCAAGGGCAAAAAGATCGCGGGTGATCTGGTTCAGGGAACGATCAAAGGCAACAAGGATCCCGCGCTTCAGGGCCAGGATCTTGTCTCTAAGGACAAGGTGATCGACAAAAAAACGCAGGAGTCAAACAACCGCTGGGACGAGCGTATGCAGGTCCTTGCCGAAAAGCAAAAACAGGAGCCCAAGGCTCCCAAGATAGTTATGCTTATTTTTTACACAATAATGCTTATCGGCGCGGTGTTGCTGTTCTTCTGGCAAGACGTTACGATCAATGCTATCCACATAGTTGTCGGATTGCTGCTTATCGTAGACGGTATTTCGACCATCGCGTCGATCGTCACGGCGAGGAAAAACGACCTCCCGATGAAGGACGAAAAGCTGAATTTAGTCGTCAGTATTCTTTCTGTCATCGTCAGCGCGGTGTTCATCATCTTCTGTTGGTCGTCGGCCGATATGACTATGAAGGTGTTCGGCGCGATAATGACCGCCAAGGGACTCACCGATCTTATCATCCTGCTGCGCAACCGCCAGTTTGTTTTCTCGATAAAGGACACGCTAAGGCAGATCAAGGAGCAGGGGAAAGAGGAAGAAGAAATTAAAGAAGAAAGTAATAAGGAATAAATAAAAAGTGCTGACCAAAGGTTTTTGCCTTGGTCAGCACGATTGTTTTAAAAACTTATTTATTCCGCTTCGGGTTCGCCGTATTTTTCGTTGTATTCAGCGGCGACTTCGGCAGCCTGGAGCAATGTCATATCAGCCTCAACAGCAGCGGCAAAAGCTACCTGCTGGCAAGCCTCGGCGTAATCGAGCAGGTCAAGGATGTAAAGCTCCATAGATTCCTTGTCCTTTTCGGCGCGTTTGTCGGCTACCTTCTGCTTCAAAGCCTCGGCTCTCATCTGAGCCTTGAGCTTGAACGCGTAGATCTTGCTGTCCTTGCGCTCCTTGGCAAGTCTGATATTCTCCTCGGCAGCGTTGATGTCGCCCTCGATTTCGGCGATCTCATCGTCGATCTCAGCGTTAACAGCGGCGTCATACTCCGCATATTCCTCTGCGAGAGCTGCGTCAAGCTCGTCGAGGTCAGCATTGATCTGATCGATCGCAGCGGCGATCTCCTCTTTCTTCATAGCGTGAGCGGCCTTTACCTTTTCGGCAGTGGCAGCCATCTTCTCTTTGAAAGCTTCCATCTTTGCCTGAGCGGCAGCGATTCTTTCTTCATAACTCATAGTGGTGTCCTCCTGTTTTTTATTCGGCTTTCGCCTTTTTTACATTAATATCATAACACTTAAACTGTATAAAGTCAATCAATAAAAGGATCGGTTATTTTTCTTTTTTCTCTTCGTGAGCTGCTTTCAATGCCTTTATATGTTCGCTGAGAGGGCTTTCGGAGCGGAACGGACGGAAAAAGTTGTACTTTGTTTTTCGTTCATCATGAGAAGCACGGATGCGCGTTTTGAGCTCTTCATAGCGAACGACAACGTTGTTTTCGTCAGCGAGCTTTTTGAGCTTTGTGATGAGGTTCGCGGAGTAGACGAGATCGATGATGAACACGCCGTAGAACAACCCGATAAAGAAAGAGAAAACGAGGTTTCTGGACAGCCAGTCGAGCGCGTCAAGGATATTCGGATGGACAAGGTAGTAGTACGCCACGCCGAGCGCGCCCCAGATCAGCGAGAACTTTGGGCAGATTATGCCTTGGATATTTCCCCATTCATCGGAGTAATCCCAAAGCCTGACGTGGAAGCCCTTGTAAGAGATAAGTCCGGCGATGTATTCGATCAGCGTCATAGCGATCGCCATAGCCGCGAACATAACGACAGCCTTTACGATCTCGTTGCCGAAGTTTATGAGCGGACTGATGCCCGCCATCAGGTACAAAACACACAGCCCCGAGCCGTAAAGAGGGAGGTAGGGACCCACGCAGAAGCCGGGGTTTATCCATTTTCTTTCGGGATTGTTTTTGGAGATAAACCTCCTGAACAGCAGCTCAAGTACCCAGCCGAATACCGAGCCGATAAAAAACAAAAATGCTAAACTCAATAATATATTCATATCTTTTCTTTCCTTTCTATTCTCAGCCTTGGATCATAATATACGCGAGTATAAGGCTCGGGATTAAAATTATCAGCGTGTTGCGGATCATTCTGAACCGCAGGCGCTTCCATTCCTTTTCCGTCAAATCGCGCACCTTCGGAGTCCTTAGCACGCTTAGGATAATCGCGGATGCCAAAAAGATGAAGTAGGCGTTGACGAGGAACAAGTACGCTGCGCCGCCGAGCATTTTCCATTGACCGTTGGCTATTGAATATCCGCAGGTGCAAAGCGGCGGCATAAGAGCCGTGGCGATAGCGACGCCCGGGATGATGTTGTTGAAAACTCCCTTTCTTGTCTGGCCTATGATACCCGCAAATCCGCCCGCCAAGGCGATAAGCACGTCAAAAAAGGTGGGGGAGGTACGCGCGATCAGCTCGGGAGTCGCTTCTTTAAGCGGCGAGAGCAAAAAGTATATAGTAGAAGTCAAAAGGCTGATGATTATCTGCATCGCAAAGCCTACGGCGTGGTTGCGCAGGAGCCTAAAGTCGTTTGACACAAGAGCGTAAGCCATCGCCAAAATACTGCCCATCAGCGGAGAGATAAGCATAGCGCCGATTATAACCGGGATAGAGCTTACGTTCAGCCCGACCGAGGCTATGACCATCGCGCAGATGAGCACGCACATATTTGTACCGGTGATCTTTCCGCCGGACAAAAGCCGCTCGCGGATCTCCTCATGGCTTGCGGTGTCCTCTTTTAATGAGAACATTTTTCTCAGTGTGGTTTTCAGCTTTTCGGGTTTTGCGTTCATTTCTCCGATCCTTTCATTATTAATAATCCTCAATTATTTTATCACAGAAAAAATGATATAACAATACGCCAAAACAACTTTCGACAATTTATATATATATAAATGTAAAAAAGTCGTAACTATTCAGAACAACAAAAAATTGTATACCTGCACAAAAGAAATTTTGAAATATCGAATAGCAGGCATGCAGATGAAATAAATACAAATTGGTCATACGCTATGCTCTCCAGACAGGAGAAGCAAAAAGAACTAAAATCTTTCAGTCTCTAGAATGGAAATCTCAATCATAGGAAGTTAAAATGAAAACAGCAGAAGGTTATTTCATTTAAACTTCCTATGATTGAGATTTCCAT
>CACYQK010000058.1:0-9157 GCA_902776495.1 uncultured Ruminococcus sp. | reverse complement strand
AACCTGCGCGACCGTCATGAAGAGAAGGTCAAGGGAAGCATTAAATAAACAAAAACACTTGTCATCCTGAGCTTTAGCGAAGGATCTCAGTATTCTACCGCCAAACCCTGATAAAGAGGAATGAGATTCTTCGGCAAAGCCTCAGAATGACATCTATAAAAATTATATTAATTGGAGGATTGGGAAATGAAAAAAATTATCAGCTTTATTCTGTGCGCTGTGCTCTTATGCACCTGCGTATCACTTTTTGCGGGCTGCGGCTCGGGCAACACATCAGGCTCGACAGAGGACAAGGGCGAGGTCAATGTTTTCTGCTGGGGCGACTATTTTGCCAACGGCGAGGACGGATTGAAGGATACTCTCAAGGAATTTGAGAAAGATACGGGTATCAAGCTGAATCTCACCACATACGATACAAACGAGGAGCTTTACAATATGCTCAAGAGCAGCAATGCCGGCTATGACGTTGTTGTTCCGTCGGATTATATGATCACTAAGCTGATCAAAGAGGATATGCTCCTTGAGCTCGACTTCGACAATATCCCGAACTACAGCCAGATAAACAACCGCTTCAAAAAGCTCGCGTGCGACCCCGAGGGCAAATACACCGTTTGCTACAGCTGGGGCGTTACCGCTATGGTTTACGACAAGAATAAGGTTGATAAAAAGCCGACCAACTGGGACGCTCTCTGGGACAAAAAACTCAGCGGACAGATCCTTATGATAAACAACAGCCGCGACGCTATGGCGATCTCTATGCAGCTGTGCGGTATCGACCCCTCTAACTTTACAAAGGCGGATGTTGACAAGGCTGCCGAAAAGCTCAAAGAGCAGAAGCCGCTCGTCAAAAAATACGTTATGGATCAGGTGTTCACCGAGATGGAAAGCGGTCAGGCGGCTATCGCTCCCTACTACGCCGGCGATATCGCGGTTATTATGGAGAACAACGAGGATCTTGACTACGCTCTCCCCGAAAACGGCTCTAACCTTTTCTACGACGCTTTTTGTATCCCGAAAACCAGCAAGAACAAAGAGAACGCCGAGGCGTTCATCAACTATATGCACAAGCCCGAGGTCGCGGCGGAAAACTGCAAGTACCTCCGCTACGGCTGCCCCAACGACGGCGCGCTCGAGTTCCTTGACGATGATATCAAGAACAGCGAGCTGACCTTCCCGAGCGACGAATACCTCGACAAATGCTATGTATTCGCTGACGTTGACCCCGACGTTTACGCCTATATGCAGGAGCAGTTTGTAAAAATACAGGCTGAGTAAAAACACTAAAGCAAAAGCACTACTGACAACTTAACGTCAATAGTGCTTTTTGTTTAGGAGAATGAATATGAAGAATCTTTCAATACTCTTATCCCTACTGATCGTACTTTCCGCTGTACTGTGCGGCTGCGGCGGTTCACAGAGCTCAACCGCGGAGAAAACTCCGCTGACGATCGACCGCGACAAAAGCTACAACTACAATACCCGTGAGATTTGGTGCGACAACAACGGCAAAAAAATCTACGGCGTCGCCTATATCCCCGAGACCGAGCACACGGTTCCGCTCGTAATTTCCAGCCACGGGCTCGGCACGAATCACGAGTCGGGCATCGGCTACGCCAAGCATTACGCCGAAAAGGGCATCGCAACCTACTGCTTTGACTTTTGCGGCGGCACAAAAAGCACCGACACAAACAAAAGCGACGGCAAAAGCACGGATATGTCCGTAATGACCGAGGTGTCCGACCTTGAGACAGTAATAAACGCCGCTCAGACTTGGGATTTTGTCGACACCGAACGTATCTTTTTGCAGGGCGGCAGTATGGGCGGACTCGTCAGCGCGATCACGGGGCTGCGTCAGCAGGACAAGGTCGCGGGGCTTATCTTGCTCTACCCCGCCTTTGGCATTTATAACTTTATCCACTACGCATACAGCTCCCCTGATGACATAAACGGCACGATGGAGATAGTCGACGATATGGTCGTGGGCGAAGCGTTCTTCCGCGACCTGTGGGATTATGACGCGATGGAACACATAAAGGATTTTAAGAAGCCCGTCATTATAATCCAGGGCAGCGACGATGACATCGTCAAGCCCGAAATGTCCGAGAACGCCTCAAAACTCTACCCCGACTGCGAGTACAAGGTGATTGACGGCGCGGGTCACGGCTTTGGCGGAAATGACCTTGACCAAGCGGCAGAATACGCGCTGGAATATCTGTATAAGAATTGCTGACGCAACTCTCAACTCATAACTCTTAACTCATAACTAAAAAACGCGGCACGAAGCCGCGTTTTTTTACATCGGATGTATTTTATTCTCTTTATCGAGCTTGTCGCCGTTTATTCCGACCTTGGCGTTGCGCCTTTTTTCAAAGAAATCGAGCGCCACCTTGGGGAACTGGGCGTAGGACAGCACGTCCTCCTCCTGCTCCATCCACTCGGCGATTTCACCGCGGAGCTTGTCGAGCTCGGGCTCGAGCCTGTCGGCGGGTCTGCCGTGGATTATCTCCATATCGCCGCAGATCTTCTTCTGAAACTCGGGGTCGATCGGCATCGGGGTAGTGCCGTACTCGCCCGCTACCATCGCCTTGAACTCGTTGGTGCACATACTGTAACGCTCGCCGGTGATGACGTTGAACACCGCCTGGGTGCCGACGATCTGTGACGTGGGCGTTACGAGCGGCGGATAACCCGATTCCTCGCGCACGCGCGGAACTTCCTCGAGCACCTCGTGTAGCTTATCCTCCTTGCCCGCCTGCTTTAGCTGCGAGAGCAAGTTGGATAACATTCCGCCCGGCACCTGATAGATAAGCGCCTTGGCGTCTGTGGCGAGCATTTTGGGGTCGAGCAAGCCGCTCTCTAAATATTTATCGCGGAGGGTCATAAAGTATTCGCGAACTTCGGCGAGCTCCTTTATGCTGAGCCCCGTATCAAACTCCGTGCCCTCTAACGCCGCGACCATAGACTCGGTGGGAGCGTGCGAGGTTCCGAGAGCGAGCGGACTGATAGCGGTGTCGATCGCGTCGGCTCCTGCCTCTACCGCCTTTAACAGGCACATCGAGGCGAGCCCCGAGGTGTAGTGGGTGTGAAGCTGGAGCGGTATCTCGGGCAGGGCGGTTTTTATCGCCTTTACAAGACTTTCCGCTCTACTCGGGGTGAGCAGAGCCGCCATATCCTTAATGCAGATAGAGTCCGCGCCCGCGTCGGCGATCCTCTTGGCGTACTCAACGTAGTATTCGTCGGTGAATACGGGACCCGTTGTGTAGCTGATCGCGACCTGAGCGTGGCCGCCCTCTTTGTTGGCGGCGGAGATAGCGGTTTTTAGGTTCTTTATATCGTTGAGCGCGTCAAATATCCTGATTATATCTATGCCGTTGTAGATTGAACGCTGAACCAGATACTCAACGCAGTCGTCAGCGTAGTGGCGGTAGCCGAGCATATTCTGACCGCGGAAGAGCATTTGCAGCTTGGTGTTCGGGCAGTGCTTTTTGATTGTGCGCAGTCTTTCCCACGGATCCTCGTTGAGGAAGCGCAGGCAAGCGTCATAGGTCGCGCCGCCCCAACATTCGAGCGAATAATAACCGATTTTATCGAGCTTATCAAGGATGGGAAGCATCTCTTCCGTAGTCATCCTTGTAGCAATGAGCGACTGGTGCGCGTCACGCAGAGCAGTCTCGGTGATTTTTATCTTTTTTGCCATTACTATATCCCCTTAATCAAGCGTTACGAGCACCTTGCCCGAATCAACAGCCTCGCCCTTTGCAACTTCTATTGAAGCAACGGTGCCGTCCTGCGGAGCCTTTACGGGAGTTTCCATCTTCATAGCCTCGATAAACACGAGGTCGTCGCCGGACTTTACAGCCTGACCTGATGATACCGCGACTCTTACGACCGTGCCGGGCATTGGAGCCTTGATCTCAACGCTGCCCTTTGCGCCTTTGGGAGCGGCGGGCTTTGCGGCGGGCGCTTCCTTCTTTGCGGGAGCGGGAGCGGCTGCGGCGGGAGCAGCGGATTCGCCGAGCTCCTCTACCTGTACGTCATAGGCTGTGCCGTTTACTGTGATCCTTAAATTTTTCATAACTGATTACCCCTTTATCTTAATCATATTGTACTGTGTTTTTTGGCTACTGTCGGGACGCGCTTGCCCGCGAGCATATCGAGGGCTGAGAGCAGAGCGTCGCGCAGCTCTTCTTCGGCGTAAACACCGTCTACATAGCCGTTTTGCGCCGCGTTAAAGGCGGAAAGGTTTTCACTTGCGAACTTATCCGCCGCCGCCTTTTGCTCGGGAACGGGAACATTCATCACGTCGGGAGCCATAATAAACGCTGCCGCCTCGGTATTTACCGGAGAGATGACCGCGTCGGGCAGAGCGTAAACGACGTCGGCATTTGCGCCTGTGCCTGCCAGCGCGATATACGCGGAGCCGATAGCCTTGCCGACGACTACCGAGATCTTGACCGTGGTGGCCTCGGCGTATGCCGCGGTGAGCTTTGAAGCGGAGTTGAGGCACTCAAAGCCGTCGCAGTCGACAAAGGTAAGTACGGGAATAGAAAACGCGTCGCAGAAGCGCACGAGCTTTGCGGCTTTTTTCGCTGATTTGCAGTCGAGCGTACCGCCTGTTGTGCGAACAACGCCGACGACCTGACCGCCGAGACGCGCGAGCCTTACTCTGGCGTTATCGCCGAAGCCCTCAAAGAGCCTGAGCTTTGTGCCGCCGTCAACGAGCTTGCTGACGATGCACTTGCCGCCGAGTCCGTCGGGGTCATCGGGAACCGATTCCGCCGCCGGAACGAGGTTGTTTGACGGAAGATATGCAGCCAAATTCCTCGCCTGAGCGATCGCGTCATCGCTGTCCTTTGCGATAAGCGCCGCCGTGCCGTGTTCAAAGTTAAATTTAGGATCGGCGTTTTTGCCGGTCACGTCAAGGCTGAGCTGAGCCTTCTCGCTCATAATTACAAAATCCGCGCTGACCGCATTGAGCGCGTTCGTGCCGAGGCAGTCGCCCAGCACTACCGACACCTGCGGAACTACTCCCGAAGCCTTTGAAGCGAGCTTTATCACCTCGCCGCAGCCCGCGAGCAGATCGTTGCCCTCGGTAAGTCTGCCGCCTATGCTGCTGTAAAAGCCGAATACCGGAGCGCCTGTTTTGAGCGCCAGCGAATAAAGCTTTTTGAGCTTTTTGCCCTGCGCGGTGCTGAGCGCGCCGCCGCTTATATCGCTGTTCTGCGCAAAAGCGTAGATCGGCAGGCCTTCTACCAAACCGAAGCCCGCCGTTACCTCGGCAAAGCCGTCGCCCGATTTTACAAAGGCGTCGAGCTCGGTAAAGCTGCCCTCGTCAAAAAATCCCGTCAGGGTTTTATACGCGGAAGTCGAAGCAATCTGCTCCCTTGCGGCATTGATTTTTTCAATACTCATATTCATTCCTCCAAAACGCCTATTATACTAAATTATATTATACCTCAAACAGCTTTAAAGTACAAGGCGTTTTTGATTATTATTATTCTGAATTTTTGCGTAGTTATAAAAAAGTATTATTTTGTAAGGTACAGTCTTGACTGTACCGGGGCTGTACACCATACATTTAATTATTAATCTTCGGGAAGGTCAAGACCTTCCCTTACAAAAATAAAGGGCAGCCGCAAGGCTGCCACTGTTAATTGTTAATCGTTAATTGACTATATGCTCCTGCCGTTCACTATCGGGTTCGCGGTCAGGTTTTTTATCTCTTTTTCGGTCAGGTCGCGCCAGTCGCCCTGCTTTAACATCCCCATTTTTACGCCGCCGATCTGCGTGCGCTTGAGTCTTGCGACCTCGAGCCCTACCGCGTCGCACATCCTGCGGATCTCGCGGTTTTTGCCCTCGTGGAGTATCATCTCGAGCACTACCCTGCCGGGCTCCTTGTGCACAACATGGACGATGGCGGGCGCGGTCTTTTTGCCGTCGAGCTCAACGCCCGTCTCAAGCTTTACGAGCTGATCCTCGGTTATATCGGGGCGCACGGTCACGCGGTAGATTTTGTAAACGCTGTTGCGCGGGTGCATTATTTTGTTGGCAAACTCGCCGTCGTTTGTAAAAATCAGCATACCCTCGGAATCCTTGTCCAGCCTGCCGATCGGGTACACCCTCTCGCCCACGTTCTCTACGAGCTGGGCGACGCATTTTCTGCCGCGCTCATCGCTCATCGTGGTGATGAATCCGCGCGGCTTGTTGAGCATTATGTAGCGGAAGCTCTTGCGCGGAATAACAATGCGCTTGCCGTTGACATAGACCTTGTCCTTGTCGGTGACCTTGTCGCCGAGGATCGCGGCCTTGCCGTTTATTTTGACTTTCCCCTGCAAAATCAGCTCCTCCGCCTTTCGGCGCGAGGCGACTCCGCACTGGGAAATGAATTTTTGAAGTCTTATCGGTTCTTTTTTATCCATTAAATATTTTTTCCTTTATTATTTCAAACAAGCTCTTAGAGGAACGAGCATACTCAACGCCGTTTTGCGCTTTAATGCTTGACCTGCGGATAATCTTTCCGTCAAGTCTGTACTCGACCGCTCCGAGCGTTGCGCCGTCCTCTACGGGCGCGAACAAAAAGCTGTCGAGCCTTACGGTTTTTTTTACTTTACCCTGCTTTTCCTTTGGCAAAACGATTTCAACTCCGTGAGAGTCTGCCGTCACGGTATCGCTCTCACCGCCCATTACGGGAACTTCCGCGGAAAAGCCCTTATCGCTGTAGCAGCATAGCTTAGAAAATCCGTAGTCGTACAGCGCGATATGGTCGCTCCAATCCCGTTTGTCGTCGAGCGTAACGCAGATAAGCGTGAGGTCGTCGCGCTTTGCGGCGGTCACAAGGCATCTGCCCGCGGCAGTGGTGTAGCCCGTCTTTCCGCCCACGCAGTCCTTGTACAGCGACAGCAGCTTGTTGTGGTTATTATAGGTCATATGCTTGTCGGGCGTTATGAAGTTGACCGTCGCGCTTTTTTGCGATATCAAATCCGACATCTTCCTGTTTTTCAAAACCTCAGCCATAAGCAGAGCCATATCATAAGCGGTGCTGTAGTGGTCGTCATCGTCCAGTCCGCTCGGGGTGACAAAGTGCGTGTTCTTCATCCCGATGCTTTGCGCGCGGCTGTTCATCAGCTTTGAAAAGCCCTCAAAGCTGCCCGAGACAGATATTGCCGCGGCGTTTGCGGCGTCGTTGCCCGAGCACATCATCATACCGGCGGCGAGGTCGTCGAGCTTCAACGCATCGCCGTATTCGAGGTACATCGAGCTGCCCTCGGCGGTCATCTTTTTATTGAACGTGACATTCTTGTTGCCCTTTGCGGCCTGTTCAAGCGTGAGCAATGTTGTCATCAGCTTAGTGGTGCTGGCGGGCTTTCTACGCTCATCTTTATTCTTTGAAAGAATTATGCTGCCGTTTTGCGGACAGTAGAGCACATAAGCCGCCGCGGATGGTTTCGGGACATCCTTTTCCTGTGCCGACGCGGTCGACGCGCAGAATATCAGCAGGGAGCCGAGTAAAACGCATATTATTTTTTTCATAAACACACCCCATACAATTTATGCCCGGGGCGCGCCGTTGATTACTTAAACGTCAACGTCGTCAACAGTGATCTCTGAGAAATCGTCCTCTTGCTTTTGAGCCTTCTTCGCCTTGCGGTTGCTGATAACGCCCTTGACCTTGTCAACAACGTCGGGAACCATAGCGATGATCTGATCTACCGCGCCGACATTTCCGTCGACAGAGATCAATCTTACGTCGCCCTGATAAACAGTGAGGAACGCTACAGGCTGGATAGTAACGCCCGCGCCGCTGCCGCCGCCGAAGCAGTCCTTGTTCTCCTTCTTTGTGGGGAGGTCGGAACCGCCGGAAGCAAATCCGTAGCTGACCTTGGAAACGGGGATGATCAAAGTGCCGTCAGCCGAGGTAATGGGCTCGCCGACGATAGTGTTGACGTCGATCATCTCCTTGATTTTATCCATTGTGACATTCATTAAATTACCGATAGGATGCTCCATATCATTATCTCCTTTATTATAGTCCGGATCGTTCTCGGACAAATATTTTTCTAAATCTGAGTTTTTGCCGCGCCGCAAACTCCACAGGAGCTTGAGCGCCTTAAAGCCGTGTTTGAAAACAAGCGCGACTATCCAAACTATCCTTATCCTCAGCGAAATATCCGCCGAATAAAAAGATTCGTGACCGACTGTAAAGTCGGGGGCGATGTCTACGCCGTAGTTTTTGCACTTTGAAATGCTTGTCAAAATGCTGACTGCGGGATATACCGAAAGGCAAAAGTAGCCGTATTTTACCGCGGTGTCGTCCGCGTCCGTCCCCGCGTAGGTTATGCTGATGTTTAAGGTTTTTATTTTAAGGTGCTTAAAGAAGTCCCTGAGCACTCCGCGCGCGATGATCGCCGCCTGGCGGATAAACTCTATGAGCCAGCCGATCCCCTTTTCTTTGATAAGGTTGGTCTTTTTTTCTTCGGGCTCTTCTTCTTTTTCTTCCTTTTTCTTTTCTTTCTTTTTTTTCTTCTTTTCTTTTTTTGGTTTTTCGGGTTTTGGCGGATATAGCGTTATTGACACAAAGCCGATTTTCAGCTTTGCCCAAAGGT
The DNA here is from genome assembly GCA_902776495.1 of uncultured Ruminococcus sp. Taxonomy (GTDB): domain Bacteria; phylum Bacillota; class Clostridia; order Oscillospirales; family Acutalibacteraceae; genus Ruminococcoides. Next base: position 554 of record CACYQK010000058.1, on the reverse strand, counting down.
CGTCCTCAAAACCGACGTCAACGCCGACGGGAATAATCATAATCAGCGCGATAAAAAGGATTATTCCGATTAAAATGTACCAGCCGACCACGGATAATCCCTCCTTATATTGCGGGGTGCCCCCGCTGTCAAATCGAGAAGAAAGATTGATTTTGGGGAAAACTCAATTGCCCGACAATAAAGTTTGCAATTATGATTGTTTTTCCACTCTATCTTCACGAATCGGACGCATCGTCACTTTGCTCATCGAATACCGACATTTGGACGTCGCCGCTTTCTTCCCCGGCTTCTTCTTCCTTTTTCTCGCCGTCCTCGGGCAGCGGCGGAAGCTCGTCAAGGCTTGATATATTAAAGCAGCGCAAAAAGTGCTCCGTAGTGCCGTAAAGCAGCGGTCTGCCCGGGAGCTCGAGCCTTCCCTTTTCTTCGACAAGGCCCTTTGTTGTAAGGCTGCCGATAACTCCGCTGCAGTCGACGCCCCTGACCTGCTCAACGAACGCCTTGGTAACGGGCTGGTTATAGGCAACCACCGCCAGCACCTCCAGCGCCGCCTGCGA
>CACYQK010000057.1:0-9634 GCA_902776495.1 uncultured Ruminococcus sp. | reverse complement strand
GACCTCAGAGCCGCTGCAAAGATAATGGCAGGCAAAAAGCTCGCCAAGGGCGTTCGCTGCATCGTTATCCCCGGAACCCAGAAGATCTGGCTGCAGGCTATGCACGAGGGTCTGTTCGACATATTCATCAACGCCGGCGCGGTAGTTTCCACACCGACCTGCGGACCCTGCCTCGGCGGACATATGGGCGTCCTCGCGGCGGGCGAGAGAGCTATCTCCACCACAAACCGCAACTTTGTGGGCAGAATGGGTCACGTTGACAGCGAGGTTTATCTCGCGAGCCCGGCAACGGCTGCGGCAAGCGCGATCAAGGGCTACATCACCGACCCGGCTAATGTTTAAGGAGGACTGGAAATGAACGCAAAAGGCAGAGTACATAAATTCGGCGACAATGTCGACACAGACGTTATTATCCCCGCAAGATACCTCAACACGGCTTCTCACAAGGAGCTCGCGGCTCACTGTATGGAGGATACGCGGAGTTCGTAAACAAGGTCAAAGAGGGCGATATTATGGTCGCAGAGAAGAACTTCGGCTGCGGCTCATCGCGCGAGCACGCGCCTATCGCCATCAAGACGAGCGGAATCTCCTGCGTTATCGCCTCGACCTTCGCGCGTATTTTTTACCGCAACTCTATCAATATCGGTCTGCCGATACTCGAATGTGACGAGGCGGCGCGCGAGATCAACGATGGCGACACCGTTTCGGTCAATTTTGACACCGGCGTAATCACGGACGAGACAACGGGCAAGACATATCAGGCGGAGCCCTTCCCCGAGTTCATACAGAACATCATCCAAAAGGGCGGGCTTATAAAGTCAATTATTTGAAAATAATTGACAGTGAATACTGAAAACTTAAAACTGAAAAATGAATAATTAAGGGTCGCTTCGCTCCGAATTTAAAGAGCTTAGCGACCTTTTTGTGTGGGTAATAATGTAGGGGCGAGCATTGCTCGCCCGTGAGTTCAAGGAAAACGTTGCGGTAAACAGCGGGCGGGCAATGCCCGCCCCTACATTGTTTAGGAAAACTAAATTCAGCACCATATTAATACAGTCGGGAAAGAAAAGTCGGCCGATACCGCCGACCTGTCTTCCCGACCGAACTTATTACTTATTCCTTATTACTTATTCCTTTTTACTTTTTACTCAAGTATCAGATTTACTTCCTCGTATTCACTGTCGCCGTATTCGGAGAGCGTTCTCTTGAGCGAATCCGTCAGAAGCTCCTCGGACGAGCGCGAATAGTAATCGCTTAGGTTCTCGCTGACCGTGATGGTCAAATAAAATGTATCTCCCATAGTACCATGACCTACGCCGTTTTCGTCAACGCTTTGTTGTGAGTTGCTGTCTATCCACACTTTTTTGAGCACTACCTCGCTGCCGATGTTGTTCTTCTGCTTCCAGTCCTTAAAGATCTCCTGCGGGTCGAGCGGAAGCCTTGAGGTATCGTAATAGAGCTTGTCGTTTTTGACGTAATAAACCCTTACATTACCATAAGCCTGAGCGCCGTCGCCGCGCGGGTTATCGCCGTTATCGTCCGGATTTTCAGGCGTTTCCGAGCTCTCGGAGGTGTCGGAGCTTTCCGTAACGGCAGGAGCTTCAGTGGGTTTAGGTGCTTCCGTGGGCTTTGGGGCTTCGGTTGCCGCGGGCTCGGTGGCTTTTGCGGTTGTCGGCGCAACGGTGGCGGCAGTCGTGCTTTGGGTCGTCTCCTCAACGGTCGCGACCGGCGGAGCTTCGATCGGCTTTTGATTGTTGTTGAGCATCATAACGCCGATGCTTACGATAAATCCCACACATATAACAGCTGCCGCGGAAGTGATTATCAGCTTTAGCGGCGGTTTTTTCACGGGAGTATTGCCGGCTGCCTCAACGGCGTTGTCGTCAATATCGCCGAGCAGCTCATAAAACTCTTCTTTTTTCATAGTTCATAACCTCTTTTCAAAAGATGATCGCTTAGTTTTTTTCTGATCCGGTTCAGCTCGACCGAAACGGAATTCTCGCTGCGGCCGTATCTTTGGGCGATGTCGGATACTTTGTCCGAATACCAGTAGCGGCGGATAAATATCCCGCGCTTGTATTCGGAGATCGAGTTAAGAAAACCGTTGATGTCCCGCAGCAGCTCCTTTTTGTCGATCTCATCCTCAACGCTCTCTTTGCCCGAGACTATCTCGCCGAGCTCGTCGAGGATAAGCGGCATATCCGAGCCTCCGCGCTTTTGGGAGGTGTTCTGCCTGTAGCGGTTAAACGAGATGTTCCTGACGATCTTGCCGAGAAACGCCGAAAAAATCACCGGTATCTGCGGCGGAATGGCGTTCCACGTTTTCATATATGTATCGTTGACACACTCCTCGGCGTCCTCGTCGTTTTTCAGAATGTTTACGGAAATGGTCTTGCAGTAGCTTCCGTATTTTTCCGAGGTAGCGGCGATCGCCTTTTCGTTTCTGTCAAGATACAGCTTAATGATCTCTTTGTCTTCCATTGATTTCCCTCACTTTCACCTATACAGACAGCGTTTGATTTGAAATCTTACAGGTTTTTTGAAAAGATTATGAACTTTTTTAATTATACACTTTTAAATTATTAAATTCAATTGCGAGTTTAAAGTTTATTCGTAGGGGCGGACCTGTGTGTCCGCCCGCTGATAGGAAGCGATTGTTTTCCGAATGACAGCGCGGTTTGAGAGTAAAGAACGGCTTTGCGGGCGGACATTTTAGTCCGCCCCTACGATGTCAAGGAAAGGTTGGTGTTTTTTGCGGGTGAGCAATGCCCGCTCCTGCACAAAATGGCATCTTTTTTTATAAAAGTCGGTTTATCTTCAAAATGAGCGCTGTTAATTGTTAATTTTTAATTGTTAATTGACAAAACCCCTTTACAAAATCCGTGAAAAGTGATAAGATTTAAGGTAACAAAGTGTGTATATCCATACACATTGCGGTATTTTTCCCAAATACCGGCGTGATTTTAAAGGAGGATGTATTCCAATGGCAAGAAAAATGAAAACAATGGATGGTAATAGCGCTGTTGCTCACGTTTCCTATGCGTTCACGGACGTAGCCGCTATTTATCCCATCACCCCTTCTTCCGTAATGGCTGACCTTACCGACAAATTCTCGGCAATGGGACAGAAGAACCTTTTCGGAAGAGAAGTTCAGGTAACTGAAATGCAGTCCGAGGGCGGCGCGGCAGGCGCGGTTCACGGCTCACTTGCGGCAGGCGCGCTGACTACTACCTACACAGCGTCACAGGGTCTGCTTCTTATGATCCCCAATATGTACAAGATGGCGGGCGAGCTGCTCCCGAGCGTTATCCACGTTTCGGCTCGTGCTCTCACAAGCCACGCGCTTTCGATTTTCGGCGACCACTCAGACATCTATGCCTGCCGTCAGACAGGTTACGCGATGCTCTGCTCCAACAATCCCCAGGAATGTATGGATCTCGGCGCCGTTGCTCACCTCACCGCTATCAAGGGCAGGGTTCCCTTCCTGCACTTCTTTGACGGTTTCAGAACTTCTCACGAAGTCCAGAAGATCGAGGAGTGGGATTACGCTGATCTCGCAGATATGCTCGATTGGGACGCTGTTGAAGAGTTCCGCCGCCGTTCGCTCAACCCCGAGCACCCCGTAACAAGAGGTACTGCTCAGAACGACGATATCTTCTTCCAGGCTCGCGAGGCCTGCAACTGCTACTACGACAATGTTCCCGAAGTAGTAACAGAGTATATGAACAAGGTCAACGAGAAGATCGGCACAGACTACAAGCCCTTCAACTACTACGGCGCGGCTGACGCTGAGCACGTTATCGTAGCTATGGGTTCGGTTTGCGACTGCGCTGAAGAGGTTGTTGATTACCTCAACGCCGCAGGCGAAAAGGTAGGTCTCCTCAAGGTAAGACTTTACCGTCCGTTCGTCGGCTCATTAATGACAGCTGAGCTTCCCAAGACTGTTAAGACTATCTCTGTTCTTGACAGAACAAAGGAGCCCGGTTCTATCGGCGAGCCTCTGTTCCTCGACGTAATGGCTGCCATCAGTGAGTCCGAGTTTGCCGGCACTCCCGTATTCGGCGGCAGATACGGCCTCGGTTCAAAGGATACAACACCCGGCGACATCATCGCCGTTTACAGAAACGCCGAGAGCGCAGAGCCCAAGAAGCGCTTTACTATCGGCATCGTTGACGACCTCACAAACCTCTCGCTCCCCGTAGTTGAGAATCCCGACACCACTCCCGCAGGCACACACAGCTGTAAGTTCTGGGGACTCGGTGCGGACGGTACGGTAGGCGCCAACAAGAACTCAATCAAGATCATCGGCGACCACACCGATATGTACGCTCAGGGTTACTTCGCTTACGACTCAAAGAAGTCCGGCGGTCTTACGGTATCTCACCTGCGTTTCGGCAGCACTCCGATCAAGTCTACATACTACATCTCCAAGGCTGACTTCGTTGCCTGCCACAACCCCTCATATGTTGACAAGTACGAGATCGTTCAGGATCTTAAAGAGGGCGGTTCGTTCCTGCTCAACTGTGCTTGGGACGTTGACGAGCTCACAAAGCGTCTCCCCGGCCAGATGAAGAGGATCCTCGCAGAGAGAAACATCAACTTCTACACCATCGACGCTATCAAGATCGGTAAAGAGATCGGTCTCGGCGGCCGTGTAAATACAGTATTGCAGTCGGCGTTCTTCAAGATCGCGGACATCATTCCCGCAGAGGAAGCCAAGCAGTATATGAAGGACGCCGCAAAGAAGTCCTATATGAAGAAGGGTCAGGCTATCGTAGATATGAACTACGCAGCTATCGACCGCGGTATGGAGGACGTTAAAAAGGTAGAGATCCCCGCAGAGTGGGCTAACGCTGCCGACGAAGTCCTCGGCGAGAAGGTAGAGGGCACAGGCGCTCTTGTAGAGTACGTAAACGGCGTTCTCAAGCCCGTTAACGCTTACATGGGCAACAAGCTCCCCGTTTCTGCATTCAAGGATCACATCGACGGCACATGCCCCAACGGCTCTTCCGCGTTTGAGAAGAGAGGTATCGCCGTAGACGTTCCCGAGTGGCAGGCTCAGAACTGTATCCAGTGTAACCGCTGCGCGATCGTATGTCCGCACGCTGTTATCCGTCCCGTTCCCATGACAGACGAGCAGGTCGCTGCCGCTCCCGAAGGAACAGAAGCTATCCCGATGATCGGTCTTAAGGAGCTCAAGTTCGCTATGACCGTTTCTACCCTCGACTGCACAGGCTGCGGCGCTTGCGCTCAGGTATGCCCGGGCAAGAAGGGTGAGAAGGCTCTCGTTATGAAGCCCATCGACTCACAGAGACCCAAGCAGGCTATCTTCGACTACGGCCTTACTCTTGACGAGAAGCCCGAGGTTGCGGATAAGTTCAAGTTCACAACCGTTAAGGGCAGCCAGTTCAAGCAGCCCCTGCTCGAGTTCTCGGGCGCATGCGCAGGCTGCGGCGAGACTCCTTACGCTAAGCTCGTAACTCAGCTCTTCGGCGACAGAATGTTCATCGCCAACGCAACAGGTTGTTCTTCGATCTGGGGCGCATCGGCACCTGCTACTCCTTACACGACCAACAAGAAGGGCTTCGGTCCCGCTTGGCAGAACTCACTGTTTGAGGACAACGCTGAGTTCGGTCTCGGTATGGCTCTCGCTCAGAAGGCTATCCGCGACAGACTTGTCGGTTACGTAACAGAGATCAAAGAAACAACAGACAACGAGGCTCTCAAGGCTGCTGTCGACGAGTACCTCGATACTATCACAGATTCGACCGCTTCACGCGCTGCTACTGACGCTCTTATCGCTGAGCTCGAGAAGAACACCGACGCTAAGGTCGATGAGCTCGTTAAAAAGACTCTTGCTGACAAGGACGAGCTTGCCAAGAAGTCAATGTGGATCTTCGGCGGCGACGGCTGGGCTTATGATATCGGCTTCGGCGGACTTGACCACGTTATCGCTTCCGGTCAGAACGTAAATATCCTCGTATTCGATACAGAGGTTTACTCCAACACCGGCGGTCAGGCTTCAAAGGCTTCGCCTATCGGCTCTGTCGCTCAGTTCGCGGCTGCCGGTAAGGCTGTTAAGAAGAAAGACCTCGCGGCTATCGCTATGAGCTACGGCTATGTTTACACCGCACAGGTAGCTATGGGCGCTGACAACAACCAGGTGCTCAAGGCTATGGTAGAGGCTGAAAGCTATGACGGTCCTTCGCTCATCATCTGCTACGCTCCCTGTATCAACCACGGTATCAAGGGCGGTATGGGCATTGCTCAGCTCGAGGAGAAGAAGGCTGTTGAGGCAGGCTACTGGAACCTCTTCAGATATGATCCCAGACTCGAGGCAGAGGGCAAGAATCCCTTCCAGCTCGATTCCAAGGCTCCCACAGCTTCTTACCGCGACTTCATCATGGGCGAGGTTCGCTACAACGCTCTTACCCGCTCCTTCCCCGAGAGAGCAGAAAAGCTCTTTGCAGAGGCAGAAGAAGGCGCAGAGAAGAAGTACGCTCACCTCAAGCAGCTCTCAGAGCTCGACTGATTTGCTTTGCAAAGCAAGTTGAATAAATAAAAATATTCCTGCCCGACGGTTTACGCTGTCGGGCAGGTTTTTTTTCGAATCGCACTGCACACCACATAAGGCTCCCCTAACGCTTTAGCTTTAGGGGAGCTGTCATTTTGCTTGCAAAATGACTGAGGGGTCGTCCTTTCCGTTCGCGCGAGTTAACCTTAACATTCGTAGGGGCGGACTAAAATGTCCGCCCGTCAAGCCGCCCTTTCCTATCAGACCGCGCTATCATTCGGAAAACAATCGCTTCCTGTCCGCGGGCGAGCACTGCTCGCCCCTACAAATAAACATCGAATTCTTCGCCTTGAAAAATCCGTAATAATATTGTATAATACGATATATAAATTATGCAGGCAGGTGAGGCGATGATAACCGCGGCGGTTTTTGATATGGACGGGCTGATGTTCGACACCGAGCGGCTGGTTTATGAAAACTGGCAGAATATGATGGACGAACGCGGTTACGACTACGACCTTGACTTTTTCAAGACTACCGTAGGCAAGCGCAAAAACGAAGTCCAGCGGCTCTACTTTGACCGCTTCGGCGATGATTTTCCGTACTGGGAGCTCGCCGATTTGGGCAAGGCTCGCTATGTTGAGCGCGTAAAAACCGAGGGTATACCGATCAAAAAAGGCTTGACCGAGCTGCTGACGTTCCTTAAAGACAGGGATATAAAAATAGCCCTTGCCACCTCGACCTCGCGTCAGACGGCTCAGCTTAATCTTGAGATCTCAGACACCGCAAAGTTCTTTGACGCCCTCGTTTGCGGCAACGACGTGGTAAACGGCAAGCCTCACCCCGAGGTGTTTTTGACCGCGGCAGAGCGGCTCGGCGCAGAGAGCGAGAACTGCGTCGCCTATGAGGACAGCATAAACGGCATAATCTCGGCGCACGACGCGGGTATGACGACCGTTATGGTGCCCGATTATATCGCTCCTACAGAGGAGATAATGCCGATGATAAACTACCTCTGCGGCGATTTGGCAGAGAGCATAGAAAAGATAAAGGAATTGATTTAGAATATTATTAACGGAGGTTTTAGTATGCAGGTCGGAGTTGGAATAATGAGCACGATAAGCTCGATTTTTTCGACGCTTTTGTCTTGGGCGTCGCTGGCAGCTCAGATGATCGGAAGCTGGTTTACGTTCAAAAAGATGGGTCTGCCCGGCTGGAAGGGGATAATCCCGTTCTATAACTACTACGTGCTTTTTGATACCGTTTGGGAGAAGAAAAAGTTTTGGAGATATATAACGCTGCTGATCATCACGGTGGGGTTAAGTATACTCTACGCGATCGTCTTAGGCGTTTTGGCGGTAGCGGCATATCTTGTTGCCGACGCCGGCAGCCGCAGCGACGCGATGTCTTATCTGGTCGCTCTGATAATCGTGTCGGTCGTCTTTATCGGCGCGATGATCGCGGCTATGGTCGTTCTGTTTATTTTGATGTACAAACTGTTCAGCCGCCTCGCAAAATGCTTTGGAAAATCAAAGGGCTTCGCGTTCGGACTGCTGTTCCTTAACCCGATTTTTATGATGATCCTCGGCTTTGACAAATCCGAGTACTATACGATGATAGAAGAATAATCGGTGCATAATTAAAGCCTGTTACCCGGCAAATCGCTTGGTAACAGGCTTTTTGATCGTTGATCAAGAATTGCTGTTTTCAATAAATCCTACTTCTTCGTTTAGGTTATATATTCCGTATGCGCCCAAGGTCGAATCGGTCGACCCGGATTTGTGAGCCCACTCGAGGAATTTTTCCGGAAGCTCCGAGAGCGGAGCGTCGGGGGTGTATATGTAAAGCTCATCGGCTTCGTCAAGACCGTAGGCTGTGGTATATTCATACTTTCGCTGTTCTTTGATTTCTTCGGTATCGGGCTCGTTTTTGTATTCTATGTTCAGCATTTTCATAGAATAGGTATAATCGTTAATTTTTTTAACTTCGCCGAACTGACCGGTGAAATCGCAATAATGTACGGTTCCGCCCGGATAACCTTCACCCCTTACGCCCATATCGGAATCGTGGTATTTTCCGTAAAAGCTTCCGTCAGAGTTGATGTTCAAAACAGTTGCCCACGCGCCGGCTCCGCTCGTGAAAATAAAGTTGTTGTTAAGCTCGCCGAATATTTCGGAGGAGTCGTCGGGTTCCTCGGTCGTCGGTTCCTCGGTCGTCGGTTCCTCAGTAGTAGGTTCCTCGGTCGGACGAGCTTCCGTGGCAACATCAACCGATATTTGTCCTTGCGTTGTTACAGCCTCGGTGGGCTTGGTCGTTTCTTCCGTTGGCTCTACAGCCGTTTTATTACATCCGGCAAAAAAGACCGTCGCCAAAACCAAAACGGCAATAACTATCAGTTTTTTCATAATCATTTCCTTTCATCTGTTTATTGATATCAAAATGTCTTGCTGTCAATAATTATAGCACAAAAATCATATAGGCGCAATAGAGAATTGAAAGAGAGAAGCGGGCGCCGGTTTTCGGGCGACCGACCCCAACGAAATAAGGTTTGTTTGTCGTCGCTACGACAAAAGGGGTGCTGCCTCTGCTTAAGAGGGGTGGGCAATTCGCTTGCGAATTGGTCGGATAAGGGGAACGCCGCAGGCGATAAAGGTTTGCACGATTTTGGATTTTGTAGGGACTCCAAAATCCAATCCCCTTATCAGTCGCCTTTGGCGACAGCTTCTCCACTACCGATTACACCAACATTTCCTTGACATTGTAGGGGAGCACCTATGTGAAATTCCCCTGACAGGGGAAATGTCGCGCAAGCGACAAAAGGGTTGCCGTCCGGCTACGGGCTCCCGAGGGCGTTTAACTCGTGCTTAATGTCCTATCAATTTTTTCTGTGCGAACAAAAGCCGGTTCTTGCGGGCGGACACGCGGGTCCGCCCCTACGAAGCAAAGGAAATTTCTGCGCGGTATCGAGGAGATTCTTCGCTAAAGCTCAGAATGACAGCTTTTTATTATTAAGGAAAACCTGCGCCGTCGTCGCCACGACAAATGAAAAAACGTTACCGATAGCAGCTGTTGATTTTCGGGCAATAGAGTTTTCCGTTACTGCCGCACTGTCTTCTCGAA
>CACYQK010000056.1:0-9232 GCA_902776495.1 uncultured Ruminococcus sp. | reverse complement strand
CTTCCCCTCTTTTTCGAGCTCGGAAAGATTGCGGTAAACAGCGCTGATGCTTACGCCGCTGTCAGCAAGCTCCGCCTCGATTTTTTTAGCGGAAAGCTCCTCATCGGCGTGCCTTTCGAGGAAGTCGAGCAATGTTTTGCGCTGTTTTGTCATATATTTAGGCATATTGCACCTCCAATTTGCGACTCATTCGCAAATCATTATATCATTTCAGTTCGTTAGAGTCAATAGATTTGCGAATTATTCGCAAATTCCCAAAAATAAAAAAGCCCCAGCTTTTGCTAAAGGCTTTTTATTTCTAATATGGAATTTTAATTATCTATTACCGTTTTATGAAAAACATTGAATCACTGTCATTGATTTGTTCCAATCTTATCACTCCCGAAATAACCGTGTGAAAAGGCTTAAAAAACATAACTTGGCGAAGCCAATCATAACTGATAACACGCTATACAAAACTTTAGTGATCAGTGTACAGTTATGATTATGCTTACGCATAAGTTATGATATGAACGCTAGGCGTTCATAGTTGATTCGCTTTGCGAATCACTCCCACTCCACCGTGCCGGGAGGTTTGCTTGTTATGTCGTAAACAACACGGTTGACATGGTTGACTTCGTTGATTATCCTGTTTGAAACCCTGCCGAGAATATCATACGGTATCTTCGCCCAGTCGGCGGTCATAAAGTCGTCTGTCGTTACCGCGCGGATAGCGACAAGCTCGCTGTAGGTTCGCGAGTCGCCCATTACGCCAACGGTTTTTACTCCCGGGAGAACTGCGAAGAACTGGCTCATCTGACTTGCGTAACCGCATTTATCCATCTCATCACGGAGGATAGCGTCGGCTTCCTGCAAGATTTTTACTCTCTCGGCAGTTACCTCGCCGATAACGCGCACGCCGAGTCCCGGCCCGGGGAATGGCTGGCGCCATACAAGGTCGTGCGGAAGTCCGAGCTTTTCGCCCACCGCTCTGACCTCGTCCTTGAACAAGTCTTTAAGCGGCTCGATAATACCCTCAAATTTTATATCCTTTGGAACACCCACCTGGTTATGGTGGGTCTTTATTTTAGCGGCGTCACCCTTGCCGCTCTCTATGCGGTCTGGGTAGATAGTGCCCTGAGCGAAGAAGCCCGAGCCGTAGCTGTCGCGTATCTTATCCCAGAAAACGTTGTAAAATTCGGTTCCGATTATGTTCCTTTTATCCTCGGGGTCTACCGCTCCCTTTAGCTTTGCAAGGAATTCATCGGCACAGTTTATGCGGACAAAGTTCATATCGAACAGCTTTGTGAATGTCTGCTCAACAAAATCGCCCTCATCCTTGCGCATAAGCCCTTGGTCGACAAAAACGCAGGTTAGCTGTTTGCCGATCGCCTTGCTTATGAGCGCGGCGGCTACCGATGAATCGACTCCGCCCGAGAGTCCGAGCACAACGCCCTTATCGCCCACCTGCTCTCTGATTTGAGCGACGGTAGAATCTATAAAGCTGTCCATCTTCCACTCGCCCTTACAGCCGCAAACGTCATAGAGGAATGATTTCATCATCATACTGCCGTTTTCGGTATGTTTTACCTCGGGGTGGAACTGAACGCCGTAGAATTTTCTCTCATCATCAGCCATCGCCGCTACGGGGCAATTATCGGTATGAGCGGTGATTTCAAAGCCCTTTGGAGGCTCGCTGATATAGTCGCGGTGGCTCATCCAAGAGATACCGCTGTCGGGCAAGCCGTTAAACATAACGCCGTCTGTGTTGTAATATGTCTTTGTCTTGCCGTACTCGCTGACCGAATCATCAGCCGCAGAGACAACGTTGCCGCCTAAGGTGTACGCCATAAGCTGGCAGCCGTAACAAATGCCGAGTATCGGTATCCCGAGCTCGAAAATCTCGGGAGAATAGTGTGGTGAGCTTTCGTCATACACGCTGTTGGGTCCGCCGGTGAATATGATACCCTGCGGATTTAATTCCTTGATTTTTTCAAGCTCAGTCGTATACGGCAAAATCTCGCAGTACACATTACACTCACGGACGCGCCGCGCGATAAGCTGGTTATATTGTCCGCCGAAATCGAGGACGATTATCAATTCCTTGTTCATACCAATTCCCCCTAAACAACACGGCGCTGCCATAAGGCAGCACCATATTATCACTTATAGATTATATCGCTTCTCTTAGGTCCGTTTGATACCATTGTGATGGGCACGCCGATGTATTCCTCGGCAAACTCGATGTACTCACGGCACTCCTTGGGAAGCTTGTCGTACTCTGTGATACCCGAGATAGAGCAGTTCCAGCCCTTGAGCTTTTTGAGCACGGGCTTGCACCTTTTGAGCTTTGTTGTTGACGGGAAGTAATCGATGATCTCGCCGTCGAGCTCATAACCGACACATACGGGGATCTCTTCAAGATAGCCGAGAACATCGAGCACGGTGAACGCAACCTGAGTAGCGCCCTGAACCATACAGCCGTAGCGTGTGGCAACAAGATCGAGCCAACCCATACGGCGCGGTCTGCCGGTAGTAGCTCCGAACTCGCCGCCGTCGCCGCCTCTTTTTCTAAGCTCGTCGGCTTCTTCTCCGAATATCTCGGAGACAAACTCACCCGCGCCTACAGCGCTTGAATAAGCCTTTACGACTGTGATGATCTCCTTGATCTCATAGGGCGGGATGCCCGCGCCTACAGCGCCGTAGCCCGCGATAGTATTGGAAGAAGTTACCATAGGATAGATGCCGAAGTCGGTATCTTTTAATGAGCCGAGCTGACCCTCGAGCAGGATATTTTTGCCAGCTTTTAGTGCCTGATGGATGAACCTGAATGCGTCGCCCACATACTCGGCGAGCTGTTCCTTGTACTCCATCAGCTTATCATAAACCTCCTGCTCCGTTATTCCGGGCTTGTTGTAAAGGTTTTTGAGGGTAGCGTTTTTGATTTCGAGCGCGTGACGGATCTTCTCTTTTAATGAGTCGGGATCGTCGTAGAGCTCGTTGATCTGGAAACCGATCTTTGAATATTTATCCGAATAAAACGGAGCGATACCGCTCTTTGTCGAACCAAAGGAGTTTTTGCCGAGGCGCTCCTCCTCGTAGCAATCGAACGCTACATGATACGGCATAACGACCTGCGCACGGTCGGAGATGATGATGTTCGGCTTGGGCACGCCCCTGCTTTCGAGCTCTTTCATCTCTTTTACAAAATTCTCTACGCTGAACGCCACACCGTTGCCGATGATGTTGACGATATTCTGATGGAACACACCTGACGGGAGCTGATGAAGCGCAAACTTTCCGTAGTCGTTGATGATAGTGTGACCTGCGTTCGCGCCGCCCTGAAAGCGGATAACAATGTCGCTTTTATCGGCGAGGACGTCGGTGATCTTGCCCTTTCCCTCGTCGCCCCAGTTAGCGCCTACAATTGCTTTTACCATAGTTTTTCTCCTTTATTAAAGCGGGAAATTATTTGTTTACACGTTGATTTCGGGTCTGTCGGACTCAATGTCCTTATATTTTTCAAGCGCGGGATAGACGTATTCGTTGAGGAAATCCTCGGTCTGTTCCTTTGCTCTGCCTGTGTATTTTTCGGGCTGCAGGATTTTTTCGAGCTCTTCAAGGGTAACGCCGAACGCCTCGTCGTTCGCGATACGCTCGAGAAGGTCGTTTTCTCCGCCCTCTTCCTTGATTACCCTTGACGCAGCCATCGAGTGGACTCTTATTCTCTCGTGAAGCTGCTGACGGTCTGCGCCTCTCTTTTTAACGGCGTCCATCATAATGTTTTCGGTCGCCATAAACGGCAGCTCTTTTCTGAGCCTTTGCTCGATTACCTTGGGATAAACCACAAGTCCGTCTGCAACATTTGCGCAGAGCGAGAGCACGCCGTCGATCGCGAGGAACGCCTCGGGAACGCTCAATCTCTTGTTCGCGGAATCGTCAAGCGTTCTCTCAAACCACTGGGTAGCGGTTGTAAAATAACCGTTGAGCACGTCAGTCATAACATATCTCGAAAGCGAACCAATGCGCTCGCTGCGCATAGGATTGCGCTTATAAGCCATAGCGGATGAACCGATCTGGTTCTTTTCAAACGGCTCCTCGACCTCCTTAAGGTGCTGGAGAAGTCTTATATCGTTAGAGAATTTCGCCGCTGACTGGGCGATACCCGCGAGCACATTGAGGAATTGTGAATCGAGCTTGCGTGAATATGTCTGTCCCGATACGGGGAAGCAAGCCTGATAACCCATCTTCTCGGCAATTTTCTGATCGAGCTGCTTGCACTTATCGTGGTCGCCGTCAAAGAGCTCCAAAAAGCTCGCCTGCGTACCCGTTGTGCCCTTTGAGCCGAGGAGCTTTGCCTTTGAAAGCTGATACTCAACGTCCTCTAAGTCCATTAAAAATTCCTGGATCCAAAGGGTCGCCCTCTTGCCTACCGTTGTGGGCTGAGCGGGCTGGAAGTGAGTAAAGCCGAGAGTCGGCAGAGCCTTGTACTCGTCCGCGAATTTTGAGAGATTTCTTATTACCGTGATCAGCTTGTTGCGGATAAGCCTTAAGCCCTCTGTCATAATGATGATGTCGGTGTTGTCGCCTACATAGCACGAGGTCGCGCCGAGGTGGATTATGCCCTTTGCATTGGGGCACTGAACACCGTAGGCGTAAACGTGCGACATAACATCGTGGCGAACAAGCTTTTCCCTCTCCTGGGCTACATCGTAGTTTATATCGTCGGCGTTTGCCTTCAGCTCGTCTATCTGCTCCTGAGTTACGGGCAGACCGAGCTCTTTTTCAGCCTCGGCAAGCGCGATCCAGAGCCTTCTCCAAGTTCTGAACTTCTTGTCGGGAGAAAATATATACTTCATTTCCTTGCTCGCGTAACGTGCGGACAAAGGCGATTCGTAGCAGTCCTTACTCATTTTTTATCCTTTCTTGGCAAATCAGTTATCCTTGCCCTGACATTTGTTTTTATCCTTAAAATCCATTCCGCCGCGCTCCTTGCCCTCTAAGGTCTCGAGGGTGATCTCGGCGGGATATTTTCCTGTAAAACAGCCGTCGCAGAAGCCTACATCGGCAAAATCTATCATCTCGTGAAGATACTCGACCGGCAGATAACCGAGAGAATCGGCTCCGCTGAGCTTTGTTATCTCCTCGATAGTATGGTTGCAGGCGATGAGCTCTCCGCGCGAGGGGATGTCTGTTCCGTAATAGCACGGCCACATAAACGGCGGCGAGCTGATACGCATATGGACTTCCTTTGCGCCCGCGTCACGGAGCATTGTAACGATACGGTCGATTGTCGTGCCGCGCACAACGCTGTCGTCTATCATAACAACGCGCTTACCCTTGACCATATCGGCGATGGGGTTCAATTTAAGATGAACACTCTTCATACGGTCCTTTTGAGTGGGCTTGATAAACGTCCTGCCGATATAGCCGTTCTTTACGATAGCCTTTTGATACGGGATACCCGATTCCTCGGAATAACCGATTGCAGCGTCAATTCCCGATTCGGGAACGCCGATTACCATATCCGCTTCTACGGGAAACTCGCGCGCCAAGATCCTGCCGGCTTTTTTGCGGCTTTCGTACACGCTGACGCCGTCAATAAGACTGTCACTGCGGGCAAAATATATGTACTCAAAAATACAAATAGATTTTTTCTTTTCTTTGAATTCGGGCTTGATGCTGCGCATACCCTTTTTGTTATCGACAACGATTATCTCTCCGGGCTCAACATCGCGGACAAATTCCGCTCCGCAGGCGTCGAGCGCCGCGCTCTCGCTGGCAAAGACATAAGAGTCATTGTATTTGCCCATACAAAGCGGTCTGAAGCCGTGGGGATCGCGTGCGGCGATCAGCTTTCTCGGGCTCATTACAAGCAGAGAATACGCGCCCTTGATCTTTTGCATAGTGTTGGCGACAGCCTGTTCTACGCTGTGGCATTTAAGACGTTCGCGGGCGATAACATAACAGATGACCTCGGAGTCGATTGTCGTCTGGAAGATCGCGCCCGTCTGCTCAAGGTCACGGCGGATCTCCACCGCGTTGGTGAGATTTCCGTTATGAGCGACCGCAAGAGTACCCTTTACATAACGCATAACAAGCGGCTGCGCGTTTTCAAGCACAGAGCCGCCTGCTGTTGAGTATCGAACGTGAGAAATACCCATCTGTCCCGGGAGCGAGTCAAGGATATTGTTATTGAACACCTCGGTAACAAGACCCATATTTTTATAATAATCGATTACACCGTCATCGGTAACGGCGATTCCGCAGCTTTCCTGACCTCTGTGCTGAAGCGCAAGAAGTCCGTTATAACAAGCGTACGCCGGCGGGATCGTACCATCGCTGAAAATTCCGAAGACTCCGCACTCCTCGTGCAATCCTTCCTTTGCGTAATTATCGAGAGAATAATTCAAGACTTCACCATCCGATTAATATAACTCAAATTTCCTATCTTTTATCCTGTCTTATATATGCTTATTCGCCGAGTCCTACGCGCTTCATCATCTCGGCATACGCTTCTTCTACGCCGCCCATATCTCTGCGGAAACGGTCTTTATCGAGCTTTTCGCCTGTCTCTACATCCCAGAAACGGCAGGTATCGGGTGAGATCTCGTCTGCGAGGATGATGGTTCCGTCGGGAAGTCTGCCGAACTCGATCTTGAAGTCGATAAGGTCAACGCCGCATTTTTTGAAGAAGTCGATCATAACCTCATTGATTTTCATTGTATACTTGGCGATAGTGTCAAGCTCCTCCTGCTTAGCCGCGCCGATTGCGATGATCTGGCTGTCGTTGATCATAGGATCGCCGAGGTCGTCATCCTTGAGGCAATATTCAAGAGTCGGGCACTCAAACGCCGTACCCTCGGGAACGCCGAAGCGCTTTGAGAATGAGCCTGCCGCCTTGTTGCGGACGATAACTTCGAGAGGAACGATCTCAACTCTCTTTAATACCGCGTCACGGTCGTTAAGCTCTTCGACAAAATCAGTGGGGATACCGTTTTTCTCGAGCAGCTGAAACATAAAGTTGCTCATACGGTTGTTTACTACGCCCTTGCCGACGATAGTGCCCTTTTTCTCGCCGTTAAAAGCGGTAGCGTCGTCCTTGTAAGAAACGATGCATAAAGCGGGATCGTCGGTAGAATACACCTTTTTTGCCTTGCCTTCGTACATAAGCTCTTTCTTTTCCATAATGACTCCTCCAAAAAATAGAAATTGAGAATTGAAAATAACAATACACAGTATATTATAGTATAATATAAGCGGTTTTTTTAGCTGTAATAGAATTAAAAACAAATTTTGATGATTAATATAAAATAATAGCAGATATTGTGTGAATTATTGTATATTTTGGCGTCAGGCACTATATTTTGTGATTTGATGAAGATACTAATCATTATATAGACAAAACAGAGATACCCAAAATGAGTATCTCTGAATATAATGTGTTGATTTTGTTATAAGTGTGTTAAATAAGGTAAAAGTACGGCGTTCCCAAACAAAGTGATTTACTGTTTGTTGATTTACCCTTATCATTTAAAAAATGAATTTTTACATCGTTATACTTTGAAAGATCAACTTCTACATCAACAGGTTTTGAAGAAACAGACATTGCCGGAGATTGATATATCTCCTCTCCGTCACCGTCTATTATCATAGTAACAGTTTTATTAAGTTTTTCGCCTTTCGGGATATATAAAGTGCATTTAAACTTACTGTATTTTTTGTCTAATAAATACTCATAAACTACATCTGAATAAAACGGAGAATTATTCTTTATTGCGTTACTGTATGTATTACCAAAAGTATCTGTTAAACAGTATGTACGCTCCGGCTTGTAATCAATGCTCGTCAAATCTGTAATTATAATCGGCAATGATTTTTTATCAACAGCTTTTGAGTCATTTTGATTGGATTTAATCAAAGTCGGAGTAGCTATACAACATTCAACTTGATACTCGTACCACTCAATTACAAGTTTATTGAATCCGGCTATCGGAACATCAAATTCAACCGGTTTTGAGGTTTTTGTCATAACAGGAGAAGAATACAGAATATGTCCGTCACCTTTTACAGTTAATGTAACATTATAGTCATCGCTTTCACCTTTTGGAATATATAAGGTTCCCTTCAAAGACGAGTATTTTCCATCAAGAATATACTCGTATACATCATTTTTATAATCACTTATAATCGCACTTTCATAGTTGTTTCCGTAGTTATCTGTTAATTTGTCGGTTTCAATAGGCTGATCTCCAACGCTTGTTAACTCAGTCAATTTTATCGATTCGGCTTCCGAACCGGTGGTACTTTCTGTTATAGGTTCTGTTGTTTCTTCCTCGGTTGCTTTTTCTGTTGTTGGCTCGGTAGTTTTTTCTTCACTTGAAGAAAAAGATGAATCCGATTCATTTCTATCGGTCGGCAATTGAGTATTTGAGCCAAAGCAGCCGGAAAACGACGAGATAATAACAATTGCAATTATAATTGATAATAACTTTTTCATTTCCTTATCCCCTATTCCTTTTTTAAATATTATAACAAAAGTTGCCTTTTTCGTCAATGAATTATTCATAAAAAACGTTTTATTGAAGCTCTTCAAGTATCTCGCTTTTGTTCTTAAAAACAGCCTTATCGGAATAATCGGCTCTCATTGAATTATACTCACTTTCAAATGACGCTTTATCAGTAGTCTCGCCGTCTATAGTATACACTGTTTCACCGCTCGTATTACTAAACCCGATATGTTGCCCCTGTGTTACCGAGCTTCCGTCAAATAAAAATGAGGTCGCTCCTGTTCCCTGCGCATTGTACTCATAATAAAAATCTCCTTGCTTTTCATTATAAAGAAATTCACCCCACGACAAACCCAAGTGTTCTGATTCAGTATCGTCTCCGACTATCCAGTATATTTCCAAGCCGGGCGAATGGCTGCCCGATTGCATCAACAGTTCGGGAACATCGTTGTCATCAATATAAACAAGCGCGAATTGGGGTGCTGGCTGTGAAGATTCACCACTGTATTTTTCTTCAATCTTTTCGGCGTAGATATCTTTCCAATTCTCACTGTTATCAGGGGCTTCGGTTACTTCCTCTGTAACTTCTTCTGTTTGCTTTTCGGTTACTTTCTCGGTCACTTTTTCAGTTACCTTTTCTGTCACGGGCACTTTTTTGGTTTCTGTTACTTTTTCGGTTGCGGTCACTTTTTTGGTCTCCTGCGTTGCGGTCTCTACGACCGGAACAATCGGATCATCATCGT
>CACYQK010000055.1:0-9330 GCA_902776495.1 uncultured Ruminococcus sp. | reverse complement strand
TGAGCAGAAGCAGCGGTACGCCTTGCCTTCCTTTATCAGTTGCTCGGCATAGGGGAGGTACATATCCTTGCGCTCGCTCTGAACATAGGGGCCGAAATCGCCGCCCACGTCGGGACCTTCGTCGTGTTTTAATCCCGCGAGTTCAAGCGTGTTGTATATAAAGTCGACCGCGCCCTCAACAAGGCGTTCGCGGTCGGTATCCTCAATGCGCAAAATGAACTTTCCGCCCTGCGACTTTGCCACAAGGTACTCATACAAAGCGGTTCTGAGGTTGCCGACGTGCATAAAGCCCGTGGGGCTCGGAGCGTATCGTGTTCTGACGGTTTTTTCTGCCATAAAATCACCCTTTAAAAATTAATCTATACCAAATCATTATAGCATAACCGTCGGGATTTTTCAATGTTTTTAATCGTTAGACAAGAGTAATTTTACAGAAAAAACCGCGGACGGTTTTACCCATCCGCGGTCTGGTTTGAATTTTAGCGTGCCGAAGGCACATTTAGCTTGGCGAAGCCAAATTTAGCTCTTATGCTTTTCTTGCAAAACAGTGACAAAAATGTTATAGCTTATGAATTGCGCGTGTCTGATAATTGTGTTATAATAATTGCAGAATACGCATTGCTGTAACAATATGGTTGCAATTTGCGTTTTATTATACAATTTATATTGCCCGCCCGATTTGCCGCTTTGCGGCAAGGGCGATGGCTGATTATACCATAATCACGTTGTTCTTATGGTATAAAAAGGGTGTATAAACCGGAAGTTCAAAAAAGGGGAAAAAACAATGAGTGATAATGTTAATGAAATCAAAAAAATCGAAAGATCCAATGGATGGACGATTGTATATATTTTGACTGCGGCGCTTGTGCTTTGCGCTTTTATGGTTGATTCAAGAATATTTCAACTGTTTTTCGGAAGCGAGTTCAGCGAAACACAAATCGGATGGAATATGATTTCTCTATATCTTTTTCATAATATAGAACTTAAAATATCTTGTTTACTGCTTGTTCTATATGTTTTTATATTCAGGAAAAAAGCGTTCGGGTCGCTGGTCTTTCCCGTGATCTATACCATCAAGTTCGCAGCATTGATCCGGGCGATCATAAGCGATATCGTATTCTCATTCAAGTTCGCAAATGATTTTTCCGATTTGGCTGCTTCCGGCGATATGTTTAGTATACCGATCGTGAATTTGATTATGGATATTATTCTTGCGGTTGGTTGCGTCGTGCTGATGATCTCAGCCGTAAAAGGCTTTCCTAAGAAGCCCGTGCTTGTAGTTATATCTACCCTGTTTTGTATTCCCTATCTTTACGGACTGATAAACTATATTATATTCATCCAAACGACCGAAAATGATTATTATTCTGTCGCAATCGGTTATTGTGAATATTTATTGCCTGTATTGCTGTACGTTACGATGATGATTATCGGATTGAGGCAGGATTACCCTTCGGTCGCGGACGCCTTCAGACGCGAAAAAAACGAGCCTAAACGAAACAAAAAGCTTGAAAAGGAGCTTTATGAATACGAGAGTGCCCTTGAGGATTTGAAAATACAGTTTGACAGCGGTTTGCTTTCACAGAAAAACTATGATGAAATGGTTGCTGATGTAAAAGCCGATATGGAGGATATCAGGAATAAATATCAAAAATGACGCGGGAGCGCGGATTCCTAAAAATAATTAAGGTAAAAAACACGGACGGCATTTGCCGTCCGTGAAGTTTTGTATGAGTTTTTGAAAACTAATTATCAGGCTTTGCCTACCGAGCCGAAGAGCTCCATCTTCTCTTTAACTGTGTCCTTGATCGCCTGTGCGCCGGGAGCGAGGAGCTTACGGGGATCGAAGCCCTTGCCCTGCAGATCCTTGCCTGCCTCGATGTACTCTCTTGTAGCCGCTGCAAAAGCGAGCTGGCACTCGGTGTTAACGTTGATTTTTGAAACGCCGAGAGTGATAGCCTTCTTGATCATATCCTCGGGGATACCTGTGCCGCCGTGGAGAACGAGGGGCATCTCGCCTGTGAGCTGCTGGATAGCGTCGAGGGTCTCAAAGCTGAGTCCTGCCCAGTTGTCGGGATATTTGCCGTGGATGTTGCCGATACCTGCCGCGAGCATTGTAACGCCGAGGTCTGCTACCATCTTACATTCCTGCGGATCAGCACATTCGCCTGCGCCGATAACGCCGTCTTCCTCGCCGCCGATAGAACCTACCTCAGCCTCGATAGAGAGGTTAAGGTCGTTGCAGATACCAACGAGCTCCTTAGTCTTTTCAACGTTCTCCTCGATAGGATAATGTGAGCCGTCAAACATAATTGAGCTAAAGCCTGCCTCGATGCAAGCCTTTGCGCCCTCGTATGAGCCGTGATCGAGGTGGAGAGCAACGGGAACGGTGATACCGAGCTCCTCGAGCATTCCGTTTACCATACCAACAACGGTCTTGTAGCCGCACATATACTTGCCTGCGCCCTCGGATACGCCGAGGATTACGGGGGAGTTAAGCTCCTGTGCTGTGAGAAGGATAGCTTTTGTCCACTCAAGGTTGTTGATGTTGAACTGGCCTACTGCGTAGTGGCCTGCTTTTGCTTTTGTAAGCATTTCTTTTGCGTTTACTAAAGGCATAATCATCTTCCTTTTTTACAGAATTTCGGAGAGGGAACGTCTTCCCGCACCGAGTTACAATAATTATAACATATATTTTACGGATTATAAAGCGATTTGCGGAAAAAACTCGGAAAAAAACAACGAAAAAATATGATTAAACCGATATTTTTATAAAATTTTCAGTTTATTGTCACATAGGTTGGTTGCTTTTACCGCTTTTAAATAGTATAATGTTATTTGTAAATCAATAAGAAAACTTTTTCAAGGTGATATTATGGATAATAATTTTGAAAACAACACCGGTAATCAGCCGCAGCGTCCGTTTACCGAAAAGCCCGAGCAGCCCGCTCAGCCTTTTGGCTTTGAGCCCGAAAAGCCGCTGATGCAGCAGCCCGAGGAATCGTTTGACGACCCTGCGGATCAGGCTTTTGACCCAATCGAGCAGACGGCTACATATCAGGACGGAGCATTTGATCAGGTGCCTAAGCCCCCGCAGTATGCGCAGCCCCCGCAGTATCCTCAGCAGGGCTTTGGTGTTCAGCCGCCTGTGCCCCCTGTGCAGAACAATTATCAAAACCCCGTTTACTTCAACGGCGCTTACGGTCAACCCCCGCAGGGATTTGTGCAGCCTCCGGTTCAGCCGATGCAGCCGCCTATGCCTCAGACTATGCCGCAACCGATGACTCAGCCTGCACCGCAGCCCATGCCTCAGCAGCAGTTTGTTTCTCCGCTGCAGGCGCCCGGAGAAGACGACGCAGAGTTCGCGGCAAATACAAATCAGACTCAGCCGAGCGTTCCCGCGTCCGATCAGAAAGACCCGTATGTTGCCGCGCCAAAGAAAAAGACAAAGGCAAACAAGGGAATGCTGATCGTCATCATCGTGCTCGCGGTAATGCTTGCGGCAAGCTTTATCGGAATTATTTACTATGTCGCAGCAAACTCGAACGACAACAGTTCAAGTTCATCTTCACAGAGTTCAGACCCCGACGGTATTTTCCCTCCCGATTACAATTATAAAGCCCCCGGCAACGATCAGCCCGCGACCGAGGCTCCAAAATTTGACGACAGCGATTACAGCGATAAGACCCAAGAGGACTACAGCGGGCTCAAGCTCGAAAAAAAGCCTGCCGACGCCAAAACTAACAGTAACTACGGCTCGGAGTACGCGTTTAAGAAGACCTCTCCGTCGGTAGTCGGCGTCAAGGGCTTCGGCGATAAGGATAAAAAGACCAAGGTCTCTGAGGGCAGCGGTATCATAATCTCCGAGGACGGATATGTAATTACAAACTCTCACGTTGTTAATAACAGCAGGAATTCTATGGTGCTGTCTGTGTACACATCAGACGGCAAGGAATACAACGCCGGCGTAGTCGGATTTGACTCAAGGACAGATATAGCGCTGTTAAAGCTCGACGACGCAAAGGGACTCACCCCCGCTCAGTTCGGTGATTCAACCCAGCTTGCGGAAGGCGATGACATAGTGATCGTCGGCAACCCCGGCGGTATGGAGTTCCAGAACTCTATGACAAAGGGCATTGTGTCTGCGCTTGAGCGTGACGCTTCCAAAAAGAGCATTGTAAAATACATCCAGACCGACGCCGCTATCAACCCCGGCAACTCCGGCGGCCCCGCAGTCAATATGTACGGTCAGGTCGTAGGTATCGCGTCGGCGAAGATAGTCAATGAAAGCTACGAGGGAATGGGCTTTTGTATCCCCTCTGCAACTGTCAAGACAATCGTTGACGACCTTATGAAGAACGGCTATGTTCAAAACCGCGTAAAGATAGGTATCTCGGGTGAGGCGCTGACAAGCGAGCAAGCTATGCAGCTCGGTGTATCGGGCGGTATTTATGTTGATACAGTTGACCCCAACGGCCCTTGCGGAGACACCGAAATCGCTGAGGGAGATATTATATACGAAGCTGACGGCGAGAAAATCGAATCGTTCTCGGATATCTACAACGTGCTCGAAAAGCACAAGGAAGGCGATACGATCACGATAAAGTACTATCACCCCCGCTCGGGCTCGAACGATTATGAGGAAAAAGAGATCGAGGTTGAGCTTCAGGCGGATAAAGGATAGCAGAGCTAAATTCGCCTTCGGCGAGCTAAATTGCGCTGCGCACAGCTAAATATGCCTTTGGCGCACTAAATAAACTTTTACCGCGGATGGTTAAAAACTGTCCGCGGATATTTTTATGTCGCGGCAGCAACAAGGTAAAAATTGTAAAAACAATCAAAAAATCTCTCAATATTTGGAATATTTCTAATCAATACATCGTAAATTTATGCGGAGCACTCAGGCGCTCCGCGTATTTTATTAATTTTTTGTCACAACTCGAATATTTCTCGAACGGAAAAATAGCCGGTTTTTTATTTCTTTTTTAGAAATTCACCGAAAGCGTAACATCGCTTGTTAATATTAAAAAAGAATGTGACAAATCCTTAATAATTTGAGTACAAGTTTGCCAAAAATCGGTTACAATTTTAATATTGCGTTGACTTTACTACAATTTTGTAGTATCATTTTCTACAAGAGAATTGTGGCGTAACGTATGTGTAACCATAATTTGCAGTTCGTTTTAATAAAAATGTAACCTATATTTTGTGGTTTAAGTGGGAAAATAACCATATCAACCACAACAGGTAGTGTTACGGAACCTATATATTTGTTGTTGCAAAAATCCATCACCATCGTTAGGAGTGTCAACAATTGGAAAAGTTTGTTGTTACGGGCGGTAAACCGCTTTTTGGTGAGGTAAATATCAGCGGTGCAAAAAACGCTGCCGTTGCTATTATCCCCGCCGTTATTTTATGTGACGAGCCTTGTACGATCGAGAATATCCCGAACATCAGCGACGTAACGCTTATCAGCAGGATCCTCCAGCAGATGGGCGCTAAGGTAAGAAGGATCAACAAGAGCACTCTCTATATCGATCCCACTCATATCCAGACAAGCGTAGCTGTTACCGATCTGGTAAGGGGAATGAGAGCTTCTTATTATCTTCTCGGCGCTCTGCTCGGAAAATACGGTCAGGCAAAGGTCGCTCTTCCCGGCGGCTGTAACTTCGGCGTTCGCCCCATAGACCAGCACCTCAAGGGCTTTGAGGCGTTGGGCGCAGAGACAAGACTCGTTGACGGAGCTATCATCGAGGCTAAGTGCGACGAGGAAGGTCTTGTGGGAACCCATATTTATCTCGACGTTGTGTCTGTAGGCGCGACTATGAACATTATGCTCGCAGCCTGCCGCGCAAAGGGTCTTACGGTTATTGAAAATGCCGCAAGAGAGCCCCACATCGTTGACCTTGCGAACTTCCTTAACTCTATGGGAGCTGACGTAAGAGGCGCAGGTACAGACGTTATCAAGGTAAGAGGCGTGAACTATATGCACGGTATCTCTTACTCAATCATTCCCGACCAGATTGAGGCGGGAACATATATGTGCGCAGCCGCAGCAACACGCGGACGCGTTACTATCAAGAATATCACTCCCAAGCACCTTGAGTCGATCTCAGCCAAGTTCCGTGAGATGGGCGTTAAGATCACAGAGTATGACGAGGCGCTCACCATTGACGCCACCGTTAAGCCGCTCAAGCGCTGCAACATCAAGACAATGCCTCATCCCGGCTTCCCGACGGACTGCCAGCCGCAGTTCACCGCTCTGCTTATGAGCGTGCCCGGCACCAGCATTGTTAACGAGAACGTTTGGGACAACAGATATCAGTATATCAGCGAGCTTATCAGAATGGGCGCGCATATCTCGGTAGAGGGCAGACTTGCCATCATCGAGGGCGGCACACCGCTCACAGCGGCTCCCGTTAAGGCGACCGACCTCAGAGCAGGCGCGGCGATGATTATCGCGGCACTTGAGGTAAGCGGTACGACCGAGATCTCGAGCATCCAGTTTATCGAGAGAGGCTACGAGGACGTTGTTGAAAAGTTCAAGGCTATCGGCGCTGATATCAAAAAGGTCTATTATTCCGGAGATAATCAGGAAGAGCTCAGAGCGTAAAATTTAAGAGTTAAGAGTTGAGAGTCAATTGGCTTTCAACTCTTTTTTGTTGTAAATTTTTAAAAAATGTGTTATTATCTTATCATATATAAATTTTAGGGGTAATTTTATGGCAAAGGTTGTTCCGCTGTTCAGCGGCAGCAAGGGAAACAGTTATTACATAGGCTCGGGCAGCGAGGGTATACTTGTTGACGCGGGCAGGTCGTGCAGGCAGATCGAGCAGGCATTGGAGCTCAATTCAATAGATATAAGCAATATCCACGCGCTTTTTATAACTCACGAGCACATCGACCACTGCAGCGCGGTCAGAGTTCTCGCCAAAAAATACAAGCTGCCTGTTTACGCGAGCAAGGGCACTATGGACGCGATGATCAACAGCAGAAAGCTCGAGAGCGATACAAAGCTCTACATTATCGAGCGAGAGTCCGTTGTCGGCGATATCCTTGTCAACCGCATAAATACCCCTCACGACGCGGCGGAAAGCTGCTGCTACAGGGTGACGTCGCCCGACGGAAAGTCCGCGCTTATCGCCACCGATATGGGAATTATGACCGAGGGCGTGCGCCGGGCGGCGGCTCAAAGCGATTTTGTCGTGCTCGAGTCGAACCACGATATCGAAATGCTCAAAACAGGGCCGTATCCATATCCGCTCAAGCGCAGGATACTCTCTGACAAAGGGCATCTTTCAAACGAGGCGTGCTCCGCGGAGCTCTCTGAGCTTGTAAAGGGCGGAACGCTCCGCCTTATGCTCGGCCACCTCAGCGAGCAGAACAATACACCCGAGGTCGCGCTGAGGACGGCGGTCGCAGAGCTTGAGCGCGCGGGATTGAAATATAAAGTAGATTACACCCTCGACATAGCTCCTGCCGAGGCGACAGTAAAGAGCGTGATTTTTTAATGCTGAAAATCAACATTATCTGCATCGGCAAGATAAAAGAAAAATATTTTACGGACGCCATTGCCGAATATTCAAAGCGGCTGACGGCGTTCTGCAAATTCAATATCATTGAGCTCAACGAGGAGCGGATCAGGAGCAATGACCCGAACGGCTCGCAGATCGCCGAGGTGATCGCCGCCGAGGGCAGGAGAATAATGCAGAAGATCGGCGCGGGCGATTACGTCGCGGCGATGTGCATCGAGGGGAAGCTGCTCTCGAGCGAGGAGCTATCCGCAGCTCTCGACAAAATAGCGCTCAGCGGCAAAAGCACCGTTGATTTTATCATCGGCGGCAGCTACGGGCTCAGCGATGAAGTAAAGAAACGGGCGGATCTGCGCCTTTCTATGAGCAAAATGACATTCCCGCACCAGATGGCGCGTGTCATACTCAGTGAACAGATATACAGGGCGTTTGAGATCTCGACGAACGGAAAATACCATAAGTAGAGTTTAATTGTAGGGGCGACCTTTGGTCGCCCGTGGGCTTCGCACTGACCTTGAATCAAGATGAATAATACTTGTAAGTCGAGACACCGACCTGAGAATATGAACCGACTTACGGAACGGATTGAAACAAATGGCACTGGATGGAATATATTTACGGCATATCAAAAATGAAATAGAAGCACAGTCGCTCGGCGCGAGGGTCAACCAAATTTATCAGCCCAACCGCGACGAGCTTGTTTTCGTGCTGCGCACCTACGGCGGAAGCCAAAAGCTTTTGCTCTCGGCTCGGGCGAATTCTCCGCGCGTGAACTACTGCGTAAATACGCCCGAAAACCCCGCGCAGCCTCCGATGTTCTGTATGCTTATGCGCAAGCGTCTCGGCGGCGGTAAGCTTGTAAGTGTGCGCCAGCTTGAGTGCGACCGAGTGCTGTTCCTCGATTTTGAATGTGTGAACGAGCTCGGCGACCTTGTTGATCTTACGGTCGTCTGCGAGATAATGGGAATGTACAGCAACATCATCCTGATCGACCGCGGCACAGGCGTTATCGTTGACGCGCTCAAAAGGGTCGATCTGACCGTCAGCAGCCGCAGGTTCGTTTTGCCGAACATAAAATACGAACTGCCCGACCCGCAGGATAAGCTCAATATTTTGGAGTCAACACCCGAGGAGATCGCGCAAAGGATAAAGAACCAACCCGCGGAAATGCCGCTCGGCAAGGCAGTTTTGAGCGCGATCCAGGGCGTGTCGCCCATAATCAGCCGCGAGCTTGAGTACCGCGTTTGCGAGGGAGCGACAAACCGCGTTGAGGGCGTGCTTTACGACAGGCTGATAGCCGAGCTGACGGAGCTGAAAAACGTCACGGAAAACTGCCTCGGCAAGCCGTATATCGTTTACCGCGAGGATAAAAAGCCGATGGATATTTCTTTTATAGAAATAAAACAGTATGGCGGATTTCTAAAGGTCGAGCAAAAGGATAGCTTTAACCTCGCTGTTGACAGCTTTTATGACGAGCGTGACGCACGCGACAGAATGAGGGTCAAGACCCAGAGCCTCAACAAGCTCCTTGTAAATCTCCGCGAGCGAACCGCGCGCAAGCTGCAAAAGCAGCAGACCGAGCTTTCGCGCTGCGCCGACCGCGAGCAGCTGCGCATCCGCGGCGATTTATTGCAGGCGAATCTGTACCGCATTGAGCGCGGCGCGGAGTATGTTGACGTTGAAAACTACTACGACCCCGACGGCAAGACGCTCAGGATCAAGCTCAATCCCGCGATCTCACCGGCGGCGAACGCCCAGCGGTACTACAAAGACTATCAAAAGGAAAAGAACGCCGAGA